>DATIYW010000254.1:0-15066 GCA_035517415.1 Thermoanaerobaculaceae bacterium
TCGCGCCGACGTCGGCCTTGAACACGGCGCCGCCGAACGAGGCGAGCGACATCTGGAAGCGGGCGCCGGCGCCGACCACGGCGCGGGTGGGGAGCTGGACGGTGACCCCCGGGTCCCAGCGCTGCACCAGGCCGGAGCGTACGTCCGCACCGGCGCCGACGAAGATCTCGCTCACGCCGAGCGTAAGCGCAGGGTCGGTCTCGCCGCCGACGTGCCCCTCGACCACCTCGAACGAGCTCCCCTCGCCGGCGATCACGACGATGCGCGGGAGCGAGGCGGCGCCGGCGACGATGCGGATGCGTATCGGGTGCTCGAGCGTCACGCCGGCGGGGACGCGGATCAGCACCCCGCCGCGCCAGGCGGCGGCGTTGATCGCCTCGGCAAACCCGTGACCGGCGGGGACGAGCGCGCCGAGCCGGCCGCCGGCGTCGGCGCGGTGGAGGTCCTCGACCACCACGCCGGCCCTGCGCGCCGCGTCCTCGACCTGCACCAGGCGCAGCGCGCCGCCCGCCACCAGCGCCGCGGCGGCGAGCTGC
This sequence comes from Thermoanaerobaculaceae bacterium, assembly GCA_035517415.1. GTDB lineage: Bacteria > Acidobacteriota > Thermoanaerobaculia > Thermoanaerobaculales > Thermoanaerobaculaceae > DATIYW01. The sequence continues at coordinate 537 of DATIYW010000254.1, forward strand.
TCGTCGAGGCGCCACGCCGGCGCGACCGCCGCCGGGGCGATCGCGGTCGGGTCGACGGCCGGCACGAATCGCGTCGGCGCGGTGTAGCGCCACAGGTGCTGGGCGCGGTCGGGCAGCTCGAGCGGCGACAGCGCCTCGCGCGCCTGCCGCCGCATGGCCAGCAAGGACTTACCCTCGCCTGCCGACCGCGACAGCTCCTCCAGATGCTCGAGCGCGATGGTCGGGGCCGAGGGTTCAGGACGTGCGCTCATCGCCGCCCTCCCTCCAAAGCGGGGCCGGGGGTCAGGGGCCGGGGGCCGGCAACTGAGCCGGCACGGCCGAGACGCCGGATCCCATTCGACGGCGAGTGCGAACCGGATGCGGGCGGGGGCACCGACCCCTGGCCCCTGGTCCCTGACCCCTGTATTCGCCTAGCCAACGGAGCCCTCCATCTCGAGCTCGATCAGCCGGTTCAGCTCGACCGCGTACTCCATCGGCAGCTCCTTGACGAACGGCTCGATGAAGCCGTTGACGATCATCAGGCGCGCCTGCTCGTCCTTCAGGCCGCGGGAGCGCAGGTAGAAGAGCTGCTCGTCGCCCAGTTTCGAGACCCGCGCCTCGTGCTCGACGCGCACCTGGTCCTCGGCGATCTCCATCGTCGGGTAGGTGTCGGTGCGGGCGGTGTCGCCGATCAGCAGGGCGTCGCATTGCACCGAGGTCTTGCAGCCGTGCGCGCCCTTGCGCACCTTGACCAGGCCGCGGTAGGAGGCGCGGCCGCCGTCCTTTGAGATCGACTTCGACGTGATCTTCGACGTGGTGTTCGGCGCCAGGTGGGTCATCTTCGCGCCGGCGTCCTGGTGCTGGCCCGGCCCGGCGAAGGCGATCGACAGCACCTCGCCGTGGGCGCGCTCGCCCTTGAGGATGACGGCGGGGAACTTCATCGTCAGCTTCGAGCCGATGTTGCCGTCGACCCACTCCACCACCGCGTCCTCGTGGGCGACGGCGCGCTTGGTGACGAGGTTGTAGACGTTGTTGGACCAGTTCTGGATCGTCGTGTAGCGGATCCGCGCGCCCTTCTTGGCGATCAGCTCGACCACCGCGGAGTGGAGCGAGTTGGTCGAGTAGGTCGGAGCGGTGCACCCTTCGATGTAGTGGACCTTGGCGCCCTCGTCGGCGATGATCAGGGTGCGCTCGAACTGCCCCATCCGCTCGGCGTTGATGCGGAAGTACGCCTGCAGCGGGATCGCCACCTCGGCGTTCTTCGGCACGTAGATGAACGAGCCGCCCGACCACACGGCGGTGTTGAGCGCCGAGAACTTGTTGTCGGCGGCCGGGATCACGGTGGCGAAGTGCTGACGGACGATGTCCTCGTGCTCGCGCAGGCCGGAGTCCATGTCGAGGAAGATCACGCCCTGCTTGGTGAGCTCCTCCTTGACCGAGTGGTACACCACCTCGGACTCGTACTGCGCCGAGACGCCGGCGAGGAACTTGCGCTCCGCCTCCGGGATGCCGAGCCGATCGAAGGTGCGCTTGATGTTCTCCGGCACCTGCTCCCAGCTCTCGCCCTGCTTCTCCGTGGCGCGAACGTAGTACGTGATGTTGTCGAAGTCGATCTCGGACAACATCGCCGTGTCGCCCCAGGTCGGCATCGGCTTCGCCCAGAAGGTGTCGAGCGCCTTGTGGCGGATCTCGCGCATCCAATCGGGCTCTTTCTTCAACCGCGAGATCATCTCGACGACCTCGTGGTTGAGGCCCTTGGCCGCGCGCTGGAAGTACTCCTCGGGATCGTGGAACCCGTAACGCCGGGCGTAATCACTCCCGATATCGGCAACGTTCGGCGTGGAAGCCATCAGGCACCTCCCGCGGCCGCCACCGGCTCGAGCCAGTCGTAGCCCCGCTCCTCGAGCTCGAGGGCGAGCTCCGGCCCGCCGGTGCGGACGATGCGGCCGTCCATGAACACGTGCACCACATGCGGGCGCACGTAGTTGAGCAGGCGCTGGTAGTGCGTCACCAGCACCATTCCGGTGTCGTCGGTCGCCGCCCGGTTGATCCCCTCGGCGACGATCTTGAGCGCGTCGATGTCGAGGCCGGAGTCGGTCTCGTCGAGGAGCGCGAACGCGGGCTTGAGCATGAGCAGCTGGAGGATCTCGAGGCGCTTCTTCTCGCCGCCGGAGAAGCCGTCGTTGAGGTAGCGCCCGGCGAACGCCGGGTCCATGTCGAGGTCGCCCATGCGCGCGAGCAGCTCCTTGCGGAACTCGCGCACCGGCACCTCGGCGCCGCGCACGGCCGAGACGGCGGCGCGCAGGAACGAAGCGACGGTGACGCCTGGGACCGCCACCGGGTACTGGAAGGCGAGGAACATCCCCTTGCGCGCCTTCTCGTCCGGCGAGCAGCCGCTGACGTCCTCGCCCTTGAGGACGACGCGGCCTTCCACCGCGTAGGCGGGGTGGCCCATCAGGCCGTTCGCGAGCGTCGACTTGCCCGAGCCGTTCGGCCCCATGATGGCGTGGATCTCGCCCGGCTGAACGGCGAGGTCGACGCCCTTGACGACCGGCTTCTCGCCGATCCGGATGCGGATGTCGTGACAGGTGAACACCGGGTTCGCGGTCGGATTCATCGGTCCTATCTCCCCGAGTCGATGGTGGTGCCGGTGGCGGTCGTCGCCTCCCATTGGGCGGACACGAGCAGCGGCCATCGCTCCTGCAGATGCTTGTCGGTGCGGCGCTCGTCGGCGGCGAGGTCGGCGAGCGTGGTCTTGGCGAAGAACTGGCGCAGCAGCGCGTCGAGGTGCGCCCACACCGGGCGCAGCGAGCAGTCGGTGATGCGGGTGCAGTCGGCGGCGTGCGGCGCGCCGTGGGCGCGGCAGAACGTGGAGTCGTAGAGCGGCTTGCCGAGCGCGTCGAGGATCCGCAGCACGGTGATCTGCTCGGGCGGCGCCGTCAGCATGTAGCCGCCGTGGCGGCCCCGCGTCGCGGCCACCAGCCCCGCGCGGCGCAGCCGCAGCAGCACCTTGGCCGCGAACGGCACGGCGATGCCCTCGTCCGCGACCAGTTCGGTGAGCGACACGGTCTGGCCGGAACGCAGTGCGAGCCGCATCATGCAGCGCATCCCGTACTCTTCCGTGGCCGTGATCTTCATGGTTCTCCCTGGCGTTGCGGTCGGTTGGCGGCGGCTCCCACCAGCGTCAACTGAGAAATCATGACCGAAAATTCCGAATTTGACAAGCCCCACTCCGCCGGAGGTAATCGCAACATGGTCGCGATTTCCGTGCGGTGCACGGCCCTAGGCCAGGCAGGCGGCCGAACCTCCCGAGGTCGGCGGCGTCTTCGCCGCCGTTTCCGTGGAGGTGTGACACGGATCACCCTGGCGGCGTCGTAAGTCGAATCTCTGAAATAGCTTGCGGCGCAAGCGCGTCGTCCTTGGACGAAGGGAGACAGACCATGGGCCAGAGAATCCCCCGGCGGCGCCGTCTGCCGGTCGTCGCGTTCTCGCTCTTGACGGCAGTGCTCGTCGTCCTTCCTGCTTTTGCGGACGACGATGAAGGCCATCACAACCTCCATATCTACAACCTCTTACCTCCGCTCGTCGACGCCAGCTGCGCGGCCTCGATCGCGGAGTTCTTCGACCTCAAGCCGGTCGGCGGACCGTCGCCGGCCGCCGGTCCGGCTGCCGGCCCGATGGCGTTCGAGGACGCCAACGGGGTGGTGCGGATGCTGTTCGCGGACGGCAGCGTGAAGGTGTTCCCGGACCTCGCCGGGTTGGCGGCGCTGACCACCGACTCGCACACCGGCCGGGGCAAGGGGCCGGCGCTCGGCATGGCCGAGCGGTGGATCCGCAGCCTCTGCTTCTCCGGCAAGGGCCAGCCGCCGTTCGTGCCGGACGGCGAGACGACGCTCACCACCGAGCAGGGAACGATGCCGACGCCGTCATCGCCCGGCGCGACCGCCAGGGGAGCGAGCACCCTGCCCGCGGTGCAGCTCGGCGCGCCGCACGACGTGCTCAAGAGCGTCCAGTTCGTCCGCAAGCTCGACGGCCTGCCGGTGCTCGGGCCGGACTCGATCCTCGACATCGACGTCGGCGCGCAGGGGGTGGCGGGCGGGGTGATCGACCTGCGCGGCATCGACCCGCGCGGCAAGCGCGTGCGGATCATCTCCGAGGACCAGGCGCTCAAGCTCTTCCTCCAGCAGTTCCCGTACCCGGTGACGACGAGGGGCGCCCACGACGGCCATGACGGCGCCAACCCCGGCGCCGGCGGCGCCTCCCCGGCGGCCGATCCGACCGCGGTCGGGCTCTCCGGGAGGCTGCAGTCGATCGACCTGATCTACTACGAGCAGGGCCAGGGCATCGTGCAGCCCGCCTTCCTGTTCGACGTGCTGATCGTCGGGCCGACCGGGATGAAGGCGGGGATGAACTGGCTGGTCCCGGCGGTGCAGGACACCCCGGAGCCGATCCTCAACCACCCGCCGACCCAGGGGCCGCAGCCGATCTTCGCGACGCCCGGGACCGAGTTGCCGGCGCTCGTCTGCCAGCAGCCGCCGGATGTCAAGTACGGCCGCTACGTGCTGCGCCAGGACGATCCCGGCTGGCTGATCGACGCGCAGGGGTTCGGCTCGAACATCGACGCGGCGAACGGGGCACTCCGCTTCTGGCTCCCGTCGCTGCCGCCCGTGAACGATTTCCAGTTCTACTGGAACTACCCGTGGCTGTGGGAACCCGCCGGCAGCCCGCCGACCGACCAGAGCCCGTACTTCCCCGGCTCGGTCAACATGGCGCTGATCGAGGGGCACGGCGGGCAGTGGATCATCTCGACGCTGATGAACTGCTGCGACGTGATCGACCTGCCGAAGATCACCGGATTCGGCGGCTACCACGACCCTGGCGAGATCACCGACTACGTGATCTGGCAGTCGTGCGACGTGATCCCGGCGCCCGGCGACCCCTACGGCTTCAACTACAAGTCGCCGGACACGCCGTTCGACGTCTGGTTCACGATCTTCGACGGCCTGCGCGGCACCTACGGCTACCACACCACGATGAACATCTGGAACGGCGTGGGCGAAGCGTTCGGCGGCGACGTCGGCTTCGGCGCGCAGAACCTCTCGGCGTGGTTCACCGAGTGCGACAACAACGTCTTCCACCACGGCGGCGGGTGGAACTACGGCAGCGCGGTGCTGATCTCGGGGCACGAGGGCGACACGCTCTACGACACCTGCCCGCTGCCGCCGCCCGGCTCGCTCACGATCTGGTGGCAGCACCCCTAGCGCGGACTCGTTCCACGGCGTGATTCCGGGAGGGCCGGTCCGCCGGCCCTCCCGTTTCTCTTCGCCCCCTCCGCACTTCCGCACTCCCGAATCGGGACCCGCTGGCGCGGAATGTGAGCTAGGCTTTCCCGGTCACGATCAGCAGGGGGGGCCATGGGGTCACTTGCGGGAGCGGTTCGGCGCAACGTCGCGTTCAAGGACAACCTCGCGCACTGGAGCGCGGCGTGGGATGCCCTCGCCGCGGAGGAGGCGCGCCTGCGCGAGGGCGGCGGCAGCAGGGCCGCCGAGCGGCAGACCGCGCAGGGCAAGATGCTCGCGCGCGAGCGCCTCGCGGCGCTGCTCGACCCGGGCACGCCGTTCCTCGAGCTGGGCCTTTTCGCCGGTTGGCAGATGTACGCCGAGTTCGGCGGCGCGCCCGCGGCCGGCTGCGTCACCGGCGTCGGCACCGTGGCGGGGCGGCGCTGCGTGGTGGTGGCGAACGACTCCACGGTCAAGGCGGGGGCGTGGTTCCCGATCACCTGCAAGAAGATCCTGCGAGCGCAGGAGGTGGCGCTGGAGAACCGCCTACCGCTGGTCTACCTGGTCGACTCGGCGGGCGTGTTCCTCCCGCTGCAGGACGAGATCTTCCCCGACAAGGAGCACTTCGGGCGGGTCTTCTACAACAACGCGCGCCTCTCGGCGGCGGGGATCTACCAGGTCGCCGCGATCATGGGGCCGTGCGTGGCCGGCGGCGCCTACCTGCCGATCATGTCCGACGAGGCGCTGATCGTCGAGGGCACCGGCTCGATCTTCCTCGCCGGGCCGGCGCTGGTGCGGGCGGCGATCGGCGAGCAGATCGGCAGCGAGGCGCTCGGCGGCGCGGAGGTGATGACCGACGTCTCGATGGTGGTCGACGACCGCTTCCCCGACGACGCCTCGTGCCTGGCGGCGATCCGCGCCCGGGTCGGCCAGCTCGCGACGCCGCGCCTGGCGCCGTTCGACCGCCGCGAGGCGGTGGAGCCGGCGGTCGACCCGGCCGCGGTCATGGGCACGGTCGGCGTCGACCGTTCCCGCCCCTACGACACCTACGCGCTGCTCGCCCACCTGCTCGACGGCTCCGCGCTCGACGAGTACAAGGCCACCTCCGGCCGCACCCTGGTCTGCGGCACCGGGCGGATCGGCGGGTGGGCGGTGGGCGTGGTCGCGAACCAGCGTGGCGTGGTCGCGCGCAAGCGTGGTCTCGACCCGAAGGACCGCGAGATGCAGATCGGCGGCGTGATCTACGCCGACGCCGCCGACAAGGGCGCGCGCTTCGTCGAGCTGTGCAACCAGAAGGGGATCCCGCTGCTCTTCCTCCAGGACGTGACCGGGTTCATGGTCGGCTCGCGCGCGGAGCGCGAGGGGATCATCAAGGACGGTGCCAAGATGGTCCACGTGGTGGCCAACGCGGCCGTCCCCAAGATCACGATCGTGGTCGGGAACTCGTACGGCGCGGGCAACTACGCGATGTGCGGCAAGGCCTACGGGCCGCGCTTCATCTTCGCCTGGCCGTCGGCCTGCATCGCCGTGATGGGCGGCGAGCAGGCGGCGCAGACGCTGCTCCAGCTCCAGGTCGGCAAGCGTGAGGTGAGCGAGGCGGAGCGGCGGGCGCTGCTCGACGAGATCCGGGCGCGCTACGACGCCACCGTCGACCCCCGCTACGCCGCCGCGCGGCTGTGGGTCGACGGCATCCTCGACCCGCGCCGCACCCGCGAGGTGGTGAGCGCGTGCATCGAGGCGTGCGCCCACCAGGGCGAGCTGTCGCCGTTTCGCTGGGGCGTCCTGCAGACCTGACGACTGGGACCAGGGCCCGGCAGTTGCTCCCCGACCGCGCAGAGCCCGCCCCCGCGGGGCGGTTGGCTCCTCCAGGAGTGATCCAGCCCAGCCGGGCCGGAGGGGATCGAGCTGGATCCCGGTTTCGTTCGTCCTGACCCCGAAAAAAAGGCCGCCCCGGCGGCCGGCCGGGGCGGCAGAGGACAGGAAGGACCTCGGTCGTGGCGCCTAGAAGCGGACGCCGAGCGACACGAGGAAGGTGCGCGGAGCCTGGAAGTCACCCGCGGTGGTGGCGGTGGTCGCGGTCTGCGGCTGGCCGAAGTTCGGACCGAGCTGCCAGTTCGCACCGAGCGCCTGGCACTGCGCCGCGCTGTCGGCCTGCGGGCACTCGATCGGCTTGGCCGTGAACGGGTTGAACCGGGACAGGCCGTGCCCGGGGTTGGCGGCGGTGAAGACCGTGGTGTTGGTGTTGACCACGGCATGCCGGTTGAACACGTTGGTCACCCGCGGCGAGAGGAAGAACTCGAGGTCGGGTCCGAGTGAGGGCAGCCGGAACGCGTAGTTGAGCGCGATGTCGGTGCTGTACACGTTGTCGGTGCGGTAGCGGTCGCGCGGCGTGAACCAGTAGTTGACGGTCGCCGGCGGCGCGACGTACGCCGGGGCATTCGTGACGTAGGGACCGATGATGATCCCCGAGGTCGACGCGGCGCCGTAGGGGACGCCGGAGTCGAACGCCTGCAGCAGGCTCACCGAGAGCCGGTTGTGCCCGGTGTTGAGGAAGTCCCAGACGCCCCACACGCGGGCGCGGTGGCGCTGGTCCTGGGGCAGGTCGCCTTCGGGGTTGTACCACGACTGCTGGTGGTACTCGGGGTACTGCAGGTCGCTCGGTGCGATCGGCCCGGAGCCGGCGTTTTCCCCGACGAAGTTGCCGCGTAGGTGGGACCAGGTGTAGTTGCCGCCCACGTTGACGGCCGAGGAGAGGCGGTACGAGCCCTGGACCTGCACCGCGTCGTAGCGCTTGCGCTCGACGCTGTCGTTGTTCTCGACGTAGGTGATGTCGGTCGGGAAGCCGTTCGGGTCGACCGTCTGGCCGGTCGTGCCGTCGGTGCGGAACACGTAGAAGTCGTGGAACTGGCGGTCGACGTAGTCGACCCTCAGGAGGCCGGCGCTGCCGAGCTTCTTGGTGAACCCGAGGGTGACCTCGTCGGCGCTCGGCGAGGCGAGCGAGTGCGGGATCTGGATGCCGATGCCGGGGATCGTGGACTGCACCAGCAGCGCGTTCTTCTGCGCCTGGGTGAGCGAGTTGAACCAGCCGAACACCTGGTCGATCGCCTGCGCCGGGGTGAGCAGGGTGGCGGCGTTGGGGTCGGCGTTGATGTCCGGGCCGTCGTAGAGGTAGACGAGGATCGACGGCGTGCCCGCACGCGCGGCGCCGGCGCCGAGGTTGTTGGAGTTGGCCAGGGCGGTCACGTATTTCGCGTATCCCGCGTCGAACTGCCACTCGCTGTTCCCGGTCGGATCGAAGGTGACGCCGAGGCGGGGGCTGACCTTGTGGTCGTCGGAGACGATGTGGCCGTCCGCGTCCTCGCCGTGGTTCTTGTCGTAACGCACGCCGACGTTGAAGCTCCAGTTGTTGCTCAATCGCCACTTGTCGTTGGCGAAGAGCGAGTCGGTGCGGAAGTTGTCGCCGCGGGAGAAGGCGAAGATCGGCCACCAGACCACCAGCGAGGCGTCGGAGCCGCCGAAGAACTGCGGGTAGATCTGGCCGTTGCGGAGGATGATGTTGTCGTCGCCGAGCCAGTAGCTCGATCCCGACTGGTAGTTGTTGACGTTGATCTTGTCCTCGAAGCGGTCGACGCCGAACACCACGTCGTGCGACCCGAGGCCGGGCGTCGAGAGGAACCACGAGCCCTTGCCGATGTAGTCGCGGTTGTCGCGCTTCTCGTTGGCGCCGGGGCAGACGCCGCAGAACGCCGCCGAGTTGTAGATCCCGTTCGTGTTGTTGAGGTCCCAGATCGGCGTGCCGCGCTCGAGGTCGGTGAAGCGGGTGCCGCCGTTCTCGAACGTGAAGTGGCGCGCCGAGTACTGCCCCTCGACGAAGAAGTTGTCGGTCAGCACGCCGGTGTAGTCGAGCGCGCCGAGGTTCTCGGGCTCCTGGCGGTCGTAGACGCTGGCGAGGTCCATGAACGGAAGGCCGGGCCAGCCGTAGTTGCCGTCCTTGGACAGCTTGTACATGTACGACCCGACCAGGCGGTGATTGGGGTTGAGCGAGAACGTGAGCTTGCCCTCGTAGCGCGTGAGCTTCTCGGTCGCGGTGTAGGGGAGGTCGAGGAGGTAGGTCTGCTCGGCGTTGCTGGTGTCGCGATCGCGCCCGGCGAGGAAGAACCAGAGCCGGTCCTTGAGCACGAAGCCGCCGAGCGTGCCCTCGTACGTCTCGTTGATCTTGTCCTCGCGGGTCACGGTGAGCGGGGACTTCGCCGTCCACTTGTCGTTGTCGAGGTTGACCCGCAGCGAGGCGTGGAAGTCGTTGCCGCCCGACTTCGTCAGGGTGTTCACCACACCGCCGGCGAAGCGCCCGTACTCGGCGGAGATCCCCGACGTCGAGGTCGTGGTCTCCTGGATCGCATCCTCGATGAAGAGGTCCAGCGGCTGGCCGCGCAGGTTCTCGTTGACGACCACGCCGTTGACGAGGTAGAGGCTTTCGTACGACTGCGCGCCGGAGATCGTGATCGCCCCGGCGGGGCCGTTGGCGTTGACCCCGGGCGAGAGCAGCACGGAGTTCTCCATGTCGCGCGGGATCGGCAGCTTGTTGACGAGCTGGCTCTCGTAGGTGGTGGACGCGGTCTCGCCGGCGGAGATCGTCTCCGCCGTTCCGGTGACCGTCACCTCCTCGGCCACCTTCGCCTGCGGCATCGTCGCGTCGAGCTTCTGCGTCTGCGCCGCGGTGAGCTTGACCGTGGTGTCGATGGTCTGGAAACCCTGGAGCTCGAACTTGACCTGGTAGTCGCCCGGCGGCAGGAACTTGAGGATGTAGTCGCCGTCCGCGTTGGAGGTGGTGCCGCGGGTCCCCTGGAGGAACGGCGAGGTCACGGTGACGGCCACGCCCGGCAGGGCGAGGCGTCCGTCGCTGACGTGTCCGGCGAGGGTCGCGGTCGGGTTTTGCGCCAGCGCTGGAAGCGCGGCCAGTGCAATCAGGATCCCGGTTACGGCATAACGTCTCATTTCTTCCTCCCTTCGTCGCGCCGCCGCGAGGGCCCGGCGGTGCCCGTCCGGGTCGCCGGTGCGACGCGGCCGCGGACCGAGTCGCAGGGGTGCCCCGTTCGTCCTCGCGAAACGCTTCACGCTCACTCGTTCTCGAATGAGACTCCGTCTCGCGCAGACCTTACCTTCGCAACTCGCGTGCCATCGGAAAGTGGCCGCTTCTGGACACTCCACCGCCCGGTTCGTCCGGATTACCGAATTCCGGTGCATCGGAATGGACACGGACCGATCGGCCGGATCTTCGTGCGGTTCGACGCAGCCGTGCCCCGCGCCTGCGGCCGCGGTGCTTCTGGATCGAAAGCCGCGGCGGATCGCTGCCGGTGGCGCGGGTGCCGAGCGCCCGCGACCGGGCGCCCGGCTAGAGAGCGCAGCTGGTCTCCACCACGCGGGTGATCTCGAGGGAGCTCATCGCGTCCGGCGTCGGGGGGCGCTCCGGCAGGCCCGCCTGGTGCAGCGCTTCGTGGATGAGGATCGCCGCAGCGTTCACCGTGTCGAGGTTCGAGAACGCCGGGCAGAGCACCGTCTGCAGGCAGCCGACGCAGGTGAACGCGGCGGCCTGGCGGAGGCACCCGGCCAGCCCCTCGCCGCTGCGGTAGCGGGTGCGCGCGAGCGACTCGGCGCCGGCGGCGCCGAAGTTCCCGAACAGCGCGCCGCAGCGCGGCTCCAGGCTCACCTGCCGGCGGGCGAGGTCGTACGCCTCGAACAGGCGGACCTTGAGCAGCGGCGCGAGCGCCGCGTCCACGTGCGGCTTGGCCGCCGCGCTCCGCGCGTTGGCGGCGAGGCGCAGGAAGAAGAGCGCGTCGTCCGGCAGCGCCCGGCCGGACACGCTATCGGTCGGCGCCAGCGGCCCGCGCCCGTCCGCGCCGCCGGGCGGCAGCCCGAGCGTGATCGCCGGAGCGAGGATCGCGAGCGCGGCGCCGGCGAGACCTCGGGCGACGCCCCGGCCGCCGCAACGCCCCGCCGCGTCGACCGCGGCCGGCGCGCGCACGGCGTCACCGGCTGCGCAGCAGCGAGTTCGAGCAGATCAACCGGCGGCCGCTCGGTCGGGCGACCCAGTGGACGAGGCCGCGGCTCATCCAGTTGTAGATCGTCGTGCGCGTGACGCCCGCCGCCTCGGCGGACCGGCTGACGTTGAAGTGCAGCGTGGGTCTGCCGCAGTACGGACACGTGTACTCCGCCATACCGCCCTCCCTGGGCGTCCCGGTCAGCACCGGAGCGCCCGACCGACCCCCACGCGCGCGGCTGGCGTGCGCATCCTCACCTCGCCGCCGGCGCGCGCCGCGTGTAGATCAGGTCGTAGTTGGGAACCCACGTCCTCCCTCCGTCCTTCGATGTCTCCGAGAACTGCCGAACGCGGTCCGGACCCTGCCGCGTGAACGTCATCCGGGTCGGAAAGCGGGGCTGACCCGGGGACTCCGCCACCTCGCCGGTGAACGCCATCGAGTCCCCTTCGCGCCTGCCCCAGTACTCATGCAGGCCGCCGGTGGTGTCCACCCAGGTCTGATGCCACCGCCCCTCGGTCTTGTCGAAGATGTTGAAGCTCTGCCCGCGATCCTGCCCCGACCAGCTCTCCAGTACGACGCAGCCGTCGAGCACCTTCGAGATCACGCTGGAGGCGGGCGGCGTGCTCTCCGGCGCGCCGGCTGGCCTGACGTCCCACTCGCCGACCCAGAAGTCGAACTGCGCGTACGCGGGGTCGTAGGCGCAGGGGCGCAGGTTGCGGTCGGCGCCCTCGAGCGCGGCCGCAAACCTCGCTTCCTTGCGCACCGCGTCGAGCTCCGGCTCGTCACGCAGCAGTTGGACCCGCGAGAACCCGGCCCGGTTGGCGCGCTCGAGTTGGTCGAGCGCGAGCTCGCGCCGACCGAGCAGCGCGTAGGCGCAGGCGAGGCGGAACGCGGTCTGCGGCGCCGGCCATCCGAGCGCCTCCGCGTGCATGAGATCGGTCACCGCTGCGGCGGGTTTGCCGAGGTGGAGCCGGGCGATCGCGACGCGGAAGAACGCCATCGCGTCGTCGGGATTGACGCGCGCGATCTCGACGTACGCCTTCTCGACCGCCGGCCAGTTCTCCGCCGCGAACAGCGCGTCGGGGTCGACGAGGGGCAAGGCGGCCGAGACTCGAGCTCCGGGCGCCGACGCCAGCAGCGCGGCGAGCGCGAGAGCCGAACTCGAGCGGAACATGCCGTCCTCCCTTTCCACCCCACCCTGAAGCCTTGCGTTGGTGCGGCTGCGAGGCCAGCTTCGATCCTGGCCCACGGACGCGCTATCAGATTCTTGCCCGAGCGCCGCGGCGCGGAGCGGCCCCGGCCGGTGCGGCCGTGAAACCCGGCCCGCCGGCGGACGTATCAGACGACGGAGCTTGAGTCGCGATGTCATTGCCTTCGGGCCCGCCGGATCCGCTCTCGAACTTGCAGGTCGAGCGCCTGTTCGCCAGCGAGCTGCTCGAGATCAGCAACTACCGCTGCCGGGCGGGGCCGCACAGCGAGAAGCGGGTGCAGAGGCAGACCCTGCACCTCGTCGCTTTCCCCCACTCGGGGGCGTTCGAGCTGCTCCAGGAGGGGCGGCGGTCGCTGATCGACTCCAACCGGGTGCTGTTCCACAACGCGGGGCTGGAGTACACGACTCGGCATCCGGTCGGATGGTGCGACTCGGGGAGCGCGATCGCGGTGCGCGGCGACGTGCTGGTGGAGATGGCGAGCCGCCACGACGCGCGCGTCGCCGACCACCCGGGGCGGCCGTTCGCCGTGACGCATGTGGCGATCTCGTCGCGGGCGCTGCTCCGCGAGCGGCTGCTGGTGCGCCACCTCACCGAGGCGGGCGCGCCCAACGCGCTGGCGGCGGAGGAGACCGCACTACACCTGGTGGACGAGGTGGTCGCCCTCGCCTACCGCGCCGGCGAGGCGGAAGCGCTGCCGGTGCGGCACGAGCCGGAGCGGCGCAAGGCGCTGGTGGCGGCGGCGCAGGTGCTGCTCGCGGCGCGGTTCAAGGAGCAGCTCTCGCTCGCCGAGATCGCCGTCGCCCTGCACGCGTCGCCGTTCCACCTCTGCCGCAGCTTCAGGCGCGAGACCGGCCTGACGATCCACCGCTACCGCACGCGCCTGCGGCTACGTGAGGCGCTCCACCTGCTGTGGTCGTCGGGCGCCGACCTCACGACGCTGGCGCTCGACCTCGGCTTCGACACCCACAGCCACTTCACGGCGGCGTTCCGCCGCGAGTTCGGCGTGCCGCCGCGGGCGGTGCGGGACGTCAGGGTGACGACGGCGGACCTACGCCGCATCGTGCGCGAGCTGGAGGCCGACGCCGCCAGGTTCCCGGCCATCTCGTCGGCCACGCGCTAGACTCTGGATGCCCGCCGCAACGGGCGACGGCCGCGGGTGGGCCGGACTGCCGCCGGGGTGCGAGTCCGGGCGGCTCAACGCAGGCGGATCGTCACGTCGCCGACGCCGGCCGACACCTCGATGTCGGCCTTGCCCGGCCCGCTCGCGCGCAGCGAGTGGCCGATGAACCCCTCGCCCTCGCTCCGCCCGGCGGGCGTGCGGAGCGTCGCGTCGCCGACGCCGCACGACGCGTGGACGTCGCCGAAGGCGTCGTAGCTCCCCTCGATCTTGACATCGCCGACCCCGACCTCCGCCTTCATGTCGCCGGTCATGTCGAGGACGTGCACGTCGCCGACGCCGAGCTTGACCCGCAGGCCGAGGCGCGCGGGGAGGCGCACCGTCCAGTCCTCGCCGATCTCGAGGTCGTGGCGTCGCTCCGGGCTGATGCGAAGCACGAGCGTGCTGCCGCGCGTCTCGGCCGCGACCTCGAGCGCGTCGAGGTCGGTCCGGTTCGAGCTCCAGAAGTGCGCCCCTTTTGGCCGGACCTCGACGTGGATCGAGACCGTGTCGCCGGGGCCGGACGAGACGTCGACGTCGCCCACGCCGGCCTGGATCTCCACCGTCTGCACCGCGTCGGCGGGGCGGGTGAGCTCGAGCGTGCGGCGGTCGGCGCCGAGCGCGATGCTCGCCACCGCCGCGGCTGCCAGGGCGATCGTCGTGTTCTTCACGGTGAGACCCTCCGGCAGATCAAACGCACGGCGGGGGCTCGGGGTTCTGCCGGTCGGCGCCGGCGCTCCGCCGCGCCGTCGCGGGTCATGCGTCCTGGCCGGCCACGAACGGGTTGCCCGCCTTCTCCTCGCCGATCGTGGTCTCCGGGCCGTGACCCGGAATCACGCGGGTCGGGTCGGGGAGCCGGTACAGCAC
>DATIYW010000255.1:0-21523 GCA_035517415.1 Thermoanaerobaculaceae bacterium
TCTTCTCGTTGCGCAGCCAGGCCGGGTGGCCGGACGCCTGCGGGTCCTCGGGCGGGAGGTTGCGGACCAGGTAGTTGTCGCCCTCCTCGTCGACGATCTCGACGACGGTCTCGAGGAGACGGCTCGGGTGCACGCGCCGGCCGCCGAGCGGGATCGCGTCCTTCTTCGGGATCTTGTAGATCTGGTAGTACCACTTCAGCCAGTCCTCGTAGGTCTGGGTGCGGAACTGCGTCTGCGGCAAGCCGTCGGGCGCCGTCATCGGCGCCGTCCCCTGCGGCGGCTGGCCGGCGCCCGGCGTCCCGCCGGGGCCGGGCAGCGGCGGCATCGGCGGCCTCTGGATCGCCTGCGCCAGCCCGAGGACGGGCAACAGCATCGCTCCCGCGAACAGCGCTGCACTCCTGTGCTTCATCACGATTCCTCCGTTCTGGCGCTCGCCAGAGGGTTCAAGCCTAGGCCAAGTCGGGCACCTGCCGGCGGCGCGCGGCGAACACGACCGAGCCGAGCGCGAACAGGAGCACGGCGGTCGCGGCTGCGACCGCGAACGAGGCGGGGTCCGGCCGCTCGCCGACGAGCGCGACGCGGAAGCAGCGCAGAGCGCCCCACATCGGGTTGAGCACGACGTAGCCCGCCAGCGACCGCGGCAGCACCTTCGCCTCGTACACGACCGGGGTGAGGAAGAACAGCACCGTGGTGGCGGTGCCGACGATCTGCGCCAGGTCGGGCAGGAACGCGCCCGCCACGGTCAGTGCGAGCGCCAGGCCGAAGACGCCGACCGCCAGCACGACCAGCCCGGCGAGCAGCCAGGGCAGCCCTGCCAGTGTCGCCGTCCCCCACGCCACCGCCACGCCGAGGATCAGCACCAGCGCCACCCCGTGGCGGGCGAACACCGCCGCGAGCGTGCCGGCGACCAGCGCCTCGAGCGGCACGTTGACGTGGCGCACGAGCTGTGCGCGCTCGCGCACGAGGCCGGTCGCCCGGCCGATCGCCTCCTGGAACGCCATGAACGGCACCAGCCCGCTGATGAGGTAGAGCCCGAACATTCCCACGCCGGGCCGCCCTTCAAGACGCATGCCAAGGAAGTAGGAGAACACCGTGAGGTAGAGCCCGAACTGGACCAGGGGCTCGAGAACCGACCATGCCGCCCCCAGCGCCGACCCCGCGTAACGGGCCTTGAAGTCCCGCCTTGCGAGCTCTCCGACGAGGCGGCGCCAGCGCCACACCTGCCGTGGGATTTCCATCACTTCGGTGCGCCCGTCACTCCCTTGACACCACCTCTATGGGGCCTTAGCATAGAGCCACGTCCCCGGCGAACACTAGCAGAAGAGGCCGAGGGCGACAAGGATACCGTGAAAGGTCTGAACCGCTCGCTGCCTCCCACCGCGTCGGTGGGTCAACGCGTCCGCCAGTACCGGCAGGAGCGCAACCTCACACAGACCGAGCTGGCACGTCAAATTGGCATCCAGCAGTCGGACCTGTCGCGGATGGAGAAGGGCGAGTACCGCGTCTCCCTCGACGTCCTCTTCCGCCTGCTCCAGGCCTTCGAGATGTCGCTCGGGCAGTTCTTCGGCGACCTCGTCCAGCAGGGCTTGACCCTGCAGGAGTCGAACCTGCTAGAATCGTTCCGCATCCTGCCTCGCGCCGAGCAAGACGAGGTCGTCGAGTTCGTCGAGTTCAAGCGCAACCGGCAGAGGGAGCGCGGCCAGTGACAGGCGCCACGGATCGCTATCTCCGTCTGACCCGGCTCGCCCAGCGGGCGTTCTCGCACGGGCGGCTGGAGCGGGCGCTTGCCCTGTTCACCGCCGCCGAGGACGAGGCCAAGCGCGCCGGCGACCGCGAGCTGTCCGACCGCGCGTTCTGCAACCGTTGCGTCGTCCTCCTCGAGCTCGACCGGCTCGACGGCGCGGTCAGCGAGCTGAAGTCGGTCCTGATGCGGGTGCGCGACCCGTTCACCGCCTGGATGGCGGCGTACTACACCGCGCAGGTCTACAAGGCCGACGGCAACATCAACCGCGCCCTCGCCTACGCGCGCCGCGCCACCGAGCTGGCGCGCGCCTGCCCCGAGCCGCGGGCGATGGCGGCGTCGGCCAACGAGCACGGCACGCTCGCCCTCCTCGACTCGCACTTCGCGGAGGCGGGCGAGCAGTTCGAGCTCGCTCTCACGCTCGCGGGCGAAGACCACGTCGATGCGATCGGCCGGGCGATCATCCGCGACAACCTCGGCTACTGCATGATGTGCACCGGCCGCTCGGAGCAGGGCATGACGCTCTGCCGCGACGCCGCGGCGGCGATCGAGACGGTCGGCGCCCGCCAGTACCTCGCCGAGGTCTACCAGGACCTCTGCTACGGCTCGCTGCAGTGCGGCGATTTCGACGAGGCGCGCACCTGGGGCGAGCAGGCGCTCAAGCTCGCGCACCAGTTCAAGCACCCGACCGTGGCGCGTAACACGCTCATGCTCCTCGCCGACGCGGCGATGGACGCCGGCGACGAGGAGGCGAGCGAGCACTACCTGCAGTCGCTCGCCGAGCACTACCCCGACTTCCGCGGGATGAAGTCCTTCCTGCGCGCGTTCAACGTGCGGGAAGTGATCAACCTGAAAGCGTGAGGGAGCGATGCGCAGAGCCTTCCTGACCTGCCTGCTGCTCCTCGGCGCTTCCGCCGCGCTCGCCGCGAACCCGTACTACCTCGACCGCAACGGCGTGCTGTGGAAGGGCACCGCGGGGGCCGAGGGGCTGGTGCTGACCGGCGAGCAGAACGGCGCCGAGGTCGTGCGCAGCGTCGTCCCGTTCCCGCTCGCGATGCCGGGCACGTCCGACACCCAGATCCAGGTCGCCGCCGACGAGCTCACCGGCAAGGTGGCGGTGGTCTGGCAGCGCAACTGGAACGACAGCGCCTCCGAGATCATGTTGGCGGTGTGGAACGGCGGGAGCTGGGAGCGCATCGACCACCTCTCGCAGGATCTCACCGCGTCCCCGCGCAACCCCGCGATCCAGCTCACCAGCGATGCGATCGCCGTCCCCGACCTCGACCATCCCGACGACCCCACCGCGACCGTCACGCTGCGCGACAGCTTCCTCCACGTGGTGTGGTGGGAGGGCACCGACCAGAGCCACGGCACCTACGCCCTCCTCCGCCTGACCGCCGCGCCCGACGAGAGCGACGCCCTGCTCGAGCAGGACCTCGACGGCTACTCGACGCTCGGCCTGCCGTGCAACGTCCCGGTCCCGCCAGCGGCGCTCGAGCACCCCATCTTCGCCAACCAGGCGTCGGCGGACCGCGCCGTGCTGTTCTTCGGCTCGCAGCGCCAGTGCCTGTTCCTGCTCCTCGAGGTCCAGTTCGCCGCGCCGGCGCCGCCGCCCACGGGCGGAGGCGTACCGGTCGGCACGCAGCGGCGCCGCAGCGTCCCCATCTTCGGGTTGATGAAGGTCTTCCCGATGGATCGCGACCTCGACATGGACGGGACGCGGGTGATGCTGGGGAGCAACCTCCAGCCCGTCGCCTACCGGATCGACGGGAGCCTGGTGTCGTACGTGACGTACGGCGACCAGGGCTGGAGCCCGATCCGCAAGCTCGCGGTCGCGGACGGCCTCAGCATCGACCAGGCGATCCCGCTGGTCGAGAACCTGGCGCGTTAGGACACCCCTGGAACGAAAGCGCTCACGGCGGCGGGAGCGATCCCGCCGCCTTCGACGTCCGGTCGGCGCGGCGCCCTCGCCGCCTCAGTCGAGCGAGCGCGGCATCCCCGCGCGCGGGTCGGCCCCGGCGCCGTAGAGCTCGTTGACTCTCCGGGCCACGTCGCGCCCGCTCGGAGAGACCACCCGCGGGACCGTCACCTGCACGGTGTAGTAGTGGTCGCCGTTGACCCCGGTGCGGACGTTGCGCACCCCCTTGCCGCGCAGGCGGAAGCGCTGCCCCGACTGCGTCCCGGCCGGGATCTTGGCGCGCACCGGCCCGTGCACGGTGCCGATCTCGACCTCGGCGCCGAGGTAGGCCTCGTTGAACGTGATCGGCACGACGGTGTGGATGTCGTCGCCGCGGCGCTCGAAGTAGGCGTGGGGGCGCACCCGCACCACCACCGCGACCTCGCGCTTCGAGCCGTCCTTCAGGCTCGCCCGCACCCGGTCGCCGTCGCCGACTCCCGGGGGCAGCTTGACGCGCAGGCGGTCGGTCTGCACCAGCACGCCGCTGCCGTGGCAGCGCGGGCAGGTCTTGCCGCGGACGGTGCCCTCGCCGCCGCACTTGTCGCACGGCTCCTCGCGCCGCACCGGCACCACGACGCTGGCGCCGCGCACCGCCTGGCCGAGGTCGAGCTCGACCGCCGCCTCCAGGGGCGCCTCCGCCCGCGCCCCGGCGCGCCCGAAGCCGCCGAACAGGTCGCCGAAGATGTCGCCGAGGTCGGTGAACCCGCCGACCTGGCGGAAGTCGAAGCCGGTCGGCTGCGGCCGCCAGGTCGGGCGCCGGCGCGCCTGCTCCGCGCCGTCGTCGACGGTGCCGAACTGGTCGTACTGACGCCGCTTCTTCTCGTCGGAGAGCACCGCGTAGGCTTCCTGGATCTCGCGGAAACGCTTCGCCGCGTCCGGGTTCTGCTTGTTCACGTCGGGGTGGTAGCGCCGCGCGAGCTTGCGGTACGCCTTCTTGATCTCCTCCTTGCCGGCGCCGCGCTCCACCCCGAGGACCTCGTACAGGTCAGCCATGCCTCACCTCGGACAAAATATGAGCGAACTCTTGTGAACTTTCAAGGGCGATCATGCTGAACTTGACAGCCGATCGCGGCGGTGGCGACGGCACGCGAGCGATGACGGCGCGAGGTAGGCGGACGCTCCGCCTCGGCCCGCCAAGCTAGAATGCGCGCATGCTTCTCGCGCCCGCGACCCTCCTCACACCGGCGCTGGGCCTGATCCTCCCCCGCGGCGGGCGCAGCCTGGCGACGACGCTCGGCTTCGCGCTGCTCGCCTGGCTGAACCTGTGGTGGGTCCTGCCCTTGCTCGGGATCACGACGTTCGACCAGGTGATGCCCGCCATCCTGCTCGTGCCCCGCTCCACCGTGGTGCTGGGCCTCGGGCACGTGCTCGTCGTGGCGCTGTTCGTGATCGCCTCGGGCGTCCTCTCGCCCCGCGCCGGGAGCCCCGCCGGCCTCGCGCTGCGCGCCTCGCGCCGCGGCGACTTCCTCGCCGCCGGCGAGTTCTGGCTCGAGGCGGGCCGCCAGCGCCGGGCGCTGCGGGCGTTCCTCCGCGCCCACGCCTGGGCGCGCGCCGGCGAGGTCGCCCGCTCGATGGGACGCCTGCGGCACGCCGCGACGCTGCTCGAGCACGACGGCGGCGACTCGCTCGCCGCCGCGGCGCAGCTCTACGCCCGCATCGGCGACGACGCGCGCGCCCGCCAGATGTGGCTCCGCTTCGGGCACCACCTGATCGAGAGCCGCCGACCGGAGCAGGCGATCGACCCGTTCGTGCGCGCCGGCGACCTGCGCCGCGCGGTCCACGCGGTCGAGCTCGCCCTCGACGCGCAGCGCCTCTCCGCGGCGCAGGCCGACGTCGCGATCCGCACCGCGCGGGAGGCGAAGCGGCCGCAGCTCGCAGCCGCCGTCGCGATGGTCAACGGCCGGCTGCGCGAGGCGGGCGACCTCTTCCTCGCCGCCGAGCAGCCGCTCGACGCGGCCCGCGCGTTCGAGCAGGCGGGCGACACGATGCGCGCGGCGCAGGCGCTGCGCCTCGCCGGGCAGGTCGAGGAGGCGGCGCGCATCCGCGGCCGGCAGCTCCTCGACACCGGCAAGGTCCAGCTCGCGCTCCAGGAGTACGAGTCGGCCGGGATGGACGCCGAGTCGGCGCACGCGCTCGAGCGGCTCGGCCGCTTCGAGGAGGCGGTCGACCGCTACCGGCGCGCCGGGCTCGTGCGCGAGGCCGCCGACCTCGCCCGCCAGCACCTCGACGGCCGCGTCGCCGCCAACCTCTACATCGAGATCGAGGACTGGGCCGAGGCGGGCGCGGCATGGGAGCGCGCCGGGGAGCCGCTCGAGGCGGGGCGCTGCTTCGAGCGCGCCGGCGACTTCGCCCGCGCCGAGGAGGTGCTGGGCCGCGCCGGACTGATCGGCGAGCTCGCCCAGCTATTGGCGCGGCTCGGTCGGGTCGAGGAGGCGTTCACCGCGCTCTACCGCCACGGCGACCGGCGCGGCGCCTGGGAGCTGGTCTCCGCCTACGGCGGTGCGTTCCCCACCCTCGCGGAGCCGCTCGTCGAGCTGGCGCGCTGGCTGGAGTCCGCGGGCGAGATCACCGACGCGATCAGCGCGGTGCAGCGCGCGGTCGGCGGCGTCGAGGTCCGGCGCGAGCTGCTGCCGGCGTTCTACGCCCTCGGCACGCTGCTCGAGCGGCATGGCGACGCCCGCACCGCGGAGGCGACGTGGCAGCGCATCGCCGCGTTCGATTACGGCTACCGCGATGTCGCGCAGCGGCTCCAGGCGGCGAGCGGTCGGCCGGCGAGCGACGACGCGGCGCGTCCCGCCGCCGCCGCGGCGGCCGAGTCCGCGGCCGTCGCCGACGTCACCGCGCGCTACGTGCTCGAGCAGGAGCTCGGCCGCGGCGGGATGGGCGTCGTCTACCGCGCCCGCGACTCGCGCCTCGGGCGCACCGTGGCGATCAAGATCCTCAACCCACGCCAGCACACGCCGGACGCGATCCGCCGCTTCGAGCGCGAGGCGCGCGCCGCCGCCGCCCTCTCGCACCCCGGCATCGTCCACATCTACGACTTCGACCGCGGCTTCTCGTCGTTCTTCATCTCGATGGAGTTCGTCTCCGGGCCCACGCTCAACCGCCTGGTCCGCGAGGAGCCGGGGTTCGTGCGCGCCAACCTGACGACGCTGATGCGTCAGATCGCCGACGCCGTCGCCTACGCCCACCTGCGCCACGTGATCCACCGCGACCTCAAGCCCGCCAACATGATCGTGGCGGAGCGCCAGCAGGTGAAGATCCTCGACTTCGGCATCGCCCGCCGCCTCGACGAGCTCGACCTCTCCGCCTCGGGCGCGACCGGCACGCCGTACTACATGGCGCCGGAGCAGATCCTCGGCGAGAACCCGGACGAGCGCACCGACGTCTACGCGCTCGGCGTGACGTTCTTCCAGATGGCGACCGGCACGCTTCCGTTCGCCGCCGGCAACGTGCTCCGCGCCCACCTCGAGCAGCCGCCGCCCGACCCGCAGGCGCTCGCCCCCGACCTCGAGCCGGCGCTCGGCCACGTCATCACCCGCTGCCTCGCCAAGAACCCCGACCAGCGGCCGCGCGACGGCACCGCCCTGCTCGGCTTTCTCGACTCGCTCGGCGCCGGGGCGGCGCGATGAAGGTCGCCCTGATCGGCACGCACGGCGTCGGCAAGACGACGCTGTGCTTCGAGATCGCGGCGCGCCTCAAGCGCCAGGACGTCGACGTCGAGCTGGTGCGCGAGGTGGCGCGCCGCTGCCCGCTGCCGATCAACCGCGAGACCAGCCTCGCCTCGCAGGGATGGATCCTCCACACCCAGATGGCGTGGGAGCTCGAGGCCGAGGCGGGCCATCCGCTGGTGCTGTGCGACCGCTCGGTGCTCGACAACTACTGCTACCTCGTCCACGCCGCCGGCCCGCAGCCATCCTGGGAGCCGCTGCTCGCCGCCTGGCTGCCGACCTACGACCTCCTCATCAAGGTGCCGATCTGGACCAGCCCGCGCTGGGACGGCGTGCGCGACACCGACCTCGCCTTCCAGCGCGACATCGACGCGCTCCTCGACCAGCAGCTCGACAGCCGCGGCATCCCGACGCTGCGCCTGCCCGCCGAGGAGCGGCCGCGCTGGGGCGACCTCGTGATGGACCGCCTCGTTCCTCTGGTTGCGCCGCAGCCCCGCCTTTTCCCCGAGGACGAGCCGGCGTAGGCGCGCCGCTCGCGCTCGCCCACCCGCGCCGTCGGGCGCGCCGCGGGCCGTATCATGGCGGCGTTCGCGGAGGGGAAGCTGCGGCTCATCGTCGGACTCGGCGGCAATCGCGGCGACGTCCTGGGCGCGCTCGCGCGGGCGTGCGGCGAGCTCGCCGCCGCCGGCGAGCTGCTCGCCCGCTCGTCGCTCTGGCGCAGCGCGGCGATCGGACCGCCGCAGCCGGACTTCCTCAATGCGGCGCTGCTGCTCGCCACCGGACTCCACCCAACGGCGCTCCTCGAGTTGTGCCAGCGGATCGAGCGTGACGCGGGGCGCGACCGCGCCCGCGAGCCGAGGTGGGGTCCGCGCCCGCTCGACCTCGACCTGCTGATCGCGCCCCGGCTGGTGATCGAGTCGCCGCGCCTGACGCTACCGCACCCGCGCCTCGCGGAGCGGCGCTTCGCCCTCGCGCCCGCCGCCGAGCTGGCGCCGGAGTGGCACCACCCGCGCGGCTGCCGCACGCTCGGCGAGCTCGCCGCCGCGCCGTCGATCCTCGCCCAGCGCTGCGAGCGCGTCGGTCCGTTTCCTCCCGGCTGAGCTCGGGCGCCGACACGACCGCCCGCCGTCAGCTGAGAGCGGATGGCCATTCGAGCAAAGGGAAGCGAGCAGGAACGGGCGGGGCGAGCGTCGCGACCTCGCGTCCCCTGCCCTTCTGCTCGCCGCACCGGACCCCGGACCCCTGCCTCTCAGTGCTCGCCGCGGAGGATTGCGGTCGGGTCGAGCGCGGCGGCGCGCCGCGCCGGCTGCACCGCGGCGAGCGCGCAGACCACCACCGAGACGGCCAGCGCCGCGAGGTAGAAGCTCGGCCGCTCCGCCATCTGCAGGTGCTCGTTGCGCATCAGCGCCGACTCGCCGAAGTCGACCGGCAGCGCGGCGACGACGCGGATCAGCGCGGCGCCGCCCACCCACCCCGCGACCGCGCCGAACAGCCCGAGCAGCACGCCTTCGTGGAGGAAGATCATCCCGAGGTCGTGGCGCGAGAAGCCGGCGGCGCGCAGGATCGCGATGTCGCGGCGCTTGTCGGCGACCAGCTGCACCAGCACGTTGGCGACGCCGAACGCCGCCACCAGCGTGGTGAACAGGACGAGCGCCAGCGTGATCATGTTCTGCCGGGCGAAGGCGTCGACCGAGGCGGCGTTGCGCTCCTGCCACGACTGGCTGACGTAGCCGGTGCGGGCCTCGGCGGCGCGCGCGAGCGCGAGCGCGGCGAGCGGGTCGTCGAGCGCGAGCCGCACCGTCGTCGCCTGGTCGGTCGCGAGGCCGGCGAGCGCCTGCCCGAGCGGCAGGTTGACGAGCGCCAGAGTCTTGTCGATCCGCGACAACCCCGCCGAGACGATGCCGACGACCTCGAGCGGGATCACGCCGCCGTCGGCGCCGACCGCCTGCAGGTGGGAGCCGGGTCCGACCCCGAGCGCGCGGGCGAGCTGGTCGCCGAGGATCACGCCGTCGGGGGTGCGGCTGAGGGCGGACCACGAGCCCTGCACCACCTTGGTGTCGAGGGCGGTCACGGCGCGCTCCGGCTCCGCCACCACGCCGGTGAGCGCGGCCGGCCGCCGCACCGTGCCGTAGGCGAGCACGACCTGCGCCTCCACCGCCGGCGTCGCCACCCGCACGCCCGGCAGCGAGCGCAGCGCGGCGAGCACCGCCGCCACCCCGCGCACGGCGCGCTTCTCGTCCGGGATGTGGTGCCGCGACACCGCCATCAGCTCGCCGCCCGCGAGCCGGATCGACTCCGGCCGCCACCCCTGCGGCCGCCGCGGCAGCACCTCGACGTGCGCCGACGACTCGGTGGTCTTGCGCAGGAAGTCCTCCGAGAGCCCGGTGGTCAGCGACAGCGTGACGATCAGCATGGCGGAGCCGACGCCGACCGAGAGGAGCGCGATCGCCGCCTGACGCGGCCGGCCGCGCAGCTGCGCCTCGGCGATGCGGAGGTGGTCGATCACGGAACGACCGGGGACCGGGACCCGGGGTCCGGGGTCCGGCGCAGCGCGGCAACTCCGCGCGTGGCGGTTCGGCGACCGTCCGTCATCGGCTCCTCCCGCCGGCGACGACGATGCGGTCGCCGTCGGCGAGCCCGGCCGGGAGCGGGGCGACCACCGCCGTCCCCGCCTCGACGCCGGAGAGCACCTGGCAGCGCTCGTCCTCGCACGCGCCGACCTCGACCTGGCGACGCCGTGCGACCCCGCCTGGCGCGGCGAGGAAGATCGCGCGCCGGCTGCCGCTGCCGTCGAGCGCGTCGCGCGGCACCACCAGCGCGTTCTCCGCGACGCCGGTGACGATGTTGACGGTGACGGTGAAATCGAGCTGCAGCGTCGGACGATCGGCGGGCAGCGTCACCAGCACGTCGGTCGATTTGGTCAGGCGATCGACCGCCGGCACCAGCCGCCACACCTCGCCGCGCAGCGTCCGGCCGGGGAAGGCGTCGAACACCATCCGCACCTCCTGGCCGACCGCGATCCCGCCGGCGTCGCGCTCGTCGACCGCGACGCGGACGTAGGCGCGCGAGAGGTCGACGATCGTCAGCACCTCGTCGCCCTCGCGCAGCGGGTCGCCGCTGCGGCGCAGCAGCGCCGTCACCACGCCGTCGAGCGGCGCGCGCAGCACCGCCCAGCTCTCCTGCTCGCGGGCGAGGTCGAGCGCCGACTGCTTCGCCGCCATCTGCGCCGCCGCCTCGCGCGCCGACTCGCGCGCCTTCACCCACGCGTCCTCGGCGAGGAGCGAGGCGGCGACCAGCTTCTCCGCCCGCGCGGCGGCGTCCTGCGCCTCCGCGAGGGTGGCGCGGGCGGCCTCGAGCTCGCGCGTCGCACGGTCGCTGGCGAGCCGCAGCGCGGCGCCGTCCTGGCGGGCGACGACGGTGCCCACCTTCACTGGCTCGCCCGCGCCGACCAGAAGCGCGGCGAGCGGCGCGGCGACCCGCGCCCGGAGCGTCGCCCGCTGGTCGGAGTCGACATGGCCGGTCGCATAGACCGCGGCGACCACCCGGCCACGGCTCACCTCCGCAACCGAGACCTCGCGGCCGCGGTGGGCGTTCCACAGCACGCGGCCGAGCACCACCGCCATCGCCACGACCAGCCCGGCGAGCACCAGCCAGCGCCTCATCGCGCGCCCTCCCGCCGCTCGTCGCCGACGACGCGGCCGTCGAGCAGGCGCAGCACCCGGTCGCTGCGCGCCGCCCAGCCGGCGTCGTGGGTGACGACGAGGATGGTCTGCCCGTGGCCGCGGTGGAGCTCGCGGAAGAGGTCG
Organism: Thermoanaerobaculaceae bacterium; assembly: GCA_035517415.1. Classification (GTDB taxonomy): domain Bacteria; phylum Acidobacteriota; class Thermoanaerobaculia; order Thermoanaerobaculales; family Thermoanaerobaculaceae; genus DATIYW01. The sequence goes on from DATIYW010000255.1 coordinate 11,176, forward strand.
TAGACCGCCTCGGCGTTGACGCTGTCGAGGTTGCCGGTCGGCTCGTCCGCGAGCAGCAGCGACGGCCGGTTGACGAGCGCGCGAGCGACCGCGACGCGCTGCTGCTCGCCGCCCGAGAGCTCGCGCGGCAGCTTCGCCTCCATGCCGGCGAGGCCGACGCGCCCGAGCAGCTCCTCGCCCCACGCGCGCTCGGCGCGCGCCCGGCCGCGGCCGCGCGCCCACAGCGGCATCAGCACGTTCTCCAGCGCGGAGAACTCGGGGAGCAGGAAGTGGAACTGGTAGACGAAGCCGATCAGCCGGTTGCGGAGCCGGGCGAGGGCGTCGTCGTGGACGCCGGAGAGGTCCTCGCCCGCGATCGACACCGAGCCGGCGTCGGGGTGGTCGAGCCCGCCGAGCAGGTACAGCAGCGTGGACTTGCCCGAGCCCGACGGCCCGACCAGCGCGACGAACTCGCCGGCGCGGATCTCGAGGTCGATGCCGCGCAGCACCTCGCGCGCCGCTGCGCCCGCGCCGAGCTTCCGCACCAGGCCCCGCGCCACCAGCACCGCCCGGTCCCCGGGCCCCGGACCCCGGACCCCCGTCTCAGGCGGCGCCACGCAGCACCTCCACCGGCACCACGCGCACGGCGCGCCGCACCGCGAGCAGCGCCGCGAGCGCCGAGATCGCCAGCGCCGCCACGCCGATCACCAGGTAGTAGCGCGGGTCCTTGGCGAGGTAGAGCTCGGTGTACGCGAGCACCGCACCCTCGCGCGGCGCGAAGCGGATCGGGAACGCGGTGAAGTAGGCGATCACGCCGGCGGCGGCGGCGCAGCCGAGCAGCGCGCCGGCCGCCCCCAGCGCCACCCCCTCGACGATGAACACGCCGCGCAGCGCCGCGCGCGAGAAGCCGAGCGAGCGCAGGATCGCGATGTCCTTCTCCTTGTCGAGGATGATCGTGGTGAGCTTGTTCGCGATCCCGAGGCCGGCGACGACCAGCACGAACCCGGTCAGCAGGTAGGTCGTGACGCCGATCATGCGGAAGAGCCGGAGCGAGGCCCGGCTGGTTTCCTCCCAGGTCTCGACGCGGTGGCCGGTGACCGCCTCGACTCGCCGGCGCAGGCCGTCGAGGCGGTCGACCCGGCTCGCGCGCAGGCGGATCTCGCTGCCCTCGTCCGGTCCCCAGCCGGCGAGCCCCTGCGCGACCGGGAGGTTGACGAACGCCGTGCTCTCGTCGGTGGCGCCGAGGCCGGTGGCGATGACGCCGACCACCTCCAGCTCGCGCGCCGCACCCCCCTCTCCGACCGCGACGACGCGGTCGCCGACCTCCACGCCGAGGCGGCCGGCGAGCTGCACGCCGACCACGGCGCCCTCGCGGCGCGCCTCGAGCGCGTCCCAGCGACCGCGCACCACGACGCCGGGCAGCTCGGTCACGCCCGCCTCGGCGCGGGGGTCGACACCGACCAGCGTCGCCGGCTCGGCGATCGTGCCGAACGAGAGCACCGCCGGGACGTCCGCCGCGACCGACGCGCCCTCGACGCCGGGCACGGCGCGGAGCCGCGCCAGCTGCGCGGTCGCGCCGCGCACGGTCGGCCGGTCGTCGGGAACCGGCGGCCGCGACAGCGCCAGCACCGCGTCGCCCGGCACCCGGCGCAGCGCGTCGCGGGCGCGGTCGACGTCGATCCGCTCCGGCAGCACGGTGAGCAGCGGCGAGACGCGGATCAGGCGCTGGGTGAAGAACACCGTCAGGCCGTCCATCATCGACACGGTGAAGACGAACACCGCCACCCCGAGCGCCACCCCCGCCACCGCCAGCCAACTCTGCCGCGGGCGTGCGGCGAGGTGCCGCCAGGCGAGCAGCAGGACCTCCCTCAACCCGCCACCCGGACCCGCGCGTCGACCGCCACGCAGCCGTCGCCGGCGTCGAGGACGAGCAGCGGGTTGACATCGCACTCGACGATCTCGGGGTGTGCCGCCGCGAGCGCGCCGAGGCGGACGAGCGCCTGCGCGAGCGCCTCGCGGTCGCCGGCGGCGCGGCCGCGGAAGGCGCCGAGCAGCGCCGCGCCGCGCAGCTCGGCGAGCATCGCCTCGGCGTCGGCGGACGAGATCGGGGCGACGCGGAAGCTGACGTCCTTCCACACCTCGACCGCGACGCCGCCGCTGCCGGCCATCACCAGCGAGCCCACCGCGGGATCCCGCGTCACGCCGAGGATCACCTCGCGCCCGCCGCGGACCTGCTGCTGGACGAGGTAGCCCTGCGGCGCGACGCCGACCGCGGCGAGCCGCCCGCTCATCGCCTCGAACGCCCGCGCGAGCGCATCCGCGTCGGCGAGCCCGACGACCACCGCGCCGAGCTCGCTCTTGTGCACCAGCGCCGCGCCGAACGCCTTGAGCACGACCGGGAAGCCGATCTCCGCGGCCGCGGCGCGCGCACCCGCGGCGTCGGCCACGATCCGGTGCGGCGCGCAGCGGATCCCGGCCCCCTCGAGCAGCGCGAAGGTCTCGCCGGGACCGAGGTAACCGCCGCCCGCCGCCCACGCCCGCGCGACGATCGGGCTCGGCGCCATTCGCGGCGGCGGCGCCGGCGCCGGGCGCGTCGCAGAGGCCTCCCCGCTGCGCACCAGCCCGGCGAGCGCGCGCACCGCGGCCTCCGGGTAGCGGAACGGCGGCGGCAGCCCGGCGATCGCGCGGCTCGCCGGGAAGAAGTCCGAGTGGGTCATGAACACCGACAGCACCGGCTTCGCCGCCCCGCGCGCCCCGGCGGCGATGCCGCCGGCGATGTCGAGCGGCCCGACCACGATCGGCGTGACGGTGATGGTCAGCAGCGCGTCGACGCCGGGGTCGGCGAGGCACAGCTCCACCGCCCGGCGGAAGTTGGCGGGCGTCGCCGAGGGGAGCATGTCGACCGGGTCGCCGACCGCCGCCTCCGCCGGCAGGAACTCGCGCAGCGCCCGCTCGGTCGCCGGCGTGAGCGTGGCCAGGCCGAGCCCGTCGTCGGCCAGCGCGTCGGCGGCGGCGATCGCCGGGCCTCCGGCGTTGGTGACGATCGCCACCCGCCGGCCGCGGGCGGGCGGCGAGGACTCGAGCGCCTGCACCAGCCCGAACATCTCCTCGAGCGTGCCGGCGCGCAGGCAGCCTGCCTGCTTGAGCAGGGCGTCGGCGGCGACGTCGCCGGCGGCGAGCGCGCCCGTGTGCGACGAGGCGGCGCGCGCGCCCGCCGCGGTGCGGCCGCCCTTGAACACCACCACCGGCTTGCGCCTCGAGACCCGTGACGCGAGCGCGAGGAACCGCTGCGGCTCGGGGATCGACTCGAGGTAGAGCAGCACCACGCGGGTCGCGTCGTGACCCTCCCAGAACTCGAGCATGTCGTTGACGTCGACGTCGGCGCTGTTGCCGAGCGAGACGAAGTGGGAGAAGCCGAGGCCGACGTCGCGCGCCGCCTCCAGCACCGCGACGCCGAGCGCGCCGGAGTGCGAGGCGAACGCGACCGCCCCGGGGAGCGCCGCCGCCGGGGTGAACGAGGCGTCGAGGCGCACGTCCGCCTCGGTGTTGATCACGCCCATGCAGTTCGGGCCGACCATCCGCACGCCGGCGGCCCGCACCTTCTCGAGCAGCTGCCGCTCGACCCGCGCCCCCGCCTCGCCGCCCTCGCGGAAGCCGGCGGTGATCACGACGATGCCGCCGACGCCGACCGCGATGCACTCGTCCACCGCCGCCACGGCGGCGTCGCGGGGCACCATCAGCACGGCAAGGTCGGGCGCCGCCGGGCAGGCGCGCAGGCTCGGGTAGCAGCGCAGCCCGCGGATCTCCGCCGCCTTCGGGTTGATCGGGTACACCGCCCCCGCGTACCCCGCCGCCGCGAGGTTGCCGAGCAGCCGACCGGAGAGCGCGTCCGGCCGGGAGGAGGCCCCGACCAGCGCCAGGGACCGCGGTCTCAGGATCGCTTCGAGGTTGGCCGCCACGCACGCCTCCGCCATGTCAGGATGCTATCACGGCAACGACATCTGTGTGACGAAATTGGAGATTTGTGACGCGAGTACCGCTAACGTGCCGCCGCCGGCACCATCACCCACAGCCGGTCGCCGCTCGAGCGCGCGGTCACCGGGAGCTCACCTGCGGCGTCGCCGTCGAGCTGGTAGGGCACGCCCTCGCCCTCGAGCCGGACCTCGCGCGCGCTCGCCCGCTCGACCCCGCGCATGTGCAGGTGGCGGCCGGACGGGATGGCGAAGAAGAACGGCAGCAGCGAGGCGCGCCCATGGCGGGTCAGGGTCACGACGTCGAAGTCGAGCGCGAACGGGTCGGCGGCGGGGGTCGCGGCGTACGGCCCGGCGTAGGAGCGCGACTTGCCGACGATGCACCACGACGCCTGCAGCTCGGCACCGTTGGCGGCGACCGAGAAGCGCGGGAAGCCGCCGCGGAGGAACTCGACGCACGCCTGCACGCCGATGCCGAGCTTGCCCGCGCGCCGCTTGAGCGGGGCCGGGATGTTGGCGAGGATCGTGGCGTCCGGCCCCACCGACAGCATGAGGAGGAAGACCTGGCCGCGGTCGGTGCGCGCCACCGCCATCGCCCGGCGCGCGCCGTCGAGCTGCACCTCGAGCGCGCGCTGCGGGTCGCGGGGGATGCCGAACTCGTACGCCAGCACCGAGGTGGTGCCGCCCGGCAGGGCGAGGAGCGCGGTCTCGCTGCCGACCAGCCCGCGCGCGGCCTCGTTGTAGGTGCCGTCGCCGCCCCACACCGCCAGGATCGGGACGCGGTCGCGCGCCGCCCGCGCCGCCAGCTCGGTGGCGTGGCCGGGTGCGGCCGTCTCCCACCACTCGACCGCGAGCCGGCGTGCCGCCGCGGCGCGCTCGATCCGCTCGCGCGGCACCCGCCGCCGGCCGCCACGCGCCGCCGGGTTGACCACCACCGGCAGGCGGCTCACGGCTCCTCCGCCCCGAACAGCGGCTTCTGCTCGCCCTCGACCGCGGGATAGCCGAGGTGGCGGCGCGCGCGCGCCGTCACCACCCGTCCGCGCGGGGTGCGCTGGAGGAAGCCGAGCTGGAGCAGGTACGGCTCGTAGATGTCCTCGAGCGTACCCTCGTCCTCGCCGAGCGTCGCGGCCAGCGCCTTGAGTCCGACCGGCCCGCCGCGGTAGTGCTCGATCGCGGTGACGAGCAGCCGGCGGTCGAGCTCGTCGAGGCCGAAGCCGTCAACCTCGAGCCGCTCGAGCCCGAAGCGCGCGGTGTCGAGGTCGATCGTCTCGGCCTCGCGCGCGTGGGCGAAGTCGCGCACGCGGCGCAGCAGGCGGTTGGCGACCCGCGGCGTGCCGCGGGCGCGGGCGGCGATCTCGGCGCCGGCGCCGTCGTCGATCGCGATCCCGAGCAGGCCGGCGGAGCGCCGCACGATCGCGGTGAGCGGCTCTCTGCCGTAGAAGTCGAGGCGATGCACGATGCCGAAGCGGTCGCGCAGCGGCGGCGGCAGCAGCCCCGCGCGCGTGGTCGCGCCGACCAGCGTGAACGGCGGCAGCGGCAGCCGCATCGCCCGCGCCGCGGGGCCCTGGCCGACGACCAGGTCGAGCGTGAAGTCCTCCATCGCCGGGTAGAGGATCTCGGCGACGGTCGGCGCGAGGCGGTGGATCTCGTCGACGAACAACACGCCGTGGGGCTCGAGGTTGGTGAGGATCGCGGCGAGGTCGCCGGCGCGCTCGAGCACCGGCCCCGAGGTGATCTGGATCGCCACCCCCATCTCCGCGGCGATGATGTGCGCGAGCGTCGTCTTGCCGAGTCCCGGCGGGCCGAACAGCAGGACGTGGTCGAGCGACTCGCCGCGTGCGCGCGCCGCGGCGATGAACACGCCGAGGTTGGCGGTGACCTTCTCCTGACCGATGTACTCGGCGAGCAGACGCGGGCGCAGGCTCTCCTCGAAGCGAGCCTCGGACGGGTCACGCGTCGGCGCCAGGACGTGTTCGGCCATCGGCGTATGTTACGCCACGGAGGCGGGGCCGGGGTTCAGGGATCAGGGGTCAGAGAACCGCGAACCGGCGCCCGAGTACGCAATTCGATCTGCTGACCGCTGGCCCCTGGCCCCTGATCCCTGGCCCCGTCTCACCGCGACAGCGCGGCGAGGGCGCGGCGGAGCAGCTCGGTCAGCTCCATCTCCGGGGTGGCGCGGAGCAGGTCGCCGACCGCCTCCTCGGCCGTCCGCGCCGGATAGCCGAGGTTGACGAGGGCGGAGACGGCGTCCTCGCGCGCGGAGCCGGCGCCGGGGGCGAGCGCCCCGGCGAGCTTGCCCTTGAGTTCGACGATCAGGCGCTCGGCGGTGCGGCGGCCGATGCCCGGGACGGAGGCGAGCCGGCGCCACTGCTCGCCCTCGATCGCGGTGGCGAGCTCGTCCGGCGTCAGCCCGGAGAGCAGCGCGAGCGCGGTCCGCGGCCCGACCCCGGAGATCGCGAGCAGGGCGCGGAAGGTGTCGCGCTCGCGCCGGGTGGGGAAACCGTAGAGCGCGAGCTGGTCCTCGCGCACGTGGGTGTGGACGTAGACCGCGGCGCGCTCGCGCCCGGCGAGGAACGGGTGCGCCGACACCGGGAGGTGCACCTCGTACCCGACCCCCGCCGCCTCGAGCAGCACGAGGCCGGGCTGGAGCTCGAGGATGCGCCCCTCGAGGTGTCCGATCATGCCGCGGTCACCCGCGCTTGGGCTTGAAGCGGTCCACCACTTCCGGGTTGACCGTCACCGGGTTGCGCCGCTTTGCCTCGTCGAGCATGGCGGAGAGCAGGCGGTCGAGCTCGGTCCGCACCATGCTGTCGCGGATGGCCGCCTTGTTCTTCTCGAGCTCCTGCGGGTCGATCAGCTTCTTCGCCGTGACGCGGGCGACCGCGACGCCGCGCTCGCCGACCTTGACGACCGGCGTGAGCGAGCCGACCGAGGTGGCGAACACCGCGTCCTCGAGGCCCCTCGCCATCCCGACGCCCGGGATCGCCGCGCCGCGGTGCTGGTCCTTGACCTCCTGCTCGATGCCGCCGAGCGCGGTCGCCTGCTCCTTGAGCGAGCCCGCGGCGAGCGCGCCGCGCTTCGCGTCGAGGTCCTGGGCGAGGCGGTCGAGCGCCTTGCCGCGCTTGGCCGCGTCGCGCGCCTCCTCCTTCGCCTCGTCGAACGGCGTGGTGCCGGCCGGGCGGACCTTCGCGACGCGGTAGACGATCCAGCCGCGCGCGCTGCGGCGCGGGCCGCCGACGAAGCCCTCCTTGGCGGCGAGCGCCTCGGCGATCAGCTCGGGGTCGCGGCCGAGGCCGGGGATCGACTCGCCCTGGGCGAAGAACGGCGTGACGTTCGACGTGACGTCGTCGGTCGCGAGCTGGTGCCACTGCTCGTCGGTGGTGAGCTTGGCCGCGTCGATCTTCTCGCGCAGCGCCGTCGCGCGGCGGTTCCCCTCGGCGTCGGCGAGCCCCTCGGCGAGCTTGGCGCGGATCTGGTCGTGCACCTCGGAGAGCGGCCGGATGCTGGCGGGGCGCCGCTCGAGCAGCTGGATGATGTGGTAGCCGAACTGGCTCTTCACCGGCGCCGAGACACCGCCGGGCTTGAGCGCGAAGGCGGCGTCCTCGAACTCCTTCACCATCCGCCCGCGGCCGAACCAGTTGAGGTCGCCGCCGTTGGCCTTGCTGCCTGGGTCGTCGGAGTACTCCTTCGCAAGGGCGGCGAAATCGGCCTTCGGCTTCTGCGCCTTGGCGAACACCTCGAGCGCCCGCGCCTGCGCCGCCTTCCAGCCCGCGTCGTCCTTCGTCTTGGGCGCGATCAGGATGTGGCGCGCGTGGACCTCCTCGGTCGCCTGGAACTCCTTCTGGTGCCCGTTGTAGTACTCGGTGATCTGCGACTCCGGCACGGTGATCGCGCGGCGCAGCTTCGCCTCGTCGACGAGCAGGTAGCGGAGCTGGCGCTGGTCGGGGTGGGTGAAGTGCGACTGGTGCGCGTCGTAGTACGCCTTCGCGTCGGCGTCGCTCGCCGTGACCTGGTCGAGCGCGCGGCCGACCGGGACGAACAGGACGTCGAAGCTCGCGGTCTCGTTGCGCTGGCGGTACTCCTGCTCGACCTCGGCGTCGGGGATGATGATGCCGGCCATCAGCGCCTGCACGAACTTCTCGCGCAGCAGCTCCTCGCGCATCGACTCCTCGAACTCCTCCGGCGTGGTCTGGTTGGCGCGCAGGATCCGCGCGTAGGTGTCCTCGCCGACGAAGCTGCCGTCGCTGCGGTGGAACGCCTGGATCGCGGTGATCTTGTCGAGCACTTCCTTGTCGGTGACCTCGATCCCCATCCGCCGCGCCTCGTCCATCAGCAGCTGGCGGTCGATCAGGTCCTGGATCGTGATCGAGCCGAGGTCGATCTGGTTGCGCAGCTTCTCCCACTGGTCGCCGTACATCTGGCGGTAACGGTCCTCGGTGCCCCGCACCGCTTTGAGGAACTGCGCCTCCGAGATGTTGACGTTGCCGATCTGCGCGGCGAGCCCGGCGAGGCCGCGGGAGCGGGCGCGCCCGGTGCCCCAGTCGACGAAGATGAAGAACACGAACAGGAACACGACGAACCAGAGAATCCACTTCAGGTGTTTGAACTGATCCCGCAACAGCTTGAGCATCGCCGGCCCTCCAGAGCGCCCGAAGGCAGGGGATTCTATCCCACCCCCCGTCCGGGGGCAAGTTGAGGAGGCGTCGCTGGTTGCGCCGATCTGCGCGCGGATGCTAAGGTGACGAGGGCCTGAAAATGCGTTCCGCACCGCTCTCCTTCCCGCGCCGGCGTCTCGAGCTCGACTGGGTCGTCGTGTCGGTCGCGGGGATAAGGCGGTGGGGCCTGCTGGCGTTTTTCCTCCTCCTCGCCGGCGGCGTGCTCGGCGGCGTGTTCTACTTCACGCACGAGCCGGTCGAGAAACAGGCGCTGCGCGCGCTGCGCCGCGCCACGGCGGCGCAGGAGGACGTCCACCGGCGCGGCGTCTCCGACAACCTCGCGGCGGAGTTCGACCAGGCCTCGCACATGCTCGAGGAGGCGCACTCGGACTGGGACCGCAAGGACTACCCCGCCTGCCTGGCGCGCGCCGAGGACGCGCTTCGCCAGTTCGAGGCGATCGGCGGGCTGATCAACCGCGACTTCGTCGGCAGCGGGCAGATCATCGCGATCCAGAGCAAGGTCGAGGTGCAGCGCGCGAACCAGACGCACTGGGAGAAGGCGCGGGAGAAGCAGCCGCTCTACAACGGCGACTTCGTCAAGACCGCCGCCGACGCCTCCGCCGAGGTGCTGTTCTCCGACGGCACCGTCTACCGCATCGGCCCCGACTCGCTGCTCGAGGTCCACCGCGAGGCGCACACCGGCCACGAGGCCTCCAGCGGCGAGGTCAAGGTCAAGGTCGGTCAGGTCAACGTCTACACCGCGACCAACCCGTCGCTGGTGCTGACCGACGCGGCGAAGGCCGAGGTCGACCGCGACAGCCGGGTCGGCGTCGAGGTCGCCGACGACGCGTCGACGCTGGTCGCCACCTACGCCGGCAAGGCGAACGTCACCGGCTCCACCGGCGAGCACGTCGAGCTCGGCGCGCGCCAGGCGGTCAACGCCGCGCCCAGCGGCAGCCTCGGCCAGCGCCGCGCGGTGCCGGAGCCCCCCGCGCTCGAGCAGCCGAGCACCAACGCGATCGTCAACCTCGACGCGTCCGACCGCGTCGAGCTGCGCTGGCGCGCGGTCGCCGGCTCGAACGGCTACGAGCTGCAGCTCTCGCGCTCGCGGCTGTTCGCCGCCTCCAACCTCGAGTTCACCAACCGGCGCAACACCAACACCGCCGTGCTCAAGGTCAAGCGCCCGGGCAGCTACTACTGGCGCGTCGCCACCTTGGGCGCGGAGCGGCTGCGCTCGGAGTGGAGCTCGCCGCGCGTGTTCCGCGCGACGTCGGGTCCGCGCGTCGAAGCGCTCGTCGACACCACGCCGCCGCGGCTGGAGGTCGGGCGCCCGACGCAGATGGGGAACTTCTTCCTGATCCAGGGCGTCACCGAGCCGGGCGTGACGGTGACGGTCAACGGCGAGCCGGTCGAGGTGTCGAGCGACGGCACGTTCAAGAAGGCCGTGGCGCTCAACCGCGAGGGTTGGAATACCATCGTGACCCGCGCCACCGACCCGGCGGGCAACACCGCCGAAGATCGCAAGTCGGTCTACGTGGAGGTCGAGTAGAACCGTATGGGACTCGCATCGCTCCTCTCGCTCTTCTCCTCGGATCTCGCCGTCGATCTCGGGACGGCGACCACGCTCGTGTACACGCGCAGCCGCGGCATCGTCGTGTTCGAGCCCTCGATCGTCGCGGTCAACCGGGTCACCAACCGCGTCGAGGCGGTCGGCCAGGCCGCCAAGGACATGCTCGGCAAGAC
>DATIYW010000256.1:0-9112 GCA_035517415.1 Thermoanaerobaculaceae bacterium
ACGTGACGGTGGCGGCGACCTGCTGGCTGGTCGAGATCGTCTCGTAGTTGCCGGTGACCGTCACCGCCTCCGCCACCTTCGACATCGGCATCGTGGCGTTGACCGTGCTGGCCTGGGCCGCCGACAGCTTGACCGTCGTCTCCTGCGTCTGGAAGCCGGTCAGCTCGAACTTCACGGCGTACTCGCCCGGCGGCAGGAAGCGGAAGATGTAGTCGCCGTTGACCGAGGTGACGGCGTTGCGCGCGCCCTGCAGGCTCGGCGAGGTCACGGTGACGGTGACGCCGGGCAGGGGCGCCTTGCCGTCGTCGACGCGGCCGGTGAGCGTCGCGGTCGGGTTCTGGGCGAGCGCCGAGGACGCCAGGATCGCGACACCCACCACGCACAGAACAGACTTGACCCACTTCATGACGTGCTCTCCTCCTTTTCTTCTCGAATGCGATTGCTGCTTGACCGGGCAGCCGCTAGCGGAGCCCTGCTCCGATGGCTCGTGGACGCTAGTGCGGGGCCTCCTTTCCGACGCCGGGTTGGTCTGGTCAGTTGGTACAACTTCATCGCCGAAATTGTCTGCAACTACGTTGCCAGAATACTCATCGTTGAGACGTCGGTCAACGGCGCGTTTCATACGGGATCTTGGACCCGCGTTCAATCCGCCGGACGATTGGGCGGGTCCTCGCGAGACGCCGCCGGTCCGCACGACGTCGATCGGCGTCGCGCCGCGTCCCGTCGCGGCCTGGTCGGCGGGTACGACGCGCGACCCGCGCCGTGCGCCGACGTCGCACCGGCCCGCCCCGCTAGCCGCCCCGGCGGCGACGAAGTAGAGTAGGGAGAAGGAAAGGCAGGGCAGTGAGAACGGGCCGGAACAGCGCAGCCCGCCGGGCGGGAGTCGCGGCGCCGATCGCGGCGCTCGCCGGCTGCTGCCTGCTCGCGGCGGGGTGCCGGGTCCTCCGCTCTCCTCGGCAGCTGGCGGTTGCGCTCGACCGCGTGGCGACGCTCGACCCGCAGCACCACAACGAGGTGGTGAGCTGGTCGCTGCTCTGCAACTTCTACGACGCGCTGGTGCGCTTCTCGCCGGAGATGCGGCTCGAGCCGTCGCTCGCCGTCGCCTGGAGGCAGGTCGACGCCACCCATGTCCGCTTCGAGCTCCGCCCCGGCGTTCGCTTCTCCGACGGGGCGCGGTTCGGCAGCGCCGACGTCGTGGCGACGGTCGACCGCGCGCTCCGCGACCCGCAGTCGATGATCCGCCATTACCTGCTCGGCGTCCGGCGCGTGGTCGCGGACGGCGACTCCGCCGTCGTGGTCGAGACGACCGGGCCCGCACCGACGCTCGTCAACCGCCTCGCGTTCCTGTTCGTGGTCCCGCGCGCTCAAGCCGCCCTGCCGGAGATCACCGCCCCGGTCGGGACCGGTCCCTATCGGTTCCTCGCGCGCGAGGCGGACGGGACGGTCGTGGCGGAGGGCTGGGCCGGCTGGCGCGGCGCGCCGAGGATCTCGAAGGTGCGCTTCGCGTTCGTCGAGGACGAGGACCTGCGCAGCCGGCGCTTCGCCGCCGGCGACTACGACGTGTCGGTGCGGGTCAACGACGACCTCGTCGACGAGCTGAAGGACCGTTCGGGCCTGCGCCTGCGGCCGCAGCCGAGCCTGCTCGTGCAGCTCCTGGTGGTGAATCCCGCTGGCGCGGCGGGGGAGGCGCGGCAGGCGCTCGCCGACCCGCGGGTGCGCCGGGCGCTGCTGCTGGCGATCAACCGGGGCGGCCTCGCCGACCGCGTGTTCCGGGGGAACGGGTCGGTCGCGACGCAGTACGTCCATCCGGTGATCGTGGGGTTCGACCCGGGCGTCTCGGCGCTGCCGTATGACCCGGCGGAGGCGCGGCGGCTGCTCGGCGCCGCCGGTTATCCCGCCGGCTTCGCCGTCGACCTCGCCCACGGCGCCATCCCGCCTGCCTACGTCGCCGGGCTGGTCGCCGACCTCGAACGGATCGGCGTCCGGGTGCGACCGGTGCAGTTCTCGCTCCGCGAGCTGGTGCGGCGCTCGCACGCCGGCGAGTTCCCGCTGATGACGTACGCGCGGGCCTGCACGACCGGCGACGCCTCGGAGTTCCTCGACAGCTCGATCCACACGCCGGACGCCTCGCACGGTCTCGGCCTCGAGAACTTCAGCGGGTACTCCGACCCCGCCACCGACGCGTTGCTCGAGGCGGCCGACCGCGAGCTCGAGCCCGGCAAGCGCCTGGAGCTGCTCCAGCAGGCGCAGCGCCGGGTGCTGGAGACGCTGCCGATCCTGCCGCTCACGTTGCGGACCGAGTACACCGGGGTCTCCTCGCGCGTCGAGGTGACGACGCGCTTCGACGGCTGGGTGTGGGTCGCCGGCTACCGCTGGGACCGGCCGTGAGCCCGGTTCCGCAGCGTCCGGCGCCGGCTTGCCCGCGGGATGGCCGCTCCCTATACTCGGGATCCGAGGTCAAAATGCCAGCGAGAACGCAGTACCGGCGGAGCAGCACCGCGCCCGGGTGGATCGCGGCGAGGGTCGGCCGATACGCAGCGGCCGCCTCCGTTGCCTGCCTCGTCGCCTGCGCCGGGATGCCGCGGCCGCCGGCGCCGCCCGCGCCCGCGGAGCGGCCTCGCGCGGTGGTCACGCCGCAGCGGGGCTGGGACGAGGCGGTCATCTACTTCGCGATCCTCGACCGCTTCGCCGACGGGGACCTCGGCAACGACGTCGCCGTCGACCGCTCCGCCAAGGGCGCGTTCCACGGCGGCGACCTCCGCGGCCTCACCGAGCACCTCGACGAGATCGCCGAGCTGGGCGCGACCGCCATCTGGATCACCCCGGTGGTCAAGAACATCGACGGCTTCGTGACCGGTGCCGGGTTCCCCGACTGGGCGTACCACGGCTACTGGGCCGACGACTTCTACAAGCTCGACCCGCGCTTCGGCACCGAGGCCGAGCTCAAGGGGCTCGTCGACGAGTGCCACCGGCGCGGCATCAAGGTCCTGCTCGACGTCGTCTACAACCACGCCGGCTACGGCACGCACTACCTCAAGGACCCGCTGACGAAGGGGTGGCTGCGCTCCGAGGAGGCCGGCACCTGCGGCAGCGACGACCTGACGAGCTGCGTCGCCGGCCTGCCCGACTTCAAGACCGAGCTGCCCGAGGTGGCGGACTTCCTGCTCAAGGCGCAGCTGGGCTGGGCGGCGCGCTCGGGCGTGGACGGCTTCCGCCTCGACACCGTCAAGCACGTCGACCACCCGTTCTGGCAGGAGCACCGCCGCCGCACCCGCGCCCAGCGCGGCGCCGGCTTCTTCCTGCTCGGCGAGGTGTGGGGCGGCGACGCGCAGGTGCTCGACCCGTACTTCGCCGCCGACGAGCTCGACGCCGGGTTCGACTTCGGCTTCCAGGGCAGCGCCATCTCGTTCGTCAAGGGGCGCGGGCGCGCCGTCGCGTTCGACCGCTACCTCGCCTCGCGCGAGAAGGTGCGCCAAGGCCACCTGCTCGCGCACTTCCTCTCCTCGCACGACGTGCCGGGAGCGCTCTTCCAGCTCGAGGGCGACCGGGCGCGCTTCCGCCTTGCCGCGATCCTGCAGTTCACCTCGACCGGAATGCCGGTGATCTACTACGGCGAGGAGGTCGCTCGGGCCGGCGGCGACTGGCCGGACAACCGCAGCGACTTCCCCTGGGGCGCGCGCCAGATCCTGCCCGGGGCGGGGCTCCCCCGCGACGAGGCGATGCGCGCCGACTACCGCAGGCTGATCGCGATCCGGCGCGCCCACCCGGCGCTCTACCGGGGCGTCCACAAGCTGATCAACGCGGAGGGCGACCTGCTCGTCTTCTCGCAGACCGACGCGGCGACGGGCGAGGTCGTCGTCGTCGCGGTGAACCGGGGCGACGGGCCGCTGACGGCGAGGTTCGCCGCCCCGCCGGGGTGGTCGGGCGCGAAGGTCCGTGACGTCTGGGGCGGCGATGACATCCCCTTGACATCCGCGGGGGTGGAAACGAATCTGGGAGGGAAGAGCGCCCGGATCCTGGTGAGCGAAGTCCAGCACTGAGCCCGTCCCCTGGGCGGGTCTGAGGAGCAGAGACCGATGGCCGGAGTGACCCTCAAGGGCGTAGCCAAGCGGTTCGACAAGACGACGGTCATCAAGAGCCTCGACCTCGACGTGAAGGACCACGAGTTCATGGTCCTCGTGGGTCCCTCGGGCTGCGGCAAGTCCACGGCGCTCCGCATGATCGCCGGACTCGAGGAGATCTCCGGCGGCACCATCACGATCGGCGACCGCGTCGTCAACGACCTCCCGCCCAAGGACCGCGACATCGCGATGGTGTTCCAGAGCTACGCGCTCTACCCGCACATGACGGTGCGGGAGAACCTCGAGTTCGGCCTCCGCATCCGCAAGATGCCGCAGGCGGACATCGACCGCCTCGTCAACCACGCGGCCGAGATGCTCGGCATCGGCCACCTCCTCGACCGCAAGCCGCGCGAGCTCTCCGGGGGCCAGCGCCAGCGCGTCGCGGTCGGCCGCGCGATCGTCCGCCAGCCCGCCGTGTTCCTCTTCGACGAGCCGCTCTCCAACCTCGACGCCAAGCTGCGGGTGCAGATGCGCGCCGAGATCGCCAAGCTCCAGCAGCGGCTCGCCACCACCACGATCTACGTCACCCACGATCAGGTCGAGGCGATGACGATGGGCCAGCGCGTGGCGGTGCTCAAGGACGGCGACCTCAAGCAGGTTGGCACGCCGCTCGAGCTCTACGACCGGCCCGCGAACCTGTTCGTCGCGAGCTTCCTCGGCACGCCGCCGATGAACTTCGTCACCGCCACCGTCCGCGACGGCGGCGCGACGCTGGCGGCGGGCGGCTTCTCGCTCGCCGTGCCCGACAAGCTGCGCGCCGCGACCGCGGGTAAGGACGGCCGACGGGTGGTGGTCGGCATCCGCCCCGAGAACATCCTCGAGGCCGGCGCCGCGACCCGCGGCGCGACGGCGAAGATTCGCGCGAGCGTGGAGATCGTCGAGCCGCTCGGCCACGAGGTGATCGTGCACGGGCGCGTGGGGGACGACCTGCTGGTGGCCAAGCTCGACCCCCACCACGTGCCGCAGCTCGGCGACTCGGTCGAGCTGGCGGTCGAGCTCGAGGCGCTGCATCTGTTCGACGCCGAGACCGAGCGTCGTCTGGAGTGAGGAGGGAGGATCGCATGCGATTCAGGACAATGGCCGTCCTCGTCGGGTTCTCCGCCGCGCTGGCGTGCGCGGCGGTGGCGTCGGCCGCGCCGCCGGTCGAGCTGGTCGTGTGGCACTCCTACCGCGGCGGCGAGGCGGCCGCGTTCGAGAAGGTGGTCGCGACCTACAACGCCGCGAAGGCCGCCTCCGGCGTCAAGGTGACGACGCTGCCGGTGCCGTACGACGCCTTCGCCGACAAGATCACGGCGGCGGTGCCGCGCGGCAAGGGGCCCGACCTTTTCATCTACGCCCAGGACCGCCTCGGCGGCTGGGTCGAGGCCGGCCGCACGATCGAGTCGATCGATTTCTACGTCGACCCGGCGACCAAGGCGCGGTTCATCCCGACGACGATGGAGGCGATGACCTATCACGGCACGGTCTACGGCCTGCCCCTCAACTACAAGGTCATCACCATGGTCTACAACAAGAAGCTGGTGAGCAATCCGCCCCGCACCACGGGCGAGATGGTCAAGCTCGCCAAGTCGCTCACCGACGCGGCCACCGGCCGCTTCGGCGTCGCCTACTGGTACACCAACTTCTACTACCACGCGATCCTGATGAACGCGTTCGGCGGCGGCGCCTTCGACGCGGCCGGCAAGCCGATCCTCAACTGCGATGGCAACGTCAAGTCGCTCGACCTGCTCATGAAGTGGGTGGACAAGGACAAGTTCCTGCCCGCCGAGCCGTCGACCGCGCTGGTCACCGCGCTGTTCAACGACGGCAAGGCGGCGATGGTGTTCAACGGCCCCTGGTTCCTCGGCGAGATCGCGCCCGGCGTCGACTACGGCCTCGCGCCGCTGCCGACCGTGGACGAGGCGGGCGGCAAGCCGATGCGGCCGTGGATGACGGTGGAGGGCGTGTTCATCGCCGCCGGCTCGAAGAACAAGGACGCGGCCTACGACTTCGTCAGATACGTGACCGACACGGCGGCGACCAAGGTGCTGGCGCTCGAGGGCCGGCAGAGCCCCGCCAACCTCGACGTCTACAAGGACCCGCAGGTGGCCGCCGACCCGGTGATCGCGGCGTTCCGCAAGCAGGTCGAAGTCGCGGTGCCGATGCCGAACCTGGCCGAGATGAGCATGATGTGGACTCCGGTCACCTCCGCGATGACGGCCGTGGTGCAGAAATCGTCGACGCCGAAGGCGGCGATGGACCAGGCCGAGAAGGAGCTCGAGTCGGCGATCGACCTGCTCCGGAAGAAGAAGCAATGAGCCCAGCGGCGCCGCATCGCCGCCGCATCGCGGTCGGCCTGGCCCTCGGCCTGCTGGTGGCCGCGGGGCTGACCTACGTCGCGGAGCGCCAGGCGCGCGCCGGCGCGAGCCGCGAGCAGGCGGTGCGCCGCGGCGTGGTGGCGATCCGGGCGCTCGCCGAGGTCGTCGAGCGGGCCGGCGTGCGCGGCGACGCGGTGCGCCGGGCGGTTGGGGCGTTCGCGCGCGAGGACCCGTCGCTCGCCTCGATCCGGGCGGTCGCGTTCGAGGGGATCTCGCTCGAGGCGTCGACCGACCCGGAGGACCGCGGCGAGCGGGCCGCGCCGCGGCGCCTGGCGCGCGAGGAGAAGCCGCTCTACGACCTCGGCCAGAGGCTGCGCGCCGCGGTCGAGACGAACCGGCAGGAGGGCGCCGCGCGCAAGCCCGAGATCGAGACCGACTGGACGCCGTCCGGCGGCCTCGCGCTCGCCGTTCCGCTCGAGCACGAGGGCGCGGTGGCGGGCCTCCTGACCCTGAGTACGCCGGCGGTCCCGCCGCCGCCGGCGACGAGTCTCGTCGTACCGGTCGGCGTCGCGGTCGCGGCGCTGGCGCTGTTCCTCCTCGGCTCGCTCGCGCTCGGCGAGCGCCGCGGCGCGCTCCTCGCCCTCGCGATCGTCCTGCTCGCGGCGGCCGCGTTCGTGGTCGGGGGAAGCGCGGCGCGGACGGTGAGCGCCGACGTGCGCGCGACCGAGGAGGCCGTCGCCCAGGCGGTCAAGGCGGAGGCGGCGCACGCTGGCCGGGCGCTGCGCGAGATCGGTGCCGGGGACGCCGCATCGCTGCACCCCGACCAGTGGGACGTCGACGTGTTCCGCCGGCCGCGCGGCGTCGTCACCGCCGCCGAGGCGGTCGACCCGGCCGCCGTCGCGCGCGCGCTCGACGCGGCCGGGAGCAGGATCAAACGGCTCGCCGGCACCTTCGCCGTCCTCGGTCTCGGCGTGCTCCTGTTCGTCGGGATGGGCTCCGCCGGGCGGCTCGGCGCCACCCTGAAGAAGCACCATCAGGCGTACGCCTATACCTTCCCGGCGCTGTTCGGCATGCTCGTGCTGGTGTTCCTGCCGTTCCTCTACGGCGTCGCGCTCTCGTTCACCGACTACTCGCTCTACAGCTCGCAGGCGCCGCTCTCCGAGATCTGGGTGGGGCTGAAGAACTTCGCCGCCATCCTCGGCGACTTCCACATCGCCACCCATACCGCCGCCGGCCTCGCCTGGAACTACCAGAACATCTACTGGACGCTGTTCATCACCGTGATCTGGACGGTCACGAACGTGGCGTACGGCGTCGGCATGGGGCTGTTCCTCGCGCTCATCCTCAACACCAAGGCGCTCAAGCTGCGCGCGATCTACCGGGTGATCTTCGTGCTTCCCTGGGCGATGCCCAACTACATCACGGCGCTGATCTGGAAGGGGATGTTCCACCAGCAGTTCGGCGTCATCAACCAGGTCATCCAGATGTTCGGCGGGACGCCGGTGGCGTGGTTCGAGAAGACGTCGACCTCGCTGTTCGCCTGCATCGCCACCAACGCCTGGCTGTCGGTGCCGTTCATGATGGTGATCTCGTTGGGCGCGCTGCAGTCGATCCCGTCCGACCTCTACGAGGCGGCGCGCGTGGATGGCGCGGGCCGCTGGCAGCAGTTCCGCTCGATCACGCTGCCCTCGCTGAAACCGGCGCTGATCCCGGCGATCATCCTGTCGGTGATCTGGACGTTCAACATGTTCAACATCATCTACCTCGTCTCGGCGGGCGAGCCGGCGCACTCGACCGAGATCCTGATCACCCAGGCGTACAAGTTCGCGTTCGAGCAGTACCGCTACGGCTACGCGGCGGCCTATTCGATGGTCATCTTCGCGATCCTGCTCGCGTACGGGGTCTGGCAGAACAAGGTGACAAAGGCGACGGAGGGGATATGAACGAGCAGGGGCTCGGGGTCCGGGGTCCGGGGTCCGCACCACCGGATGCGGGGAGGGGAGCGTGAGCGCGAGGTCCCGCACCGGCGAGTTCCCGCACTTCCCGCTCCACGTGATCCTGCTGATCTACGCCGCAATCACCCTCTACCCGTTGCTGTGGGTGTTCACGATCGGCTTCTCCGGCCAGCAGAGCCTGATGATCGTCGACATCCCGCCGAACGCGACGTTCCTCGACCGGCTGCGCGCGATCATGCCCTGGCCGGCCCACGTCTCGCTCTCCAACTTCGTCTCGGTGTTCAGCGAGCAGCCGTTCGCGCGCTGGCTGCTCAACAGCGTGATCGTCGCCGCCGCCACCACGGTGCTCGGCGTGTTCCTCGCGTGCACCTCGGCGTACGCGTTCTCCCGTTTCCGCTTCCCCGGACGGCGGGTCGGGCTGATGTCGTTCCTCGTCTCGCAGATGTTCCCCGGGACGCTGATGATGATCCCGCTCTACATCATCATCGTGCAGTTCCTCGGGCTGGGATCGAATTACATCGGGCTGATCCTGGTGTACGCGATCACCTCGATCCCGTTCTGCGTGTGGATGCTCAAGGGCTACTTCGACACCATCCCGAAGGAGCTCGAGGAGTCGGCGCTGATGGACGGCGCGTCGGCGGCGACGATCTTCTACCGCATCGTGCTGCCGCTCGCCAAGCCGGCGGTGGCGGTCACCGCGCTGTTCTCGTTCATGACCGCGTGGAACGAGTTCATCCAG
>DATIYW010000257.1:0-12152 GCA_035517415.1 Thermoanaerobaculaceae bacterium
CGGGCGGACGAAGGCCCGCGGCGCGGGATGCCGCGGGCCGGAGCAGGCCTCGCGCCCGGGTCAGATCACCTTGGAGTCGCTCGCCGGGTGCGCCGCGGCGGCGTGAGCGGCCTTGCCCCTGCCGCAGCAGCCCGCCGCGCCCGCGGCGGCGCAGCTCTTGCCGCCGTGCTCCTGCAGCGCCTTGACGAGCTTCGCATCGGTCGCCGTCGCGGTGATCACGACGCCGTTGGCGGTCCGCTCGACCGTCCGGGTGACGCCGTCGGCGAGCAGCGGGCAGTCCTTGCAGCACGCCTGGTCCTTGGTGCAGCTCGCCGCCATCTCCTGAAGCATCGCCGCCGTCTTGGCGTCGGCGCCGGAGATGGTGATGCGGACCCCGTTGTCGAGGTTGGCGACGGTGCGGGTGACGCCCGCTCCCTTCGCGCAGCAGCCGGCCTTGGGGGCGTCGGCGCCGGTGGCCGCCACGATCACGCCGGCCGCGAGGGCGGCCAGCACCACGGTCAGGAAGATGCGCTTCATCTCGCTCTCCTCACGATTGTCCACGCCGCGCGGGGTTGTCGGAGCGCGCTCCCGGGCTCGGCGCGGGGGCGCAGCGTGGGTCGCCCTCCCGGCACGTCCAGGGGCACAGCAGCCTCTTCACGTTGGTGGCGAGCGCCGCGCGCTCCGCCGCACCGGCGCCGGCGCAGCGCTCGGCCCATCTCTCGACCGCGGCGCGGCGCTGGCCGTCGCGAGCCAGGTCGAGCCTGCTCAGTGCCGCGGCGATCGCGGCGCGGTCGGGCTTGCGCTCGCACAGCGAAGCCGCGAGCGCCTCGCGCGCCCGCATCTCCGCCTCGGGCATCCCGGCGGCGCAGGCGGGCCCGAGCGTCGCGGCGATCGCCGGGCACGAGCGCCACGAGGTCCACAGCGCCGTGCCGAGCGCCACGTTGCCGGCGAGCGAGAGCGCGAGCAGGGCGAGCACCCACCGCGATCTCATCGCGCCGTCCCCGTCGCCGCGGGTGGCGCCTCGGCGAGCAGCGCCGCGGTCGCCGGCGCGTCGAGCGCGGCGGCGAGGTCGGCGGCCGCCGCCCGGTCGGCCGCGACCTCGCGCCCGAGCTGCGCTCCGACCACCAGCGCCACCGCCGCCAGCGCCGCCATGCCCGCCCGCCATGCGACCGGCAGGCCGCGCCACCACAGCGGCGCGAGCGGCAGCCCGCGGCCGAGCGCTCGCGCCCGCGTCGCGGCGACGAACGCCGGCGCCAGCGGCGGCGCGGTTGCGCCGAGGGCCTCGCCGAGCGCCCGGGCCGCGGCGAGGGCCTCGCGGCACGCGCGGCAGCCGGCGAGGTGCGCCTCGACCGCGCGCAACCCGGCGGCGTCGAGCTCGCCGTCGAGGTAGGCGTGGATTCGCTGGTGGTGGTCGGCTTCGCGCATCGTCGTTCCGCTCCTTCTAACCCCGCCCGCCGGAGTTTCCTTCGCTCATCCAGCCGGCCAGCCGCGAGCGCAGCCGCGCCCGCGCCCGCGCCAGCAGCGACTCGACCGCGCCCGGGCTGGTGTCGAGCGCGGCGGCGATCTCGTCGTAGCGCAGGCCGCCCTCGTGGCGGAGGAGGAGGGCGGCGCGCTGGTTGCGGGGCAGGGCGGCGAGCTCGGTCGCGAGCGCGGCGCCGAGCTGGCGCGAGGCCGCCAGGCGCTCCGGCCCGGGCGAGGCGTCGCCCAGCCGCCCGGGCGCACCATCTTCCTCGATCGGGTCGAGCGCCGGGCGCCGCGCCAGCCAGCGCCGGCGGTTGAGACAGAGGCGCGTGACGATGGTGAAGAGGTAGGTGGAGACGCAGGCGGTCGGCTGCCAGCGCCCACGCGCGCGCCAGACGCGCACGAACGCCTCCTGGACGGCGTCCTCGGCCTCCGCCGCGTCGCCGCCGAGCGTCCGCCGGGCGAACCGGAGCAGCCTCGGGGCGTACGCCGCGACGAGCGCGTCGAACGCGCCCTCGTCGTCGCGGGCGACCCGCGCCATCAGCTCCGCGCCGTCGGCTGGCTCCATCCTCGCTGTCTCGAACCCCATCGCGCGGTGTTTCCTACGTTTGCGGGGGGCGGATGTCTCGGCGTGTCGGTCGGGGGACGACAGGTGGAGGTGACGGGCGGAGTCGAACCGCCGAATGAGGGCTTTGCAGGCCCCTGCCTTACCACTTGGCTACGTCACCGCGGCGCGCAGTCTAGCACCGGCCCCGTGGGTGTCAACGCGAGCGGGCGTGTCGCCGCGCGGCCTCGGAGGCACCGTGCCCGCGCCTCGCCATGCCCGGCTAGTGCCCGCCGCCGGCGCCGGCCGAGGCCTTGCCGTGCGGCAGCAGGAGGATGAACGGGAGGAAGACGACGAACGCGAACGTGAGCATCCAGAACACGTCGACGTACGCCTGGACCGCCGCCTGGCGCTGCACCATGCCGTAGATCATGCCGAGCGACATCTGCTTGACCGTGGCCGGGTCGGTACCCGCCACGCCGGCGAGGCCGTGGGCGGCGCGGGCGAGGCGGTCCTGGGTGATCGGGTCGAGCGCGCTGACGTGCTCGCCGAGGCGCGCCTGGTGGACCTGGACGTGGCGCGCGAGGACGGTGGCGGAGAGGGCGATGCCGACCGAGCCGCCTTCGTTGCGCATCAGGTTGAACAGCCCGGTGCCCTGGCCCATCTGCTCCGGGCGCAGGCGCGAGAACGCGGCGGCGGCGATGGTCGGGAAGAGGAAGCCGAGCCCGAACCCCTGCATCAGGCGCGAGAACGTGACGTAGTAGAAATCGGTGTGGAGGTCGACCGAGCGAAGCAGCCAGATCGCGTAGATGTTGCACACCGTCCCGACCGCCACCAGCAGGCGCGTGTCGACCTTGCCGATCAGGTTGCCGACGAACGCCATCGCGACCAGCGAGGCGATCCCGCCCGGCGAGATCACCAGCCCCGCCCAGGTCGCGGTGTAGCCGAGCATCGACTGCACGAACAGCGGCAGCATCGTGAACGAGCCGAAGAGGCCGAACCCGAGCAGGAAGATGAGCGCGGCGCCGGCGGAGAAGCTGCGGTTGGCGAACAGGCGCAGGTTGACGAGCGGGCTGGAGGCGGTGAACGAGCGCCAGACGAAGAGCGCGATGCCGGCGACCGCGGCGAGCGCGAAGAAGCGGATGAAGGGCGAGGCGAACCAGTCGAAGCGCTGGCCGCGGTTGAGGAACACCTCGAGGCTGCCGAGCCCGATCGCGATGAACACGAAGCTCCAGTAGTCGACCCGGCCCTCCGGCCGGCGCAGGTGGGCGGGGTCGGTGATGAACAGCCAGCCGAGCAGGATGCCGAGCGCGCCGAGCGGGATGTTGATGTAGAACACCCACGGCCAGCCCCAGTTGTCGGTGATCCAGCCGCCCAGCGTGGGGCCGATGATGGGGCCGAAGACGACGCCGACGCCGAACAGCGCCATCGCCTTGCCGTGCTCGTGCTTGGGGAACGCGTCGAGCAGGATCGCCTGCGACATCGGCACCATCGCGCCGCCCGCCAGCCCCTGGATCACCCGCATCACGACCAGGAAGGGGAGCGACGGGGCGGCACCGGAGCCGAGCGAGGCGACCGTGAACACGCCCAGGCAGGCGAGGTAGAAGCGCTTGCGCCCGAAGTAGTTGGCCAGCCACCCGGTGATCGGCAGGACGACCGCGTTGGCGACCAGGTAGGAGGTGATGACCCAGGTGATCTCGTCGACCCCGGCGGAGAACGAGCCCTGCATGTGCGGCAGCGAGACGTTGGCGACCGAGGTGTCCACCACCTCCATCAGCGTCCCCAGCATCGAGGTGAACGCCATCAGGTAGCGGTGCGGCGGTCTGCCGTTGCTCGCCATGCCGTCGGGCCCCGCGTCGCTCCCGGCTCAGCGCGCCGGCGTCGCGCCGGACGGCGCCGCCTGCGTGTCGACGACGACGTGGACGGTGAGGCCGAGCCGCAGCGACTGGTCGCGGTTGGAGTCGGGGTCGACCGCCACCCGCACCGGCAGACGCTGCACCACCTTCACCCAGTTGCCGGTCGCGTTCTCGGGCGGCAGCAGCGAGAACGCCGCGCCGGTGCCGGCGGAGAGGCTGGCGACGCGGCCGCGGTAGACGCGGTCGGGGTTGACGTCGGTGTGGAAGGTGACGGGCTGGCCGACGCGGATCAGGCGCAGCTCGTTCTCCTTGAAGTTCGCCTCGACCCACACGTGGTCGCCCTCGAGCGGCACCACGGCGCACAGCGGCTGGCCGGGAGCGACCACCTGGCCGGCCTCCGCGCTCTTCTTGCTCACCACGCCGTCGATCGGCGAGGCGATCGTGCAGTAGGAGCGCATCAGCTCGGCGTTGGAGAGCCGCACCTCCTGCAGCTTGATGCGCTGCTCGGCGACGCCGAGGTTGGCCTGGACCGCGGCGAGCGCCTTGCTCGACGCGCCGAGGTCGGCGCTTGCCACCTGCTCGGCGCTCACCGCCTCGTCATAGCGCTGCTTCGGCACCGAGTTGCGCTCATAAAGGCCGGAGAAGCGCTCGAGGTTGATGCGCGCGAGCTGCTGCTTGCTCGCGTCGGCCTGCGCCTTCGCCTCCGCCTGGGCGATCTGGGCGTGGATCGTCGCCACGCTCGAGCGCGCCTCGGCGAGCGCGGTGCGGGCCTCCTCGACCTGCTTGTCGAAGTCGCGCGGGTCGAGCGTGGCGATCACCTCGCCGCGCTTGATCGTCTGGTTCTCGGTCACGTCGACCGCCAGCAGCGTGCCCGGCACCCGTGAGGAGACCGCGAACACGTCGCCGCTGACGTAGGCGTCCTCGGTGTCGGGGAAGAGCTGGGCGTGCTTCCAGTAGCGCATCCCGGCGACCACGGCCGCGGCGAGGACGAGGACGATGACGGCGAAGCTCAGCCATTTCTTGATCATGTCATTGCTCCCGGACGGCGGCGAAGAACGCCGGCAGGTCCTCGCCGGCGATGGAGAGGACGAGGCCCGCGCGGAGATAGGCCTCGTAGTGCTGGTTGGCCATCGCGAACCGGCTCTCCGCCAGCACCGCCTCGGCGTCGAGCACGTCGGTGGTGCGGGCGAGTCCGGCCTTGTACTGGTCCTCCTCGATGCGGAGGTTCTCCTCGGCGGCCGCGACGTTGGTGCGAGCGGTGGCGGCCTCCTTGAGCGCCTGCAGGTAGTCACGGTGCGCCTGATCGATCGCGACCGCGAGGCGGTGGGTGAGGTCGTCGAGCTCGCTCTGCGTCCGCTCGACCGCGAGCTCCGCCTCGCGCACCCCGGCGCGCCGCGCCCCGCCGTCGTACGCCTGCCACGAGAGCCCGAGGAACAGGATGTTGGTGTTGGGATAGACGAGGAAGCGGTCCTGTTGGTAGGTATGGGACGCCTCGGCGACCACGCTGGGGTAGTTCTCGCCCTTGCGCGCCGCGACGACGCTCCGCTCCGCGGCGATGCGGGCGCGCAGCGCCTGCACCTGCGGGTTGCCGTCGAGCGCGCGCTTCTCGAGCGCCTCGATCGTGTCCGGCAGCGGCGGCGGAGGGGGGAGCTCGGCCGGGAGGTCGAGACGGCCGGCGGGATCGCGCCCCATCAGTCGGTTGAGCGACTCCGCCGCGATCGCCTCGCCGTTGTCGATCGCGGTCGCCTGGTCCTCGACCGAGCGGAGGCGGACCTCGGTCGCGAGCAGGTCGTTGCGGGCGACCACGCCGTGCTCGAACAGGTCACGGACCTCGCGCAGGTGGTCCTGGAGGCTCGTGACGCGCTGGTCGACGACCCTGCGCTGCGCCTTGAGCGTGAGCGCGCGGAGGTACGTCGCGAGCCCATCGACCTCGGCCGAGACCACGTCGGCCCTGCCGCGCATCGTCGTCGCCGCTTCCGCGCTGCGGGAGCTGGCGAGCCGCGACGAGCGCCTCCCGCCGTCCCACAGCAGGTAGGTGACGTCGAGCTCGCCGACGAAGAAGTTCTTCTCGGTCTCGGGCGCCCGTAGCGCGCCGAGGACGCCGACGACGGCGCTGTCGCGGTCGAAGTGACCGAGCGACAGCGCCACCGACGGGTCGTAGGGCGCGTGGGCGCGGTCGGTCGCCTGGTGCGCGGTCTCGACGTCGAGCCCGGCCGCGATCGCCGCCTGCGAGTGCGCGGCGATCGCGTTCAGGGAGTCGGCGATCGTCAGGGCGGGCGGGTTGCCGCCGTCCGATTGCTGCGCGGCGGCGAACGCCGCGAGCGAGAGCGCCGCCAGCAGCAGCGCGGGAAGGGTCCCGCGCAGCCGCGTGTCTGGCGGCACCCGGCCGCCGATCCGTGGGCGTTTCATGTTGGCATCTCCCTGCCGCGGGGCGATCCTCGGCGAGACGAGGGATGTGGCGGTCGGCGCTTCGGATGAGCATCAAGCGGCGATTGCACCCCCCCCGCCGGTTCTCGCGGCACACCCGAGCCGCCGAGAGGGTTCGACTCGCCGGACGGCATCGGGCCGGCGAAGCTTAGCACCCGGCGGCGCAGCGAGGCGCGGGCCCCCGACCGCGGGCCGGGGGCCGGAATGACGGGATCCGCAGCGGGGTTGGCGGTGTCAATCGAGACGGCTCGAGGGGGAGGCAAGATGGCGAAGAAGGCGGAGCACAAGGGCTTCGGCACGCCCGACGAGGTGCGCAAGTTCGAGAAGGGCGTTCTCGAGTTGATCAACGTCGGCGGTGGCATGGTCGGCAAGCTCACCCTGCAGCCGGGATGGCGCTGGTCGACCCACGTCAAGCCGATCGCCAAGACCGAGTGGTGCGAGGCGCCGCACTTCCAGTACCACCTGTCCGGCCGGCTTCGCGTTCAGATGGCGGACGGCGCCGAGTTCGAGATCGGTCCCGGCCAGGTCTCGGTGCTGCCGCCGGGGCACGACGGCTGGGTGGTGGGGAACGAGCCGGTGGTGCTGATCGACTGGGCCGGCGTCAGCCACTACGCGCAGCGCTGACCGCGGCGCCGGCAGCCCCGATGGCCTCGCGACCGCGGGTGGATGCCGGGATCACTTGGCCGGACGCGGGGGCGGCGTCGGCGTGAGCCAGGCCTGGATCTTCCTCGCCACCCGCCCCGCCGCGGGCGGGCTGAGGTTGGCGAGCGAGACGATCGTGGTGCCGGCCTTGGCGTCGGTCTCGAGGTAGGCGTTGATGCCGGGCGCGCCTCCGGCCCACCCGCCGCTGACCCGGCCCGCGAGGAGCCCCTCGCCGGGAGACGCGGGCCACATCTCGCCGAACACCACGCGGACCGTTTTGGCGTCGACGAGCTTGCCGCGCTCCAGCGCGACGCCGAAGCGGAGCATGTCCTCCGCGGTCGAGTAGCCTCCGCCAGCGGAGCTGCCGCGGGCCGGGCGGGTGTAGATGTTGCTGCGCAGCGGCTCGCCGGGCTGCGGCCGCGAGTACCCCTGGGCGAGGTTCGGCACGATCGCGTCAGCCTGGTACGAGTCGGTGCTGGTCATGCCGAGCGGCGCGAAGATGTGCTCGCGGACGTAGTCGTAGTAGTCCTGCCCGGAGGCCTTCTCGATGATCGCGCCGAGCACGACGTAGCCGCCGTTGGAGTAGGCGTTCTGCGTTCCCGGCTCGAACGCGAGCGGCTGGTCGGCGAACAGCGGCAGGTAGTCCGCGATCGAGCGGATCCGGTCCTTCGGCGTTGCGGCGAAGCGCTCGTTGAAGAAGTCGCCGATGCCCGAGCGCATCTCGAGCAGATGCTGCACCGTGACTCTGGCCGCGGCGTCCTTGTTCGGGTAGTCCGGGAGGAACTTGCCGATCGTGTCGGTCATGGCGAGCTTCCCCGCCTCGAGGAGCTGGCTGATCGAGATCGCGGTGAAGAGCTTGTTGATCGAGCCGAGGTTGAACTTCGTGTCGGTGCGGTTCGGCACGCCGAGGCCGCGGTCGGCCAGGCCGAACGCGCGGAGATAGATCGGCGCGTCGCCGCGCGCCACCAGCATCACGCCGGAGAACTCGTCGGCCGCGACCAGTTCGCCGACGAAGGCGTCGATCGCCTTGACGAGCTCCGCGTCGTTGGCGGGGGCCGGGCCAGCGTGGTCCTCCGACACGGGTTGAGGCGCGGGCGGTCGCGGAGCGGCCGCGCCCGGCGCCTGCGCGGGCGCGCTCGCGGGGACGGTGACCGCCATGGCGAGGACGAGCAGCGGGGCAGCAATCCGGGGCGGCGAGACTCGCTTCACGGGATTCCTCCTCAACCTCCCCAGATGCCGCTGGCCCCGGAAACGTCGCACCGGAGTGCGCGGCTCAGGGCTTGGTGACGATCACCTTGCCGACCATCGACGCGTGGATCGAGCAGAAGTATGGGTAGGTGCCGGGCGCGGTGAAGGTGTGCGCGAAGCTCTCGTCGGTGTCGAGCGCGACGGAGCGGAAGCTGCGGTCGTCGGCGACCACCGTGTGCGGCATGTCGTCGCGGTTGGTCCATGTGACCGTGGTGCCGGCGGGTACCGTGATCGTCGCCGGCTTGAACGTGAAGTTGTCGATCGTCACCTGCGCCGCGCCGCCCTTCGGCGCCGCGGGCGGGTCGGCCGTTGCGCCGGGGCGTGCCGCGAGCGCGGCGATCGTGAAGAGAAGCACAAGCAGGGCCCCTTTTCGTGACGTCATGTCGACGCTCCTTTCATGCGGCGGCGCGGACCCGCACCGCGGGCCGCCGTCGCGGATCTCATCCCGCCAGCGACGGCCGGTCCCGCACCGCGAGTGCGGCCTGGCCCCAGCCGGGCTGCGCCAGCGAGGAGTCCACCACCGCGAGCGTCCGATCGCCGGGCACAAACGTAACGTCGCGGACGCCGAGCAGGTTGCGCAGCTCGCCCTCCGGCACCTTCATCGGCCCGGGCGACGGCGCCGCGCCGGGCTTGGGCTGCGGGAAGGCGGTCGAGCAGGCGGTGTGGAACGCCACCTTGCCCTCGACCTTCTGCAGCACCTGGTGGATGTGGCCGTTGAGCACCGTGACCGAGCCGAAGCGCCTGAGGTAGCCGAGCGCCTGGCCGCTGTCCTCCGTGCCCCAGCCCCACTCCGGGTAGACGGTCCACAGCGGCACGTGGGCGAACACGACGATCGGCGTGCTGCTGCGCTTGCCCTTGAGGTCCGCCTCCAGCCACTCGAGCTGCTCGCGGCCGAGGCTGCCGAGCCCGCCCGCCTTGAGGTCGAGCACGTTGACCAGGCCGACGAAGTGCACGCCCTGGTGGTCGAACGAGAACCAGCCGCCGCCGCGCGAGCCGGGCGCGAACCGCTCGCGGTAGAGCTTGCCGTCGTCGTTGATCACGTCGTGCTCGCCCGGCACGTAGAAGACCTGGCCGACCTTGAGCCCGCGCAGCACCTGCGCGAGCGTGTCGAACTCTTCCGGCTTAGACAGGTGCGAGAGGTCGCCGGTGTGGATGATGAAGTCGGGCTGGTCGGGGAGCGCGTTGAGCTTGTCGACCGCGACCTGGAGCGTCGCCACCACGTTCTTGTTCGCCTCCTTGGAGAAGCCGATGTGGCTGTCGGAGATCTGCGCGAAGCTGAATCCGCCCCTGGCGCCGCCCCGGCCCTTGCCGGAACCGATCGCGGCGCCGGTCGCGGCGTTCGTCAGCGCGCCGAGCGCCCGCGAGTTGAGGATGCCGCCCTCGACGACGCAGACCACGCCGGTGCCGACCCACGCCATGCACTTGAGGAAGCCGCGCCGGTCGATCCCGTCGCGGCTGCCGTCCTCGACGATGATGTCGCCCATCCCTGCCGTCCTTTCCCGCGCCGGGCCGCTCCGCCGCCGGGCCGGGCGCGAACGCCTTCACCCGCCTGTACTCCGATCCGGCCGGTCTATTCCGGGCATGGCCGCCGCGGCGGCGGGGAATAAAGCCGGGGGCGCGGGAGTCCCCTACGCGGGAGAGGGGCCGAGAGGCGGATGGGTGGGACGGAGACCGGGAAGGAGAGGCTCGAACTCTTCGAGAGCGCGGTCATGCCCTACCTCGACGCCGCCTACAACCTCGCGCGCTGGCTGACGCGCAATCCCCACGATGCGGAGGACCTCGTGCAGGAGGGCGTGCTGCGGGCGTTCACCTACTTCGACGGGTTCCACGGCGGCGACGGCCGCTCCTGGCTGCTCGCGATCGTGCGCAACGCGTTCTACACGCGGGTGCGGCGCGGCCAGGCGCTCGGCCGCCGCGAGCCGCTCGACGACGAGACGCTCGGCGACGCCGGTGTGCGCGACACCGAGAGCGCGCTCGCGGCGCGGGTCGACGCCGGCGCGCTCGGCCGCGCGATCGAGGCGCTGCCGGTGGCCTTCCGCGAGGCGCTCGTGCTGCGCGAGATCGAGGGCCTCTCGTACAAGGAGATCGCGGCGGTGGCGGGGATCCCGATCGGCACCGTGATGTCGCGGCTGGCGCGCGCCCGCGACCTGCTCCGGCGCCGGCTCGCCGGCGGGAAGGAGGCCTGAGGTGACCTGCGCGGAGCTGCGCGCGGTGCTCGCGACCTACCTCGACGGCGAACTCGACGCCCCGGCGAGCGCCGAGGTCGAGCGCCACCTCGCCGGCTGCGCCGCCTGCGCCGCGCTGGTGGCGGCCGAACGGTCGCTCCGCGCCGCCTTCCGCGACCCGGCGCTGCGCTACGCCGCGCCGCCGGAGCTCGCCGGCGCGATCGGGCCCGCGCTGCGCTCGCGCGCTGGAGCCGGCGAGCGGCGACC
Source organism: Thermoanaerobaculaceae bacterium (assembly GCA_035517415.1). Lineage (GTDB taxonomy): Bacteria > Acidobacteriota > Thermoanaerobaculia > Thermoanaerobaculales > Thermoanaerobaculaceae > DATIYW01. The sequence goes on from DATIYW010000257.1 coordinate 10,590, forward strand.
GCTCGCCTGGACGCGGCTGGCGATGGCGGCCGCGCTGCTGATCGCCGCCGCGATCGGGTCGCTCGCGACTCGCCTCGCGCTCGCGCCCTCGGCCGACCGGGTGCTCGCCGCCGACGTGCTCTCCAGCCACCTGCGCTCGCTCGCCGGCGACCATCTCGCCGACGTCGCCTCCTCCGACCAGCACACCGTCAAGCCGTGGTTCGCGGGCCGGCTCGACTTCTCGCCGACCGTCACCGACCTTGCCGCGGAGGGGTTCCCGCTCGCCGGCGGGCGCCTCGACGTGCTGGCCGGCCACCCGGTCGCGGCGCTCGTCTACCGGCGCCGGCTCCACGTCATCAACCTCTACACCTGGCCCGCCCCGTCCGGTGGGGGGCGCGCGCCGGAGGCGGAGAGCATCAGGGGCTACAACCTGGTGCGCTGGGCCCACGGCGGGATGGAGTTCTGGGCGGTCTCCGACCTCGAGCGCCAGGAGCTGGCGCACTTCGCCGGCCTGCTGATCGGCCACCGCTGACGCCCGCTTCGCCGCCGATCCCGCCCGGGCTCACGCCGCCGGATGCCTGGCGCCGGCTCAACCGATCGTTGGCGCTGAACTCGCGGTCGAAATGGGTACGCGCTCGCGGCCGTCGGGTGGAGGAGCGAAGGGCAAGCGCGGGGGGCGATTCACTCGCCCGCAGCGCGCGGGGGGCTCGGGGGGCACTTTTGCGGCGGGGGAAGGGGTCGGGGGGCCGCAAAGCCCCCCGTCAAAGTGGAGCGGGAAACGGGATTTGAACCCGCGACTTCGACCTTGGCAAGGTCGCACTCTACCACTGAGTTATTCCCGCTCACGGCCCGCTCGCGCGGGCGGAGGTGAAAAATACCAGCGCAAGCGAAAAGCGTCAAGGGTGAGAGGCAGGGATCCGAGGTCCGGGTCCCGGGATCCGGGGCAGGACCAGATCGCCAAGATGAGCCTGTTGCTCCGCGGACTGCGGATCCCGTGCATGATGAGAGTCGTAGCGCCCGATCCTCTGATCAGGGGCGCGGATCAGCGCAACGTCAGCGCAGGGAGATGCCCATCACCTCAATCGCTCGCTCTTGCCGGACCCCTGACCCCGGACCCCTGACCCCTGACCCCTGACCCCTGACCCCAGACCCCTGACCCCTGACCCCAGACCCCTGACCCCGGACCCCTGACCCCAGACCCCGGACCCCTGACCCCGGACCCCGCTCTTCAAGCCACTCCGTGGCGGAGCACGCCGATCCCGGAGATCTCCACCTCGACCCGGTCGCCGGAGGCGAGCTGGCCGACGCCGGGCGGGGTGCCGGTGGTGACGAGGTCGCCCGGGTAGAGCGTCATGATGTCGGAGATGAAGGCGAGCAGCTCGGCGATGGTGAAGATCATGTCGGAGGAGCTCCCCTTCTGCCGCGTGACGCCGTTGAGGCGCAGCTCGATGTCGAGGGCCTGCGGGTCGGCGATCCCGGTCTCGAGCCACGGCCCGACCGGGCAGAAGGTGTCGAACCCCTTGGCGCGGGCGTAGATCTTCTCGCGTTTCTGGATGTCGCGTGCGCTCACGTCGTCGAGGCAGG
>DATIYW010000258.1:0-2063 GCA_035517415.1 Thermoanaerobaculaceae bacterium
CGCCTACCTCGTCAAGCTGCGCGAGCCGGAGGCGGCCGGGATGAGCGCGCGGGAGATCGCCCGCGCGATCTTCGCGCTCACCGACGGCGTGTTCATGAGCCTGAAGAAGGACGGGCTCGGCAACACCGGCGGGCTGATCTCGCTCAACTCCGACGAGTGGGCGGAGAAGGTCCGCGTCTGCCTGCTCTCCAGCGAGGGCATCCCGACCGCCGGCGGGCTCGCGGGGCGCGACCTCGAGTCGCTCGCCGCCGCGCTCGACGAGGTGCTCGACGAGGACTACCTCGCCTACCGCATCGCCTCGACCGCGGCGCTCGGCGAGCAGCTCGCCGCGGCGCGCGTCCCGGTGCTGCGCCCGTTCGGCGCGCACGCGATCTACGTCGACGGCCGCGCGTTCTGCCCGCACATCCCGGACGAGCAGTTCCCCGCCTGGTCGCTCTCGGTCGCGCTCTACCTCCACTCCGGGGTGCGCTCGTGGGAGACCGGCAACGTGATGCAGGGCCGCCGCGACGAGGCGAGCGGGCGCTGGCACTGGCCCGCGCTCGACCTGCTCCGCCTCGCCGTGCCGCGCCGCGTCTACTCCGCCGCGCACCTCGCCTACGCGGCGGAGGCGGTGATCGAGCTGCTCGCGCGGCGCGGCGAGGTCGGCGGCCTGCGCTGCGTCTACCGCCCCCCGTCGCTGCCGCAGTTCGTCGCCCGCTTCGAGCCCGTCGCCGACCGCGTCTAGCGAGATTGCGGCGGGGCGAGCGCCCCGCGGCGGCGCAGGATCTCGAGCACCCGATCGAGGGGGAGCGCCTCCGCGACGTGGCCGCCGTGGCCGCGGGTGGTGTGCGCCGCGAACAGCGAGTTGACCACCGCCTCCTCGGTCGCCTCGGCGGTGGCGAGGAACAGCGGCGAGAGGTCGTCGTCGGCGAGCACCGGCACCTTGCGCACGCCTCTCGACTCGTGGCGGACGCGACAGGCGGGATCGACCGAGAACGCGATCGCGTAGTCGCCGCTGCCGTTGCTCGCGAAGCTTCCCGCCCGCGCCAGGCCGTGCGCGGTGCGCGCCGCGACGCGGCGGAGCTGGCGCGCGTCGAGCGGCGCGTCGGTCGCCACCACGATCATGCACGAGCCCCGCTCGGGCTCGGCGAGCGCGTCGTGGAACGCGTGGCGGCCGAGCTCGACGCCGACCGGGACGCCGGCGACCGTCACCGAGCCGCCGAAGTTGCTCTGCACCAGCACGCCGAGCGTCCAGCCGCCCAGCGAGGGCGGCAGCTTGCGCGAGGCGGTGCCGATGCCGCCCTTCCAGCCCATGCAGATCGTGCCGGTGCCGGCGCCGACGCAGCCCTCGGCGACCGGCCCGGGGGCCGCGGCGGCGAGCGCCGCGAGCACGTGCTCCCGCGTCACCGGCCGCGCGCGGGCGTCGGAGAGCGTGCCGTCGTTGCACTCGCCGACCACCGGGTTGACGGAGCTCACGTCGGCGTGGCCGGGCTGGCCGACCACCCAGTCGACGAGCGCGTCGGCGACGCGCCAGACGTTGAGCGTGCCGGTGAGCGCGATCGGCGTCTCGAGCGTGCCGAGCTCCTCCACCTGCGTCACCCCGGCGAGCTTGCCGAACCCGTTGGTGACGAACACCGCGGCCGGCACCTTCTCGCGGAACACGTCGCCGCCATGGGGGACGATCACGGTGACGCCGGTGTGCGCGCCCTCGCCCGCCTCGACCGTGACCTGGCCGACCCGCACGCCGGCCACGTCGGTGATCGCGTCGAGCGGGCCGGGCGGCAGGATGCCGATCGCGACGCCGGCCTCGCGCGCGCGGGGCCGCCGCTCGGCCGCGGCGGCGACGCCGGCGATCACGACCGGGAGGAACACGCCGAGGACCATCACGAGTCGGATCATGCGACCTCCGTTCCGGCCGGCATCGTACGTCGCGGCGCGCCCGCCGCGGAAGTCCCGGCCGCGCGCCGCCGGCGGCCGGAGCGGTCGCGCGCGGGCGGAGCGGGTATCATGACGCCAGCCGATTCGCCCGCGCGGGTCTCACCGCCGAGCGCTCGGCAAACCTGAACCGGGGTGGTCCCGACATG
>DATIYW010000259.1:0-4105 GCA_035517415.1 Thermoanaerobaculaceae bacterium
CGGTCGAGTTCGCCACCACCGCCGAGCCCGCGCCGGCCGCCGTCGCGACCGAGGTCCGCCACGTCAAGGTCTCGTCTTCGCTCGACATCCTCGCGGAGCTGGAGACGCTGCGGAAGTCCAGCACGTTCCGGCCCGAGCCCAGGCCGGCGAGCGCGGGCGCGCCCTCGCTCGACCTCGACGCGCTGCTGCAGGGCTCGCTCAACTCGCGGCAGGAGGTCAAGCGCCGTGTCGAGGAGAAGGTCGGCGGGGCGCTCTCCCGCGCCAGCCGCTGCACCGTCAGCATCCAGCTCGTCGACGACCGCGGCAAGCCGGTCAAGAACGTGCCGCCGGTCGAGGTCGAGCTCAAACGCGAGCAGCGGCTGCGCCAGCTCTCGCTGACGTTGATCGTCAACCTCCAAGGCGAATGAGCCGTACCCCGGTCGTGGCCGCACTGCTGCTCGGGGCTCTCGCCGCGTGCCGGTCGGTGCCGCCGGCCAAGCCGCAGGATGCGGCTCGTCCCGCCCCGGCGCCCGCTTCGGTCGAGGCGACGGCGACCCAGCAGGACGAGCTGCAGGGCTTCCGCGACGGCGTCGACGCGCTCCTGCTCAACGCCGAGAACGCGGCGGTCAGCGACGAGCCCGAGGAGTTCCGCGACTGCGAGGCGCTGGTGTACCAGGCGCTCGGGCGCTCGCCGGCGCTGAGCGCGGACGCGGGCGACTTCAACGCCTACGCCGCCGACGTGATGGACGAGCTGCGCCAGCTCGGCGACCAGCTCGACGAGGACGAGGAGGACACCGAGGAGCCGCCGCCCGAGCCGCAGCCGGTGCCGCAGGAGCAGGTGGCGCAAGCGCAGGCGCAGGCGAGCCGCGAGCACTTCGACCTGCCGGTCGTCGTCAACCCCGAGGTGACGTCGCTGATCGACTTCTACACCGGCCGGTATCGCGACCGCTTGATCGCGGCGCTCGAGCGCGCCTCCCACTATCTGCCGTTCATCCGCCAGGAGCTCGCCAAGGCGAAGATGCCGGGCGACCTCGCCTACCTGCCGCTGGTGGAGAGTGCGTTCAACCCGAGGGCGCGCTCGCGCGCGCGGGCCCAGGGGCTGTGGCAGTTCATCGCCGGCACGGCCCGCCTCTACGACCTGCGCTGCGACGGCCTGCTCGACGAGCGCAACGACCCCTACCTCTCGACGCAGGCGGCGATCCGGCACCTTGCGGACCTCTACGCCACCTTCAACAGTTGGGAGCTCGCGCTCGCCGCCTACGACTCCGGCCCGGGCCGCGTGCAGCGGGCGCTGCAGCGCGCCAAGGGCGAGACCGACTTCTGGAAGATCCGCAAGTACCTTCCGCGCGAGACCCGCAACTACGTGCCCGCGATGTGGGCCGCGCTCGTCGTGACGCACAGTCCCGGGTCGTACGGCCTGCCGACGTTCGAGGAAAAGCCGTTCTGCCTCGGGCGCGTGCCGGTGGACGGCGCGCTCGACCTCGAGGTGCTCGCCGAGCGCGGCAAGCTCGACCTCGACGAGCTCGCGGAGATCAACCCCGCCCTCGTCCGCCGCATGACGCCGACGCGCGGCAGCTACCAGCTCGCCGTGCCGTGCGGCCGCGAGCAGCAGACCGCCGAGCTGATCGCCGCGATCCCGCCCGCCGACCGCATCCGCCGCTTCCTCCACGTCGTCAAGTCCGGCGACACCCCCTCCTCGATCGCCCGCCGCTACGGCTCCACCGTCGAGATCCTGATGGCCGCCAACAACCTGCGCAGCCCGCGCTCGCTCCGGGTCGGGCAGACGCTGGTGGTGCCGCGCTCGGTCGCCGGCATCACCGCCGCGCGGGTGCGGCCGGCCCGGCAGGTGACGGTGGCGGCGGCCGCGCCCCGCCACCCGGAGCGCTACGTCGTGCGCCGGGGCGACACGCTGGCGAAGATCGCGCGGCGCTTCGGCACCTCGGCGGACGAGCTGCGCAAGGCCAACAACCTCGCCGACACGACGATCCGCCCCGGCGAGGTGCTGCTCCTCGCCCGCTGAGCGCGGCGCCCCGTCGCGGCTACGCGCGCACCGCGCGGACCACGACCCAGATCCCCGCCACCACCAGCACCGCCGGCCACCACGTCCGCACCGCGATCACGACGCTCGGCGGCAGCAGCGTGAAGCGGTGGACGAGGCGCGAGCCGGCGACGCCGAGGAGGATCAGGCCGGGCACCAGCGGCCACCAGTGGCTGCGCATCTGCAGCAGCAGGCCGAGCAGGTAGATGCCGACGAAGCCGCCGCCCAGGCCGACGAGCATCCAGGTGCCGGAGCGCAGCCCGCCGACGCCGCGGTCGCCGAGCAGCATCCCGGCGCCGAGCCCGACCAGCACCATCCCGCCGACGAGCGCCGCGTACGACCGGCCGAGGATCGCGATCAGCGCCAGCCCGACGCCGATGCCGAGCAGCCACGCGGGCGCGGTGTCGAGCGCGCCGAACCGCGTGGCGAGCAGCACGGCGCCCACCACCAGCATGAGGATCCCGAGCACCAGGTTCGGTTTGGCCTTGCGCGCCATCCATCCTCCTCGAGCGGGCCGGAAGTGCGCCTCCCGCGTCCGACCGGAACGCCGGCCCAATCCTAGTTGAAACCGGCCGGAAACCCCACCGGGGGCGGCGGGAGACGCGTCCGGCGCGCCCCCGGCCGAGGTGCTAATGGAATACCCGGAGGAAGCGCACCACCAGCAGCGCCAGCAGCACCACCAGGTAGACGCGCAGGAAGTAGAGCGCGAAGCGCACGGTCGGGGTCATCTGCACGCGCGGCATCGCCCGGCTCTCAGTCCTTCGCCCTCGTGACGAGGCCCTTCATGATGTCGTTGAAGTAGATCACGCCGAGGATGCGGTCCTTGCGGTCGACCACCGGGATCATCCGGTAGTGGTACTTGGCGAAGATCTCGACGAGGTCGTCGCGCACGTCGTCCTCGTCGGCCGAGACCACCGGCGAGACCATCACCTCGGCGATCGGCGCGTCGTCGCGGGCGAGCAGCAGCTCGCGCAGGTCGATCACGCCGACCAGCGTGTGCCCATCGTCGCCGACGACGTAGATGTAGGAGACGCTCTGCGGGTCGCGGCCGGAGCGACGGACCGAATCGAGCAGCGCGCCGACCTTGCCCTCCTTCGGCACCGCGACGAACTCGGACGACATCAGCGCCCGCGCCGTCGCCTCGCGCTCGGAGAGGATCGCCTGGATGCGCTGCGCCGCCTCGCCCGGCAGCAGCTCCATCAGCTCGGTCTTGTCGTCGTGCGGCAGCACCGAGAAGAGGTCCGCGAGCTGCGCCACCGAGAGCTCGGAGAGGATGTTCCGCGCCCGCTCCTTGCGCAGGTTGGCGATCAGCTGGCGCTGCGCGCGCGGCTCCGCCTCGGCGAGCGTCTCCGCCGCCTTCTCGGAGTCGAGGGCGGAGAACAGCGCCTGCTGCTCCTCGCCCGACAGCTCCTCGAGCGCGTCGGCGAGGTCCTCGCTCGGCAGCTCGATCAGCTGCCGGCGCGTCACCGACAGCGAGACCTTGTCGGTGCTCACCGCGTCCTCCACCGACAGCGGCTGCACGTACTTCCACGAGATGAAGTTGTCCTTGATCCAGCCGAGCCCGCCGAGCCCCCAGCGGCGGACGATGCCGTTGAACGAGGTGTCGACGTGGACGAGCAGCAGCCGCCCCTTCGCCTCGAGCAGGTGGACGTCGTTGACGACCTCGGTGCGGCGCCCGTCCATGTCGAGGATGGTGCGACCCATCAGGTGCTTGTCGATCAGGATCCAGCCCGGCTGGTCGGTGAACGGCGGGTAGGCCGCGCCCCCGTCCGCGGGCTTGACGAACACGGCGTCGTCCTCGACCTTGACCACCCGGTCCCAGGGGATGAACTCGGTCGGCTTGCCCCAGCCGTGCTCGAGGTAGATGCCGACCGCCTCCGGATACGGCTCCTTGAGGGCGAAGACGAGGTCGGCGAGGCGGCCGATGCGGTCTCGGATCTTGCCCGCGCACACCGGGCGCTTGAGCAGCTCGGAGAAGAAGAGGAAGCGGTAGTCGCCCAGGCCCGGAGGCAGGTCGGGGACCTTGGCGACGGGGGTGGTCTGCAGCTGCATGGCGCCTCCTAGTGCGGGCCCCCGAACCACGCGGGA
>DATIYW010000260.1:0-18749 GCA_035517415.1 Thermoanaerobaculaceae bacterium
CGAGGAGACACCGCGGCCGAGGCTCGGATCGGGACGATCGGCGGAGGTCTCGATTTCCCCACCGGTAGATTCGACGTCGTGATCTGCTTGAACGTGCTGGAGCACATCGCGGACGATACCGCCGCTCTCGGACAAATCGCACGGTGGCTGCGACCTGGCGGCAAGCTCTTGCTGCAGGTCCCCGCCCACCCTGCGCTGTTCGGCGCAGTCGACCGCGCCCTCGGTCACTTCCGCCGCTATACGCGTCGCGACCTGTCGGCGTTGCTACGACGGTCGGGCTTTCAGCTCACACTCGAGCCGACGTACCTGTTCCTGCTCGCAATCCCGGGATGGTGGTGGTGCGGCAGGGTCCGCAAGCTCTCGGTCGTGCCCCAGTCCACGGCACTCGTCGCCAACGCCGTCGCATCGGTGTCTCGCGCATTGGAGCGTGTCGTTCGCCTCCCGCTGGGACTCACCCTTGTCACGGTCGCGCGCACCCAAGCCGAGGCGTGAAGTAGGAGGAGATGCGTTGGATCTCACACCGGAGTGGGCGTTCGACGCGGGGGAGCACGCGGCGATGGGCGAGGCGCTAGAGGAGGCGACGCGCGCCTCTGCCGCCGGCGACGTGCCGGTCGGCGCCGTCGTGGTCGACCCCGAGGGCGCGGTGCTGGCCCGCGCCGGCAATCGCCGGGAAGCGGAACAGGACCCCACCGCCCACGCCGAGCTGCTCGCGCTGCGCGCCGCGTCGCAGGCGCTCGGGAGCTGGCGCCTGGCCGGCTGCACGCTGTTCGTCACCCTCGAGCCGTGCGCGATGTGCGCGGCGGCATGCGTCCACGCCCGCCTCGATCGTGTGGTCTGGGGTGCGCCCGACCCGAGGGCCGGGTTCGCCGGCTCGGTCGGGAACCTGCTCGAGGACCCGCGCCTCGGCCATCGCGTCGCCTGGCGCGGCGGACTTCGTGCGCCGGAGGCGAGCGCGCTGCTGGAACGCTTCTTTGCAAACTTGCGCGACGGCGGTTAGACTCTCGCTCCCGGTGCGGAGAGGTGCCGGAGTGGTCGATCGGGACGGTCTCGAAAACCGTTGACCCCTTCGCGGGGGTCCGTGGGTTCGAATCCCACCCTCTCCGCCATCAGGTCAGCGGTCGCGGAGCGGAGGCTGCGGGGGACGCGGACGGCGAACAGGTCATTGCGGTCGCGGAGAGGTGTCTGAGTGGCCGAAAGAGCACGCTTGGAAAGCGTGTGTACGGGTAACCGTACCGCGGGTTCGAATCCCGCCCTCTCCGCCAAGTCCGCGCACGCCGCCCGCAGCGCCCCGCCAGCAAACCTCGGTCGTGGGAAGCAAGGAGCCCGGGCCCCGCGCGACGGTGCCCCCCGAACCTCGTCAGGCCCGGAAGGGAGCAGCGATAAGGGGGTCGCACCGGGCGCCGCGGATCGCCCGGGCTCCTTGCTTCGCCGCGACGGCAAGAAACCGTTATCCGTGGCCCGTTTTCCGTGGCCCGGGAACGACCTCCGGGACGCATTCTGGCCATGGGCCACGGACCACGGACCACGTCGGTCGGGGCACGCGTGAGCGGCTACCAGGTGCTGGCGCGGCGCTGGCGGCCGCAGCGGTTCGAGGACCTGGTGGGCCAGGACGTGGCCGTCCGCACCCTGCGCAACGGTCTCTCCGCCAAGCAGATCGCCCACGCCTACCTGTTCTCCGGCCTGCGCGGGGTGGGCAAGACGACGGTGGCGCGGCTGCTCGCCAAGGCGCTGAACTGCGAGCACGGCCCGACGCCGGAGCCGTGCGGCGTCTGCACCTCGTGCGTCGAGATCGCCCAAGGCTCGGCGCTCGACGTGCTCGAGATCGACGCCGCCTCCAACACCGGCATCGACGACGTCCGCGACCTCCGCGAGGTGATCCGCAACCTGCCGATCCGCGACCGCTTCCGCGTCATCATCCTCGACGAGGCGCACCAGCTCTCCAAGTCGGCGTTCAACGCGCTGCTCAAGATCCTCGAGGAGCCGCCGCAGCACGTCGTCTTCGTCCTCGCCTCGACCGAGAAGGACAAGTTCCCCGCGACCATCCTCTCCCGCTGCCTGCAGGTGGACTTCCGGCCGATCGCCCCGGATCTCGTCGCCGGGCGCCTGGCGCAGGTGGCGGAGAAGGAGGGGTTCGAGCTGACGCGGGGCGCCGCGCTGCTGGTCGCGCGCGCCACCGAGGGCAGCCTGCGCGACGCGCTCTCCCTGCTCGACCGCGTCCACGCGTTCACGCTCGGGACGGTCGACGAGAACGCGGTCGCAAGCGTGGTCGGCCTCTCGCCGTTCGAGTCGCTGCTGGAGCTGTGGCGGGCGCTACGCGCCGGCGACGTCAGCCGCGCCCTCGCCCTGGTGCGCGACGAGGAGCGGGCCGGCCGCGACCCGGTGTCGCTCTACGACCAGTTCATTCAGCTCCTCCACACCCTTCTCCTGCTGGCGTGCGCCCCCGACGCGCCCACCTCGCTCCCCGCGGCCCACCGCGACGAGCTGCGGACGAGCGCGGCCGAGGTCGGGGCGGCGCTCCTGCTGCGGCTGCTCGCGCTCGCGCTCGAGGGCCGGGAGCTGGTGGCGCGCGGCGACCGGCCGGGACTGGCGGTGGCGGTGGCGATCGGCCGCCTCGCGCTGTGGCCGCGGCTGCAGCGGGTCGAGGCGCTGCTCGCCGGGGAGCCGCCGGCGACGGCGGCGGAGCCCGCTCCGGAGGTGCCGCCGGTACCCGTCGGCGGCGCCGGGACGCCGCCCCCGCCCCCGCCCGAGACCGACGCGCCGGCCGGTCCGGCCGAGCGGCTGGTCGCGGCGCTCGACGCGATCGGGCTGAGGCTGCTCGCCGGCCGCGTCCGCTCCGCCCGTGAGGTCGCGGTCGAGGACGACAGCCTGGTGCTGCGCTGCGCCGGGATGACCCCGGCGGCGGTGAAGAGCCTGCGCGAGTCGCTCGATCAGCTCGCCGCCGCGGCGGAGCAGGCGGGGTTGCCCCGCCGGGTGGTGCTGGCCGCCGACGGGCCGGAGGGCGCCGGGCGCGCACCCGGCCTGCGCGAGCGGGTGGAGGCGGACGAGCGGGTGAAGCAGGTGCTCGAGATCTTCGGCGGGCGGATCGAGCGCGTGGAGGAGGAGCCATGAACGTCGCCAAGCTGCTCCAGCAGGCCCAGCAGGCGCAGGCGCAGATGCAGAAGGTGCTCGCCGAGCTCGAGGCGGAGGGCTCCGCCGGCGGCGGCCTGGTGCGGGTCCGGCTCTCGGGGTTGAAGGAGCTGAAGGGCATCCACATCGACGTCAAGGCGCTGGCCGGCGAGGAGGCGGGCCTGGTCGAGGACCTGGTGATGGCGGCGTGGAGCGAGGCCTCGCGCCTGCTCGACGAGCGCTCGCGCGAGGCGATGGCGCGCATCGGCCTGCCGCCCGGGCTCGCGGGGTTCTGACCGTGGACCTGCGGCCGGCCTCGGTGCGCGGGCTGCTCGAAGAGCTGGAGCAGCTCCCCGGCGTCGGCCCCCGCACCGCCACCCGGCTGGTGCAGCACCTCCTGCGCCGCCCGGACGGGGCGCGCCGCCTGGCGGCCGCGCTCGGGCATGCGGTCGAGACGGTACGCCACTGCGGCACCTGCTTCCTCCTCACCGAGGACGACCCCTGCCCGGTGTGCCGCGACGAGGGCCGGGATCGCGCCGTGATCTGCGTCGTCGAGGACCCGCTCAACGCCTGGGCGGTCGAGGCGACCGGCGAGTTCCACGGCCTCTACCACGTCCTCGGCGGCACGCTCGACCCGCTCCACGGCATCGGCCCCGACGAGCTGACCGTCGCGGCGCTGCTCGAGCGCCTGCCCGGCGGCGCGGTCCACGAGGTCATCCTCGCCACCAATCCGACGGTGGAGGGCGAGGCGACCGCGCACTACCTCGCCCGGGCGCTGCGCACGAGCGGCGTGACGCTGTCGCGGATCGCGTTCGGGCTCCCCGCCGGGGGCGAGATCTCCTACGCCGATCAGGTCACGTTGAGCCGCGCCCTAAGCGGTCGGCGAGGGATGGATTAACGTGGCAGCAAAGGATATACTCGCAATTTGAGGCGCGGAGGCGGGTGGCGATGACGATGCTCGGGCCGAACCTGGTGATGTACGAGGAGGAGTTTGAGCGCATCAACTCCGTGCTCGGGCGCCTGTGGGTCGACGCGAACGCCAAGATCGTCTTCCTCGTCGACAAGAACGGCCAGCAGATCGCCGCCAAGGGCGACCTCGAGAAGGTGGACGCGACCTCGCTCGCCTCGCTCACGGCGGGCAACGTCGCCGCGACCGACGGGCTCGCGCGCCTGATCGGCGAGAAGGAGTTCTCGATCCTCTTCCACGAGGGCGAGCGGGACAACATCCACATCTCGATCGTCGGCCAGCGCCTCATCCTGGTCGTCATCTTCGACGAGCGCTCCTCCCTCGGCCTGGTGCGGCTGCGGGTGAGAAAGGCGGCGGCGGAGCTCGAGGACGTGCTGGTCCAGATGGCGAACAAGGCGGCTCAGGTCGGCGAGGCACCCGCCTCGCCGTTCGCCGAGATCACCGACGAAGACATCGACGCGCTCTTCACCGAATGAGCTTCATCAACTACGCCTCGCGCGAGATCAACTGCAAGATCGTCTACTACGGCCCGGGGCTGGGCGGCAAGACCACCAACCTCCAGTACATCTACGAGCGCACCAACCCGCAGAACAAGGGCCAGCTGATCTCGCTCGCGACCGAGACCGACCGCACGCTGTTCTTCGACTTCCTGCCGCTCGACCTCGGCAGCGTGCGCGGCTTCCGCACCCGCTTCCACCTCTACACCGTGCCCGGCCAGGTGTTCTACGACGCGTCCCGGAAGCTCATCCTCAAGGGCGTGGACGGCGTCATCTTCGTCGCCGACTCGCAGGAGGCGCGCATGGACGCCAACCTCGAGTCGCTCGACAACCTCAAGCACAACCTGCGCGAGAACGGCTTCGACCTCGCCGTCGTCCCCTATGCGCTGCAGTTCAACAAGCGCGACCTCACCTCCGCGGTCCCCTACGACGTGCTCTTCCGCGCCCTCAACGTCAAGGGCGAGCCGACCTTCGAGGCGGTCGCGCCGAAGGGCGTCGGGGTGTTCGAGACGCTCAAGGCGGTCGCCAAGCAGGTCCTCCAGGAGCTGTCGAAGAAGTAGCCGCGGTCCCGGCGGCGGGCGCCGCCTTCGCGGTACCATCTCCACCGTGTCCTCCGGCACTTCCGGCGCGCGCCTGGTCGCGCTGGGCGGCGGGAGCGGGCTCTCCACCCTGCTCCGCGCCGCCAAGCGCCTGCCGCTGCGTTCGCTCGCCGCGATCGTCACGGTGACGGACGACGGCGGCTCGTCGGGCCGGCTGCGCCGCGAGTACGGCATGCCGCCGCCCGGCGACGTGCGCAACTGCCTGCTCGCGCTCGCCGAGGACGACGAGCTGCTGACCCGCCTGTTCGCCCACCGCTTCCCGGGCCTCGGGCCGACCGGCGGGCACTCGTTCGGCAACCTGTTCATGACCGCGCTCCTCCAGCTCACCGGCGACTTCCCGCGCGCCGTCCGCCTCGCGGCCGAGGTGCTGCGCGTGCGCGGCTCGGTGCTGCCCGCGACCGAGGAGGACGTCCACCTCGTCGCCGAGGGGCGCGACGGAGAGCTGCTGGTCGGCGAGACGGCGATCAGCCGGGGCGGGCCGCCACGCCGCCTGCGCCTCTCGCCGCCCGACCCCCCGGCGCTGCCGGAGGCGGTCGCGGCGATCGAGGCGGCGGACCTGGTGGTGATGGGGCCGGGCTCGCTCTACACCAGCATCATCCCCAACCTGCTCGTGCCGGAGCTGCGACGGGCGGTGGCGCGGACCGGGGCGCGGCGGGTGCTGGTCGCCAACCTCGTCACGCAGCCCGGCGAGACCGACGGCTACGACCTCGCCCGCCACGTCGCCGAGCTCGCCGCCCACGCTCCCGGGGTGGCGGTCGACGTCGTGCTCGCCAACGATGCGCCGATCCCCGCCGAGGCGGCGGCACACTACCAGGAGAGCGGCGCGGCGCCGGTCGTGCCGCCGGCCGAGTGGCCGGGGCCGGGTCGGCTCGAGGCGCTGCCGCTGCTCACCGTCACCGAGGAGGGCGCGGTCCGGCACGACCCGCGGCGGCTCGCCGACACGCTCGCGGCGATGCTCGGGGTGCCCGCGTGAGCGTCGCGGCGGCGGTGCTCGCGGCGGGCGAGGGCAAGCGGCTGCACACGCGGCACGCCAAGGTGCTGCACGAGGCCGGCGGCCGCCCGCTGATCGACCACGTGCTGGCCGCGCTCGCGCCGGTGGGGCCGGACCCCCTCGTCGTCGTCGTCGGCCACCAGCGCGAGGAGGTCACCGCGCACCTCGCGGGCCGCGCCGCGATCGCGGTCCAGGATCCGCCGCGCGGGACCGGCGACGCGGTCCGCTGCGCGCTCCCGCGGCTGCCCGCGGGCGGCGACCTGCTCGTGCTCTCGGGCGACGTGCCGTTGCTGACCGCGGCGACGCTGCGTGCGCTCGTCGATCTTCGCCACCGCAGCGGGGCGGCCGCGGTGGTGGCGACCGCGGTGCTGCCCGACCCCGGCAGCTACGGCCGCATCGTGCGCGACCCGGCGGGCGACGTCGCCGCGATCGTCGAGGCGCGCGACGCGACCGCGGCGCAGGCGGCAATCCGCGAGGTCAACGCCGGGACCTACGCCTTCGAGCTGACGGCGCTGCGCCCGGCGCTGGCGCGGCTGGCGCCCGACAACGACCAAGGCGAGTTCTACCTCACCGACGTGGTGGCGGCGCTGGTCCGGGGCGGGTCGCGCGTCGCGGGCCTGAGCCTGGCGGACGCCGCGGAGATGGCCGGGGTCAACACTCGCGCCGACCTCGCCGAGGTCAACCGGCTGCTCAACGCGCGCGTCCTCCGCCGCCTCCAGGACGCGGGCGTCACGGTCCTCGACCCCGGTTCGACCTGGGTCGAGGGCGACTGCCGGGTGGGCGCCGACACCGTGCTCGAGCCGGGCGTGCAGCTGCGGCGCGGCTGCGTCGTGGGCGTCGCCTGTCGGATCGGCGCGCACGCCGTGCTCGATGGCGCGGCCGTCCCCGACGGCGCGAGCGTCGCCCCGCTGACGCGGCGCTCGGGACGCGACTGACCGGCCGGGGTCGGCCCGTCGCACTCTGGCCGGTGCGAGTTTGCCGCGGCCCGTGTCCGGCAGGCCACGGCCGGGATGCCGCGCCGCGACCGCGAATCGGTAGAATCGGGCACGGTTCTCGCTAATCGACCCGCCTGGGCGGGGAGTGCGGCGAGCCCTGCCGGGGTGGCGAGCCGGGAGATCGGAGGGCGTCATGTGCGGCATCGTCGGGTACGTGGGTCCGCGCGAGGGAGTGCCGGTGGTGCTCGAGGCGCTCCGCCACCTCGAGTACCGCGGCTACGACTCCGCCGGCGTCGCGGTCCACTCCGGCGACCGCCTCCAGGTCCTGCGCGCGCCGGGCAAGCTCATCAACCTGGCGGAGAAGGCGTACGCCGCCGGGTTCCGCGGCCACCTCACGCTCGGCCACACCCGCTGGGCGACGCACGGGGCGCCGATCGAGCGCAACGCCCACCCCCACACCGATGAGCAGGGCCGCGTCGCGGTCGTCCACAACGGCATCATCGAGAACTTCCGCGAGCTCAAGCGCGAGCTCGAGGCCGACGGCGTCCGCTTCTCCTCCGACACCGACTCGGAGGTGATCGCGCACCTGCTCGCCCGCGGCGGGCGCGACCTGGCGCGCGCGGCGCAGGCGGTGCGGCGGCGCCTGACCGGGCAGTACGCGGTCGCGGCGATCAGTCTCGCCGACCCGGACCTCGTCGTCGCGTTCCGCAACGGCCCGCCACTGGTGGTCGGCCTCGGCGAGGGCGAGAACGTGGTGGCGTCGGACCCCGCCGCGGTGGTAGCGATGACGCGGCGCTGCATCCACCTCGAGGACGGCGACGTGGTGGTGGTGAGGTCGCGCTCGGTGACGGTGCTCGACGCCGGCGGCGACGAGGTGTCGCGGCCGGTCGTCACGCTCGACTGGGAGCCCGGCGAGGTCGAGCGCGGCGGGTTCCGCCACTTCATGCTCAAGGAGATCAACGAGCAGCCGGGGGCGGTCTCCGAGACGCTCCATGCGCTGTTCGCCGACACCGCGGTGCCGTCGCTGGTCGCGCACGGGCTGCCGCCCGAGCTGCTGCGCCGCTTCACCTCGGTGCGCCTGGTCGCCTGCGGCACCTCCTGGCACGCGGCGCTGGTCGGCAAGTTCTACCTCGAGCGGCTCGCCCGCGTCGCCTGCGAGGTCGACTACGCCTCGGAGTTCCGCTACCGCGAGCCGCTGCTCGACGCGGGCACCCTGGTGGTCGGCATCACGCAGTCGGGCGAGACCGCCGACACCGTCGCGGCGATGCGGCTGGCGCAGGCGGAGGGGGCGCGCCTCGCCACGATCTGCAACGTGCGCGGGGCGCTCGCCGAGCGGCTCGCCGAATGGCGCCTGGGCACCCACGCCGGCCCCGAGATCGGCGTCGCCTCGACCAAGGCGTTCACCACCCAGCTCGTCGCGCTGCTCGCGCTCGCGCTCGCCTGGCGCGACGCCAAGGGCCTGCCGGCGGAGGAGACCCGCGCGCTGCTGGAGCGGAGCTGGGCGCTGCCGTACGACCTCGACGGCATGCTCGCCTTCGGCCCCGAGGTGGCGGCGATCGCGGCGGCGCTCGAGCACGCCTCCGACGCGCTCTACCTTGGCCGCGGCGTGCTCTACCCGCTGGCGCTCGAGGGCGCGCTCAAGCTCAAGGAGATCTCCTACCTCCACGCCGAGGGGTACCCGGCCGGGGAGATGAAGCACGGTCCGATCGCGCTGCTGGACGAGCACTTCCCGGTGATCGCGCTGAGCCCGGGCGGCGAGCTCGCCGAGAAGACGCGCTCCAACATCGAGGAGGTGCGGGCGCGCAAGGCGCCGGTGTACGTGTTCGGCGACGCGCACGACGCGCGGCTGGCCGAGCTCGCCCGCGCCGTGGTGCCGCTGCCGCCGGTGCCGTGGCCGCTGCTGCCGGTGGTAGCCGCGGTGCCTCTGCAGCTGCTCGCCTACGAGGTCGCGGTGCGGCGGGGCTGCGACGTCGACCAGCCGCGCAACCTCGCCAAGTCGGTGACGGTCGAGTAGGGGCGCCGGCGGCGCCGGGTCTCTGGCGGCGTTGCCCTGCGGCGGTTCGGATCCTCACCCAGCCTGCGGCTAGGCTCCGGTCCGACCGCCTCGGGCGCCTTGCCATAGACCCACCGGCGCCGGCGCGGCGACGCGCCCGATCCCATCGCCCCGCTCTTGGTCGTTTCTGCGGACCACTGACCACGGGCCACTGACCACGGACCACGCACCGGGGCAAGCGTACAATCGCCGGTTCCTGGGGGTACGGTGGGCGACGCCGAATCACTGCTTGCGCAACTCGACGTGGACCAGGTCCAGGCCGTCACGCACGGCGAGGGCCCGCTGCTGGTGGTCGCCGGCGCCGGCTCCGGCAAGACCCGCGTGCTCACCTACCGGATCGCCTGGCTGCTCGCGCGTGGGCTGGCGCAGCCGCACGAGGTGCTCGCCGTGACGTTCACCAACAAGGCGGCGCGCGAGATGGTCGAGCGCGTCGAGCGGCTGGTCGGCGGCCGCCTCGCCGGCGGGTTCGTCGGCACCTTCCACCGCTTCGCGTTGCAGCTGCTGCGCAACCATCCGAGCGAAGCCGGCCTGCCGGCCCGCTTCGCGATCGCCGACGAGGACGAGCAGCGGCAGATCTTCGAGCGCCTGCTCAAGCGCCTCGGCATCGGCTCCTCACAGCTCTCGCCGCGCGCCGCCCGCTCCCGCGTCTCGGCGGCGAAGAACGCGCTCCTTGACGCCGAGCAGCTCGCCGCGCGCGCCCGCGGCGGCGACGAGCGCCTGCTCGCCGACGTCTTCGCCGCCTACCAGGGCGAGCTGCGCCAGGCCGGCGCGGTCGACTTCGACGACATGCTGCTGCTCGCGGTGCGCCTGCTCGAGGCGCACGACGCGCTGCGCAAGGGCCTCGCCTCGCGCTTCCGCTGGCTCCTGGTCGACGAGTTCCAGGACACCAACCTGGCGCAGGCGCGCCTGGTCGCGCTGCTCGGCGGCAGGCGCCCCAACCTGACCGCGGTCGGCGACGAGGACCAGTCGATCTACCGCTGGCGCGGCGCCGAGATCGAGAACATCCTCGGCTTCGAGGAGACCTACCCCGGCGCGCGCATCGTCACGCTCGGCCGCAACTACCGCTCCGCCGAGCCGATCCTCGCCGCCGCCGCGGCGGTGATCGCACACAACACCCGGCGGCGCGCCAAGCGGCTCTCCTCCGAGGTTGGCGCCGGGCGACCGGTCACCGTCTACCTCGCCGCTGACGAGGCCGACGAGGCGCGTTTCGTCGCCGACGAGGTCGGCCGCCTGCGCGAGTCGGTCGCCCCCGGCGGGATCGCCGTGCTCTTCCGCGTCAACGCCCAGTCGCGCAGCTTCGAGGCGGAGCTGGTGCGGCGGGCGATGCCGTACGTGGTGGTCGGCGGCACGCGTTTCTGGGAGCGCAAGGAGGTCCGCGACGCGCTCGCCTACCTGCGCCTGCTCGTCGCCCCCGGTGACGGCCTCGCGTTCCGCCGCGCCGTCCACGTGCCGGCGCGGGGGATCGGCCAGGTGGCGATGGACCACCTCGAGGCGGGTGCGCGCGACGGCGTGTCGCTGCCGGAGGCGGCGCGGCGGCTCCCAGAGGCGCTCACGCCGCGGGCGCGCCAGGCGCTCGAGGGGTTCTTCGCCCTGCTCGACGGCCTGCGCCATGAGATGACCTCCGCGCCGCCGGCCGAGGTCGTGCGCCTGCTGCTCGAGCGCTCCGGCCTGGCCGCGCAGTACGCCGCCGACGACGAGGAGGACCGCGGCCGGCGCGCCAACCTCGACCAGCTCGTCGCCGCCGCCGCCGAGGCGGGCGAGCGCGGGCTCGACCTCGCCGGCTTCCTCGACGAGGTCGCGCTCCTGACCGACGCCGACGAGCGCCGCGAGGGCAACGCGGTGCAGCTCTCGACGCTCCACGCCGCCAAGGGGCTCGAGTTCGACGTCGTGTTCCTCGTCGGCATGGAGGACGGCCTGCTGCCGCTGCGCCGCGAGGGCGGCGGCGAGGCGGACGAGGAGGAGGAGCGCCGCCTCGCCTACGTCGGCATGACGCGGGCGAAGTCGCGCCTCTTCCTCACCGCCGCGCGCGTCCGCCGCGTCAACGGCCAGCTCCTCTCCGGCCGCCCATCCCGCTTCCTTCTCGAGGTGCCGCGCGAGGTGGTCGAGGAGCGCACCACGCTCGCCGGCCGCGACCCGTTCCGCGCCCACCTCCCCTCGCCGTCGCGCGCAGCGATCTCCCGGCCCGATCTGGGCGGGCGAGGGCCCGGGCACCGGACCCCGGATCCCGGACCCCGGTCCTCGCACCCCGAGGGCTGGCGGCCCGGCCTCAAGGTGCGCCACGCCTCGTTCGGCGCCGGCGTGATCCTCCAGGTGCAGGGCGCCGGAGCGCAGACCCGCCTGGTCGTCTACTTCGACCGCGCCGGGCGCAAGACGCTGATCCCGTCGATCGCCAGGCTCGAGAAGGCCTGACCCGCGCGAGCCCCGGGGCGCCGCGTCCCTCGCTCAGACGTGGGTGAGGTCGTCGCCCACCGCGCCGGCGTCGCCCTTGAGGAAGTGCCGCTCGAGCGCGTGCCGGGCGACGTCGCGGCCGCCGAGGCCGAAGGCGAGGGCGAGCGCCAGCATCACCGCGCCGAAGAGGATGATGAACGCCGCGATCACGATGCTGCGGGCGATCTCGGCCTGCTCGAGCGCCATCGCGAACGAGAGGATGGCGATGAGGAACTTCACCACCAGGCCGATGGCGCGCGGCGACGGCGCGTTGGCGTTGACCGCCGCGAGCAGCGCGGCGCGCGAGACGAAGTTCCCGAGCAGGAACCCGACCAACAGGATGCCGAGCGCCGAGATCAGCCGCGGCAGGTAGAGGAAGAACGCGGCGATCAGCTGGTTGATCACGTCGACGCGGAGCGCGCTCGCCGCCGCCATCAGGAAGCTCGCGATCACGAGCCAGAACAGCAGCGAGGCGAGCAGCGCAGACGGCTTCGCGCGCACGTCGGCGCGGGTCAGGATCGAGGAGAACCCCGCGGAGTCGCAGAAGCGGTCGAAGCGGGCAACGCCGAGGAGCCGCCGCGCCATCGCCTTGACCGCCCAGCCGACCAGCGCGCCGAGCACGAGGATGAGGAGCGCGGCGAGCAGTCCGGGCAGGAACCGGACGACGCCCTCGAAGAACGCCTCAAGGGCGCCGAGCAACCGGTCGGCGAAGGAACCGTCCATCTCACACCTCCCAGCGTTCGATCAGGTAGGGTTTCATCCGCTCGTACTCGAGGCACACCGCCTCGATCGCCTCCTCGACGTCGTTGGCGTCCGACCCGGCGGTCTCGAGGACGAACGAGGCGGTCCGCCCGAGGTAGAGCGGCGTGAGCGACTTCAGCAGGTGCTCGCGGTTGATCGCCCGGCGGTGGTGGGCGAGCGCGAAGTCGTAGACCGCGCGCACCCACACGCCGACCGGGAAGCGGAACGCGTCGCCCGAGACGGCCGCGAGCGCCCGCACCTGCGCCATCGTCTCGGGGTCGAGCACCCGCTCCCAGATCTCGGCGAGCTCCTGGACGCCGGACGCGAAGATGCCGACCATGCGCTCGACGTTGACACGCACCGGCTCAAGGCCGACGGTGTACTCGAAGCCGAACTCCGGCACCGGGATTGACCCCGAGACGTCGCGCCAGGAGCCGGCGTGTGTCTCCATCAGCGCGAACACCGCCCCGACCACCTGGGTGAGCATCGCGGCGAGGTCGACGCCGGGGTCCTTGGCGTCGTGGATCTTCGCGCCGAGGAACGCCTGGCAGACGCGGAAGGAGCCGGTGATCGCGGTCGTGGTCATCCAGATGTCGATGCCGAAGCGGGCGACCTCGGACTCCCACACCGGCTGCTCGAGGTACGCCTCGGCGAGGCGGCCCGAGAAGCCGAACTCGCCGCCGATCGGCTGGCGCACCCGGCGGCCGTAGAGCGCCCGCGTCAGCGGGTAGACGATACTGTTGGTGATCGTCCCGTCGTACTTGTGGCGGTGGTAAAGCGGCGCGACGAAGTCGTAGTCCTGGCGCAGCACCGGCGAGACGAGCAGGTCGATCCACTCGGGCGTGATGCTGCGCAGGTCGGCGTCGACGATCGCGCACGCCCGCGCCTTGGCTTCGCGCGCCGCGGCGAATACGGTGCGGACGGCGCTGCCCTTGCCCGGGATGCCGTGGTACGGCGTCACGATGCGGTGGACGGCGCGCGGCGGGTGGGCGGCGAGCAGGGTCTGGAAGTCGCTGATCGAGGCGTTCTGGACCACGTCGGGGGTGCCGTCGGAGGAGCCGCCGTCGGAGTTGAGCAGCAGCGTGCGCTGGTCGGGGAAGTACTTGGCGAACCCCGCCTGCACCGCCCGCACGACATGGCCGATCGTCGCCGCGTTGTTGTAGCTCGGGATCCCGACCAGCACGTCGACCTCGCCGATCTCCGCCAGCCGCGCGCGGAGCGGTTCAAGGAGAGGAGCCGCGTCGTTCATGACCGGGCGGCCCCGCGGGTTCGCGGCCGCGCGGCGTGCCCGCGCGCGTGGCCGTCGTCGGCGGCGAGGAGCGTCGTCATCGCCGCCGCCCAGCCACGCCCGTGCGGATGCGGCGCCACGCGCGCGCTGGGCACGCACCGCCGCAGCTCCGCGCTCGGGCCGGCGCTCCCGGGCACGATCACGGCGAGGTCGGCGCGCGCGAGCAGCTCGGCGTCGTTGGGCGCGTCGCCGCACGCCACCACCGCCCCGTCGCGCGCCCCGGCGACGGCGAGCAGGCGCGGCACCGCACCGTCCTTGGCGTGGTCGCCGTGGAGGTGGAGGAAGCGGTTGCCGCGCACCAGGCGGAGCCGCGGCCGCTCCGGCAGCGCCGCGCGCAGCCGGTCATCCCAGGCCGGCTCGACCACCAGCGGCAGCGTGGCCTGGCGCCGGCGGGCGAGGGCGAGCGCGGCGCCGTCGAGGCCGGTCAGCGACGACATCTCGGCGTCGGAGAGCTCGAGCAGGGTGCGGACCGGCGCCGCGGTGCGTCCGCGGAGGCCCTCAAGGACCGCGGCCAGGTCGGCGAGCGGCACCGCGCCGGGGAGGAGTTCGGTGGTCCCGCCGGGGAGGCGGACCACCGCGCCGTTCTCGCAGCCCGCAGGCGCGTCGATCGCGAGCCGCGCCAGCAGCGGCGCGAGCTCCGCCGCGGTCTTGCTCGTCACCGGCAGCACCGGCACCCCCGCCGCCGCGAGCGCTGCGATCGCGGCGAGCGCCTCGGCGCACACGCTCCCGTCGGGCTCGAGCAGCGTGCCGTCGAGGTCGGTGAGGACGGCGCGGATCCTCACGGCAGCAGCTCCCCGCCGAGCTCCTCGACCGCCTTGAGCAGGCGCGGCCCGACCTCGGGGTAGGCGGAGATCACGCGCGCCCAGTTCGGCAGCGCCGGCGTGCCGAGCGGGTCATCCTGGAACTGCTGGCACCCCTCGGCGAGCGCCCGCGAGAACGTCTCGAGCGTCTCCTCCTCCGAGTGGCGGTCGAACTCGAGGCCGTTGAAGGTCGCGACGGCGAACGAGTCGGAGACCGCATCCTCGCCGTAGCGCTGATAGGCGACGCGCAGCCCCTTGAAGAGGCCCTCGTTGAGCATCACGCCGGCCGCGGCGAGGGTGCGGAGGACGTGCTTGACGATGTCCACCGCCATCCGGTGCAGCCCCTGTGTGGGGTCCTGGGGCGAGAGCGCCTGGTGCTTGTGCTCGAACAGGTCGGCGACGCTGGCCTGGCAGATGCGGCGGGCGGAGCGGTGGCGCAGCACCTCGAACAGGAGGCCGACCTCCATTCCCCAGTCGCCCGGGATGCGGAGCAGGCGCAGCAGGTCAGCGCTGAGCGCGATCTCGCCGGAGAGCGGGTAGCGGAACGCCGCCAGGTAGGAGAGGAACGGGTGGCGGCCGACGATGTCGCCGAGCGCCTGCAGCAGCGGCCGCACCAGCAACCGCGTCGCGCGGCCGTGCAGGCGCTTGGCGGAGCGCGCGTAGAACGCCTTGCAGAAGTCGAACTCGAGCGAGGGATGGAGGATCGGATAGACGAGGTTGGCGAGCAGCCCGCGCTCGTAGGTCACCACGTCGGCGTCGTGGAGCGCGATCGCGCGGGCGCGGTTGGCGGCGAGCACGTAGCCAAGCGCCATCCACACCGCTCGCCCCTTGCCGGGGTCGGAGAGGTGCGGCCCGCGGCTCTCGATCTCGTCGCGGATCTGGCGGATCGCCGGGCCGTCGTTCCACAGCACCACGGTGCGGTGAGCCAGCGCGCGGAAGTACGAGCGCGCCTTCTGGAAGCCGGCCTCGTCGGCGCGGTCGAGCGAGATCACGACGGTGTCGAGGTAGGGGACCTGGGCGAGCTCGCGCACCATCCCGGCGAGCGCCGGCTGGTCCATCTCCGTGACCAGGCATGGCATCACCAGCGTCAGCGGCACCCGCCGCGCGAAGAACGTCAGCTCCTTCTCGCGTCTCGCGAGGTCCACTGCCGCCAGGCGCGGCACTGTGGTGATAGGCCCCCGCTGATGGAAGTCGCTCACCGTGCCTCCCCGGGGGGGGTGCATATCCCGCTGCAATCCCGGCTAACACACGCTCGCGCGGGAACATTCGCTGGCCTCGAGGTCCGCCGGGGGAACGGCGTCGAGGATCAGCTGGCCGAACGCGTCGAGGCCGCGGCGGCAGCGAGCCGGCCGTCGCGGACGACGACCTCGCCGGCCTTGACCACGTGGCGGACGAGGTTCACGCCGAAGTGGTAGACCAGGTGCTTGAACGACGGCGCGTCGAGGACGGTGAGGTCGGCCTGCTTGCCCGTCTCGACGCTGCCGATCCGCTCGGCCAGCCCGAGCACCGCCGCCGCGTTGAGCGTCGCGGCGACCAGCGCCTCCTCGGCTGAGAGCCCGGCGCCGAGGCAGGCGTGGGCGAGGATCGCGGGCATCGACTCGGTGTGCGAGGAGCCCGGGTTGCAGTCGGTGGCGAGGGCGACCGGCACGCCCGCCTCGACCAGCTTGCGGACCGGGGCGAAGCGGTCGCGGAGGAAGAACGAGACGCCGGGGAGCACGATCGCGACCACGCCCGCCCGCGCGAGCGCGGCGATGCCGGCGTCGGAGACGTGCAGCAGGTGCGAGGCGGACGCCGCGCCGAGCTCGGCCGCGAGCGCCGCGCCGCCGAGGTCGCAGAGCTCGTCGGCGTGGAGGTGGATGCGCCAGCCGTAGCCGGGGGCGGCGGCGAGCAGGCGGCGCGTCTGCTCCGGCGAGAACACGCCGCGCTCGCAGAACACGTCCACGCCCCGGGCGAGACCCTCGGCCGCGATCGCGGGGTGGATCTCCTCGGTCACCAGCCGCACGTAACCGTCGGGGTCGCGGCGCCACTCGGGCGGGACCTCGTGCGCGGGCATGGCGGTGGGGACGATCTCGACCGGGTGCCGGCGCGACGCCTCGCGCAGCACACGGAGCTGCTTGAGCTCCGCCTCGCGCTCGAGGCCGTACCCCGACTTCGCCTCGGTGGTGGTGGTGCCGAGCAGGAGCTGGCGGTCGAGCCGCGCGAGCGTGAGCGCGAGCAGCTCGTCGACGCCGGCGCGGCGGGTGGCGGCCACGGTCGCGACGATGCCGCCGCCGGCCGCGGCGATCTCGGCGTAGCTCTCGCCGGCGAGGCGGCGGTCGAACTCGTCCTCGCGGTAGCCGGCGAACGGCAGGTGGGTGTGAGGGTCGACGAAGCCGGGGATCACGGTGCCGCCGGCGGCGTCGAGCGTCTCGTCCGGGGCGGGGAAGCGGCGGCGGTGCTCGGCGGCGTCGCCGACGAAGCGGATCGACGCGCCCTCGCAGCGCACCACCGCGCCGCGCAGCACGTGCACGTCCGCCTGGCGCGGACCGGCGGCGGCGGCCGTCCCGCGCGGCGTGGCGACCGTCGCCGCGTTCTCGATCAGCAGGCTCACGCCCGCGCCCCGGGAAGGCGTTCGGGCGGATGGGGGACCGGACCCCGGACCCCGGAACCCGGATCCCTGCCTCTTTCCGTCACCGCTCTTCCCGAGCCTCGCGCGGGCGGCGCCGGAGCACCGCGACGGTCGGCGTCTCGCCCTCGCGCGCCTCGGCCGCCTCGTCGTCGCGGGAGGCGCCCTCGAGCAGCTCGGCCAGGCGCTTGAGGTCGGCGCGCGCGGCGCGGCGCCGGCTGCGCAGCTGCGAGACGAGCAGCTCGATGTTCTCGGCGCGGTGGGCGGCGGCGTCGACGATGCGGTCGGCGAGCGCCTCGGCCTCGGCGACCGCGCGCTGGGCATCGGCCTCGGCCTTGGCGATCGTCGCCTCCGCGGTGCGTTGCGCGGCGACCATCGCCTCGTTCAGCGCGTCGGTGCGCTGCCGGTAGTCCTCGATCTGCTGCTGCGCGCGCGCCAGCTGTCCGCGCAGCTCGCCGCGCGAGCGCGCCTCGTCCTCGATCTGCTCGGCGATCTGGCCGAGGAACTCGCGCACCGCGTCGGGGTCCAGGCCCTTGAGCTTGCGGGGGAAGCTCGCGCGTTGGATCTCCAGTGGCGTCAAGCGGCTCATCGCAACGACCTCCGGTGACAGCGAGGGTAACCTAACTCCCCAGCGGTGGCGTCGCAACCCTCATGGCGCGCTGCGCCGCTCGCCGAACAGGACGCGGCCGAGGCGCACCCAGGTGGCGCCCTCCTCGACCGCGACCGCGAAGTCCTCGCTCATCCCCATCGACAGCTCGAGGCGCGGCAGACCGCATTCGGCGGCGACCGTCCCGCCGAGGCGGCGCAGCGCGGCGAACACCGGTCGCGAGCGCTCCGCGTCGGGATCGTACGGGGGAACGGTCATCAGCCCGCGGAGGCGGAGGTGCGGGCAGTGCCGCGCGACATGACCGGCAAGGGCGACCAGGACCTCCGGCGCCACGCCGCTCTTCTGCGCCTCGCCGCCGACGTTGACCTCGAGGAACACCGGCAGCTCGCGCCCTCCCTCGGCGAGGAGGGCCTCGAGCCGGTCGGCGAGCTCGACGCGGTCGACCGTCTCGATCAGGTTGAAGAGGTCGAGCGCGGGGCGCGCCTTGTTGCGCTGGAGCGGGCCGACCAGGTGCCACGCCGCGGGACGGGCGACCAGCGGGCGCTTGGCGGCCGCCTCCTGGACGCGGTTCTCGCCGATCGCGTCGACGCCCGCGGCGATCGCCTCGTCGACCGCGGCGGCGGGCTGCGTCTTGCTCACCGCGAGGATGCGGACGGCGGCGGGATCCCGGCCGGACCGCGCGCACGCGGCGGCGATCCGCTCCCGCACCCGCGCCAGGTTCTCCGCCACGCTCATGGAGTGTCGTCCCGGACCCCGAACCCCGGACCCCGGACCCCGGTCATCACACCCCCTCCGGCCGCGGCAGGGTCGAGACGCGCTCGTCCATCGCGCGGTTGGCGAGCACGTCGGCGCGGCGGTTGGCGGCGCGGGGGACGTGCACCAGGCGGCAGCGCCGGAAGCCCGCGGCGAGCACCCGGGCGCGCTGCCACAGCGGCAGGAGGTGCGGCGCCTTGACGCGGTAGGCGCCGCGCATCTGCTCGACCACGAGCTGCGAGTCGGAGCGCACCTCGACCGCCTCGGCGCCGAGCGCGGCGGCGCGCTCGAGCGCGGCGAGCAACGCGGCGTACTCGGCGACGTTGTTGGTGGTGCGCCCGAGGTAGAGCGAGTGCTCCTCCGCGGCGGCGCCGTCGACCT
>DATIYW010000261.1:0-2919 GCA_035517415.1 Thermoanaerobaculaceae bacterium
AGCGAGCCGCGGATCTCGGCGAGGCGCCCGAGCACGTACAGCTCCGACCGCACCATGTCCGCCTTCCAACCGAAGAAGACGTTGACCTCGGCCGAGCCCCGGCCGGTGGAGGAGCGCACCCGCACCGAGCCCGGGATGTCCTTCATCGCCTCCTCGATCGGCCGTGTGATCGTCGCCATCATCTCGTCGGCGGGCATCACGCCGTTGTCGACCAGCACGATGACGCGCGGGAAGTCGGTCTGCGGGAACACCGACGACGGCAGGTGGAGCGCGGCGACGATCCCGGCCGCGCACAGCGCCGCGGAGAGGAACGCGATCGCGGCGGCGTGGCGCGTCGCGAGGCGGCCGAGGCCGTGGCGGGGGACCGGCGCGGGAGGCGTCGCCGCGGCGGCCACTAGCGGCCGACCACCCGGATCCTGGTCCGCGCCGGCAGCCCGTACGCGCCGACCGTGACGATCGCCGTCCCTTCCTTGATCCCGTCGCCCGTCACCTCGACGAGGCCGCGCTCGCGCAGGCCGGCGACCACCGGCCTGAGCGTGGCGGTGTCGCCGTCGACCACGGCGACCGCATCGCCGCCGTCGCTGCCGCGCACGACCGCGTCCTCGGGGACCGCGAGCGCATCGGCCCGCACCTCGGCGGTGATCCGCACCTCGACCGACTCGCCCGGACGCAGCCCGGCGTCGGCGGGCAGCGCCACCCGCACCGGCACGGTGTCGTTCCTCGCGTCGACCTGCGCGCCGACGAACGCGAGCGTCGCCGCGACCGGCGTCGCTCCGGAGCGCGCGCCGCGATCGCTCGCACGCCACAGCTCGGCCGGCTGGCCGACCCTGAGCGGGCCGGCGTCGGCGCTCGGCACCCCGGCGGCGACGACCAGGCGTCCGAGGTCGACGATCTCCGCCAGGACAGCGGCCGGATCGACCGCGTCGCCGGGCCTCGCCGCCACGCGCACCACGACGCCCGCCAGCGGCGCGCGGACGACGAGCAGCTCGCGCTCCGCGCGCGCCGCCTCGAGCTCGCTGCGAGCGGCCGCGAGCTGTGCCTCCGCCTCCTGGATCGCCTTCTGCGAGGTCGCCTCCGACGCCGACATCTGCTTCTGCCGCGCCACCGCGAGCTCGGCGAAGCGAGCCGCGTCCGTCGCCCTCGCGATCTGGACGTCGGCAACGCGGCTGTCGAGGCGCACCAGCACCTGCCCGCGGCTCACCGTCTCGCCCTCGGCGCAGGCGACCTCCGCCACCACCCCGGTCAGCGGCGGCCCGACGCGCGCGGCCGCGGCGGGCCGGCCGCCGGCGGCGGGCTCGGGCTCGACCGTGCCGTACGCCGTGACGACGCGGTGGAGCGTGGCGCGCGTCACCGCCCCGACCTCGACCGGGACGACGCTCGCCGCCTCCGCCTCCTCGCCGCCCGCGCCCGGGCGCGCGGCGCGCCACAGCGCCAGGGCGCCGATCACGACGAGGGCGGCGACGGCGAGCCCGATCCAGCCGCGGCGGCGGGTCATCGCTTGACCCCGGCGCCCGGTGCGGAGGCGGCGTCGTCGCGGGCGCGCGGCGCGGCCACCCACTCACCCGGTTCGGTCGAGCGCTGCATCGCGTCCTCCAATCGGCCGAGCGCCGCCTGGCGCCTGGCCAGCGCGTCGAGGCGCGCGAGGCCGGCGGTGATGCGCTCGAGCCTGGCGCCGTCGAGCTCCAGCCGCGAAATCTCGCCGGCCTCGAAGCGCGCCTCGCTCCGCCGCTCGTGCGCGTCGAGGTCGTGGCCGATCGCCTCGGCCGCCTCCGCCGACGCACGCGCCGCGTCGTAGGCCGCGACCGCCGCATCCACCTCGGCGACGGCGTGCGCCTGGAGTGCGAGGAAGCGCGCGGCGGCGGCCTTGCGGCGCGCCTCGGCCTCGGCGATCGGGCCGCGGTTGCGGCTCACCAGCGGCAGCGGCAGCGAGACGCCGAGGATCCACTTGTTGTCGCCCTGGTCGAACTCGTAGCCCGGCCCGAGGCTGAGGTCGGGGTACTGGCGGGCGATCTCGAGCTGGAGCGCGGCCTGGCTCGCGGCGTACGCGGCGAGCGCGGCGAGGACGTCGGCGCGGTTGAGCACGGCCTGGCGCCGCGCCTCTGCTGTGGCCACCTCCGCCGGCGCGGCGGCGAGGTCGGCGAACGAGAGCGGCGTCCCTCCCAGCGCCTGCAGAGGCAGGCCGAGGGCGTCCGCCAGCTGCGCACGCGCGGCGATCTCGCGGGCGACCGCGTCACGGTGCGCCAGCTGCGCGGAGGAGAGCGCGAGGCGGGCTTGCGTCACCTCGAACGCCGAGACCGCGCCGGCGCGGAGCTGCTGCTCGAGCAGCACGGCGCCGTCCATCGACACCCGTTCCTGGTCGGCGAGCAGCCCCTCGTCGGCGATCGAGGCGTGCAGCTCGACCAGCGCGGCGCGCACCCGGCTGCGCACCTCCCACGCCGCCGCGGCGAGGCCGAGGCGCGCCGCCTCCGCCGAGCTGCGCGCCTCGGCGACGCGATGCGCGCGCTTGCCCGCCGTGGTCAGCGGCACGTCGAGGCTGAAGGTGAGGATCCACGGCGAGACCAGGCGCGTGGAGGTGGTCGAGTCGTACCCCGCCGAGGCCGCCAGCGCCGGGTTGGCGCGCTCGCCCGCGCTCAGCCGCGCCGCCTCCGCCGCGGCCAGCTCCGCGCGCGCGACGTCGAGGTCGGGGTTGAAGTAGAACGCCGCGAGCGTGAGCGGCTTGAGCGCCCAGGGCGCGCCCGGGCGCGGCACCGGGCAGCGGTTGGCGGTGAGGAACTGCCGCAGCCCCGCGTCCGCCAGGCTGCGCGCCGAGAACGCGGCAAGCGTATCCTCGGGCGCGATCGGCTCGGCGCGGTAGTGGACGCAGCCGGCCGCCGCCACGATGCCAGCGGCGCCGGCGAGCGCGAGGAACACCGTCCGGGA
>DATIYW010000262.1:0-23013 GCA_035517415.1 Thermoanaerobaculaceae bacterium
GCCGAAGAGCATCCTGATGGTCTCAGCGCACTGGGAGGAGCGCCCGGCCGCGCTCGGCGCGACCCGCACCGTGCCGCTGGTCCACGACTTCTACGGTTTTCCCGAGCGCTACTACCAGACCACCTACCCGGCGCCGGGGGCGCCGGAGCTGGCGGCGCGCGTCCGCGACCTGCTGCGCGCGAACGGCATCGCGAGCACCGACGAGCCCGAGCGCGGCCTCGACCACGGCGCCTACGTGCCGCTGGTCGCGATGTACCCCGCCGCCGACGTGCCGGTGCTGCAGCTCTCGATGCCGCGCCTCGACCCCGACGAGCTGTTCGCGCTCGGCCAAGCGCTCGCGCCGCTGCGCGAGGAGGGCGTGCTGGTGTTCGGCAGCGGCTTCCTCACCCACAACATGCGGTTCGCGTTCCGTCCCGGAACCCCCACCTGGGCGCGCGAGTTCGACGCCTGGGCGGCAGGTGCGCTGGCGCGCCTCGACGTCGACGCGCTGCTGCAGTTCCGGCGCCGGGCGCCGGCCGCGGCGACGGCGCTGCCGACCTGGGAGCACTACGCGCCGGTGCTGGTTGCCGCCGGCGCGGTCGCCGACGAGCGCCCGCCGGCGAGCTTCCCGATCACCGGCTTCTGGATGGACGGCGCCTTCACCAAGCGCTCCGTGCAGTTCGGCTGAGCGCGAGCGCCCGCCCGTCCGCCGGTCCGGCGCCGCGGAGCGCGCCTTCGAGAGGGTGTCCCGCGGGCCGCGTGTGGCCACGGTCGGGGGCTGACGCAAGCCGAGGCAGGCTTACCCCGCGCCGGACCGGGGCCTCGACCCCGACCACGCCAGCGCTGCGCTCGGGGCGGAATACCCCCGATCAGCCTCGGGTTGACGCCGCCGACTCTCGTATCGATCGACGATCGCCCGGACTGCGCCGGGCAGGAGGGGACGCTGAGACCCGGGATGGCGTTGTTGGCCGGCGCGGTACTCGTCGCAGTTGCGATGTACGCGGGTGCAGGCGCTGGGGAAGCGGGGCCCGCGACGGCCCCGCGCGGCGCGGTGACGGCCGACGGGTCGGTGCACCCGTCGGCGGCGCCGCTTCCCGCCGCGGTGTCGCTCTCGCCCCACGTCGCCGCTCCCGGAGCGACGCTGCTGGCGTCGGGGACCGTTCCTTTCCCCGGCCAGACCTACTGCCTCTGCCTAGTGCCGAACGGGTTCGCCGCCGCGCCCGACACGCCGACCCCCACCCCGACCTCGACGCCGACCGCCACGATGACCCCCACGCCGACCCCGACCACCGCGCCGACGCAGCCGGTGATCTCGCTCGGCGCCTCGTGCACGCTGGACGCGCAGGGGACATTCACGATCACGAACGTCGGCACCGACATGCTGTCGTCGGGGACGTACACGCTGCTGCTCAATGGCGCCCCGATCGCCACAGGGAACTTCCAGCTCCTGGCGGGAAAGAGCACCGATGTCCACACTTCGGGGCTGTTCGGCACGCTCGAGCTGGACGTCAGCGGCGGCGGGATCGCCTCGCCGGTGAGCGTGTCCACCTTCTGCGTGAGCCCGACCGCGACCCCCACCCCGGTCCCGCCGACGGTCTCGCTTGAAGCCTCGTGCACGCCCGACGCGCAGGGGACGTTCACGATCACGGACACCGGCGCCGACATGCCGTCGCCGGGTACGTACACGCTGCTGCTCAACGGCACGGCGATCGCCACCGACACCTTCCAGCTCAAGGCGGGCGCGAGTACCGCGATCCACACCTCCGGGCTTTTCGGCACGCTCGAGCTGGACGTGAGCGGGGGCGGACTCGCCGCACCGTCCAGCGTGTCGACGTTCTGCATGAGCCCGACCGCGACCCCGACTCCGACCACGCCCCCCTCCCTGCCGCAACGCCGGGCGCCGACCCCACGCGCGCACGGCGTGGTGACCGTCGACGGGAGGCAGGTGTGGCCGCGCGAGAGCGGGATCGAGGTCGGGGCGCTCGCCACCGGGATCGCGTGCGTCGCCTCGGTCGAGATCACGCCGGCGGGCGCGACGTTCGCCGACGTCCCGATCACCGCCCCCGCGCCCGGCAGCTACGACCTGCTGCTGCTCGACGGCCCGTGCGGCCAGACGACCGCCACGGTCCTCGCCATCGACGCGGCGGGCGACGCGTCGGGGCTGGTCGTGGTCGAGCCGGTTCCCACCACCGGCCGCCTCGGCCTGGTGGCGCTGTTCGTCGCCCTTGCCTTGGGCGCGTGGTACTGGCTCCGGTCCCCCCGCCGGTAGCGGCCGGGCTGCTCTCGCCGCGTCCCAAGCGTCAGCTCGCGAGGGCGATGCCGCGGGCACCGGGCGGCGGCCGTGCCGGGGGGTAGAATCGAGCCGCAGCCCCCCGGGTGATCGTCGTCGTGCGTCCGCGGTCGCGGCGCGCGCGGTCCCGGCGGGACGGCGGAGGGAAGGCGCGATGATCGCGGAGCTCCTCGGTCGGCGCAGGATCCGGCTCGCGTTGATCTGGTCGACGGTGGCGGTGGCGGTGTACGCGCTGCTCGGCTTCTTCGCCCTGCCGCCGCTGGTGCGCTCGATCGCGGTGCGCAAGCTCGCCGCCGAGCTGCACCGGCCGGTCGGCATCGAGCGCGTCGAGATCAACCCCTTCGTGCTCTCGGTGCGGGTTCTGGGCCTCTCGGTCAAGGAGCGCAATGGCGGCGAGACGTTCTTCTCGGCGAGCGAGATCTACGCCAACTTCCAGCTCTCCTCGCTGCTGCGGCGCGGCCCGGTCGTCCGCGAGCTGACGCTCGCCTCGCCCTACCTGCGGGTGGTACGCAACCCGGACCAGAGCTACAACTTCTCGGACCTGCTCGTCCGCCCCGCCCCGCCCCCGGGGCAGGAGTCGAAGCCGCTCCGCTACTCGCTCAACAACATCCAGGTCGAGCGCGGCAGCCTCGACTTCGACGACCTGCCGAAGCACGCCCGCCACACCGTCCGCGATCTCTACCTCGGCATCCCGTTCCTCTCGAACCTGCCCTACCAGACCGAGATCTTCGTCGAGCCGGCGTTCCAGGCGACGGTCAACGGCAGCCGCTTCGCGCTCTACGGCAAGACCAAGCCGTTCTCCGACTCACTCGAGACCTCGGTGGAGATCGACGTCCGCGACGTCGACCTGCCGCCCTACCTCGCCTACGTCCCGAACCCGACCGCGGCAAGGCTCCTGGCCGGCCGCCTCGGCCTGCACCTCACGCTCGCGTTCACGCAGTACCGCAACCGGCCCCCGACGCTGCTGCTGAGCGGCAAGACCAGCCTCGCCGGCGCCGTGCTCGCCGACGCGGCGGGCCGGCCGGCGCTCACGTGCCCGCTCCTCGACGTGTCGATCGCGTCCGCCGACGTGCTCGCGCGGCGATTCGAGCTCAAGAGCGTGCTGCTCCAGGGCCCGCGCCTCGAGGTGCGGCGCGAGCCCGGCGGCGCGTGGAACCTGGCGGCGATGAGCCCCGCCGGGACCGGCGGCGGACCCGCCGCGGGCGGCGCTGCACCGGCGTTCACCCTCGACGTCGCGGCGACGCGGATCGAGGACGGCGAGGTGGATTTCACCGACGAACAGCCCCACGAGCGCTTCGCCGCGACGATCCGCCCGGTCAACGCCGCGATGCAGCACTTCAGCACCGCGGCGGGGAAGGCGGCGGCGCTCGAGATCTCGCTCGCGAGCGACGCGGGCGAGAAGCTCGGCTACACCGGCGAGTTCACCTTCGAGCCGCTCGCCGCGGGCGGCGACGTGACGCTCGAAGGGGTGCCGCTCAAGCGCTACATGCCCTACCTGCGCGACCTGGTCGCCTTCGACGTCGCGGGCGGGGAGATGCGGGCGTCCTCCCACTTCCTCTGGCGCCCCGCCGGCACCACCGTGTCCGGCCTCGCGATCGGCCTCGACGGGCTGCGGCTGCGCCTGCGGGGGGCCGATGCGGATTTCCTCTCCGTCCCGTCGCTCACGCTCAGCGGCACGGCGGCCGACACCGCGAAGCGCGAGATGACCGCCGGCGAGCTCGCGGTCCACCGTGCCGCGGCCCGCGCGGTGCGCGCCGCGGACGGCGCCTGGGACGTGATGGCGCTGATGCCGCCCGCCTCTCCGCCGGCGGCGGGCGCCGCCGCCGCGGCCGGCGCCGAGCCGCCGCCCTGGGTGGTCACGCTCGCGAAGCTCGCGGTCGAGAGGGGCGCGGTGGAGGTCGTCGACCGCGTGCCGCACAACCCCGTCACCACCTCCGTCGCGCCGGTCGACCTGGCCGCCGAGGGGCTGTCGACGATCGCCGGCCGCGGCGGCAGCGCGAGCCTGCGCTGCACGGTCAACCGCACCGGCACGCTGACGCTGCGCGGGCCGGTGACGCTCAACCCGGTCGGGGCGAGGCTCGCCCTCAAGCTCCACGGCCTCGGCGTGGTCCCGTTCCAGGGCTACCTCCAGGAGTTCGTCAGGCTGGTGGTCAACGACGGCGCGGTCTCGGCCGACGGCGAGCTGACGGTCGCCACCGACGCGCAGGGCCGGTACTCGACGGCCTACGCCGGTGACGCCTCGCTCGACCACCTCGCGACCGTCGACGCCGCGAGCGCCGAGGACTTCCTCAAGTGGGACTCGCTCGCGCTGCACGGCATCCGCATGCGCACCGAGCCCGCCGCGCTCGAGCTCGCCGAGGCGGCGCTCTCGGGCTGCGCGGTCCGCTTCACGATGCGCGAGGACGGCAGCCTCAACGTGCGGGCGATGATGGGCGGCGCGCCGCCGCCCGCCGACGAGACCGTCGCGACGGCCGGGGCGGCGCCCGAGACAACGGCTCCGGCAGCGCCGGCCGCCGCGGCGGCGTCCGCACCGTCCGCGGCGACGGCGCCGAGCGACGTGCGGATCGAACGGGTGACAGTGCGGGACAGCACGATCGGCTTCGTCGACCGCACACTCACACCGGCGTTCGCCGCCGACATCACCCACCTCGAGGGGACGATCTCCGGGCTCTCGTCGCTCGCCACCAGCGCCGCCGACGTCGACCTCCGCGCCACGCTCGACAACAGCGCGCCGATCGAGCTCAAGGGGAAGGTCAACCCGCTCTCCACCGACCTCTTCCTCGACGTCGCCGCGGGCTGCCGCGGGATCGAGATGACGACGCTCTCGCCCTACTCCGGCAAGTACGCCGGCTACGCGATCAAGAAGGGCAAGCTCACGCTCGGCCTCGACTACAAGGTCGACAAGCGCAAGCTCGAGTCGCAGAACAAGCTCTTCCTCGACCAGTTCGACTTCGGCGACAAGATCGCCAGCCCGCAGGCGACGAAGATGCCGGTGCGCCTCGCGGTCGCGCTGCTCAAGGACCGCGAGGGGCGGATCGACCTCGACCTCCCGGTCAGCGGCTCGCTCGACGACCCGAAGTTCCGCGTCGGACGGGTCGTCCTCAAGATGATCGAGAACCTGCTGATCAAGGTCGCCACCTCGCCGTTCGCGCTGCTCGGCTCGCTCTTCGGCGGGGGCGGCGGCGCCGACCTCGACCACATCGCCTTCGCCGCCGGCAGCGCGACGCTCGACGCGCCCGCCACCGCCGCGCTCGACAAGCTCGCCAAGGCGCTCAACGACCGCCCGGCGCTGACGCTGGAGGCGACCGGGCGGGTCGACCGCGACGCCGACCGCGACGGCCTCGTGCGCCGCGCGTTCGAGCAGAAGGTGAGGCTCGAGAAGCTCAACGAGTTGGTGCACAAGGGCGAGACCGTCGCGTCGCTCGAGTCGGTGCGGGTCGACCCGGCCGAGTACCCGACCTACCTCGCGCTCGCCTACAAGCACGACAAGATCCCGGACAAGCCGAAGAACTTCCTCGGCGTCGCCAAGAGCGAGCCGGCCGCGGAGATGGAGCGGCTGATGCTCGCCCACATCGAGGTCGGCGACGACGACCTCCGCCGGCTCGCCACGGCGCGCGCCGAGGCCGCCCGCGACTACCTGGTGCAGACCGGCAAGGTGCCCGCCGAGCGGATCTTCCTCGTCGACGCGAAGCAGGCGGGCGGGGCCGCGGGCGGGACCAAGGCGAGCCGCGTCGAGTTCACTCTGAAATAGGGCGGCGCCGGACTCCGGCATCGGTCCGAGCTGCGCGGTTCGCCCGGGGAGCGGCGCCCCTTGCGCGCGGGGTTAGAATCGACGACAGCATCATCGCG
The DNA here is from genome assembly GCA_035517415.1 of Thermoanaerobaculaceae bacterium. Classification (GTDB taxonomy): domain Bacteria; phylum Acidobacteriota; class Thermoanaerobaculia; order Thermoanaerobaculales; family Thermoanaerobaculaceae; genus DATIYW01. The sequence goes on from DATIYW010000262.1 coordinate 6,119, forward strand.
ACGGGCCGCAACGACGGGACTTGGGACCACGGGAGCTCCGGGTCCGGCGTCGGCGCGGGGTGGAATCGGTGGGGGGGGCGCTCGGGCGGACGACGCCGAGACGAGACGATTCGGACCGTCGCAGAGAGGGGGAGAACATGACGTCGCGTTCGCGCACCGCATCCTTCCTTTTCGCGCTCACCCTGCTCTTGGCTGCCGGCGTGATCCTCGCGCCGGCCGCCCGCGCCGCCGATCCCGGCGGGGCGTGCACCATCACCTTCGGTGCCGCGGTGTCGCTGACCGGGGCCACCGCCAAGGAGGGCGAGTACGTCAAGAACGGCTACGACCTCTTCATCGCCGACGTCAACAAGGGCGGCGGGTTCAAGGTCGGCAACCAGCGCTGCCAGGTGGCGCTGAAGATCTATGACGACGAGTCGAACCCGGACACCAGCGCCAAGCTGATCGAGAAGCTGGTGACCGACGACAAGGTCAACCTGCTGCTCGGGCCGTACGGTACCGGGCCGGTGTTCTCGGCGTCGGCGATCGCCGAGAAGTACGACGTGCCGATGGTCGAGCCGGGCGGCGCGGGGATGAAGATCTTCACCCGCGGGTTCAAGAACATCTTCGGCACGCTGCCGGGCGCGCCCTCGTACCTCAAGAGCGCGATCGACGCGATCCTCGCCAAGGACGCCAAGGCGAAGACGGTGGCGCTGCTGATCGAGAACGACTCGTTCTCGCAGGAGGTCGCCGACGGTGCCGCCGCCTACGTCAAGGCCAAGGGCCTCGAGCTCGTCTACTCGCAGCAGTACCCGAAGGGCACCAAGGACATCTCCTCGCTGCTCACGGCGGTGAAGGGCAAGAACCCCGACATCGTGCTCGGCGCCAGCCACCTCGCCGACGCGGAGCTGGTGATGAAGCAGGCGAAGGACATCGGCCTCAACGCCAAGGCGTGGGCGTTCTCGGTCGGCCCGGCCACGCCGGAGTTCGGCAAGGCGCTCGGCAAGGACGCGACCTACGTGCTCGGCGTCACGCCGTGGACGCCGGCGCTGCGCTTCAAGGGCGAGGACATCTACGGCACGCCGCAGCGCTTCGCCGAGGCGTACAAGGCGAAGTACGGCGCGCTGCCCTCCTACCACGCCGCCTCGGCGGTCGCCACCGTGATCGCGTTCCAGAAGGCGATCGAGGCCGCCGGCAGCACCGACCCCGCCGCGGTGCGCGCGCAGCTCGCCAAGCTCGACGTGCCGACGTTCTACGGGCGCCTCAAGTTCGCCCCCGAGGGCATCATCGTCAAGCCGATGGCGGTGATCCAGTGGTACCCCGACGGCGAGATGTACACGGTCGAGCCGGCGGACGCCGCCGAGAAGCCGCTGATCTACCCCGCCCCGCCCTGGACCGCGCGGTGAGGCGTGGCATGGGGCGCCGGGCGGCGCTGCGCGCGCGCCCGCGCCCCGACGATGCCGGCGCTCCGGCCGGGGGTGAGGCGTGATCCTCACCCTCGGCCAGAGCCTGGTCAACGCGATCCTGCTCTCCGGGATGCTCGCCCTGGTCGCGCTCGGGTTCTCGATCGTGTGGGGCGTGCTCAAGGTGATCAACCTGGCGCACGGCTCGTTCATCATGCTCGGCGCCTACATCACGTTCACCTGCTGGAGCGCCTTCGGCCTCGACCCGTTCCTCACCATCCCGATCTCGATGCTGGCGCTGTTCCTGGTCGGCTACGGCATCCAGGCGGGAATCATCAACTGGGTGATCCGCGCGCCGCTGCTGGTCACGTTCCTGCTCACGTTCGGCCTCGACATCGTGCTCGTCAACCTCGCCCTGTTCGTCTGGAAGGGCGACGTGCGCTCGGTGTCGCCCGCTTACGCCGGCAACGGCTTCACGCTGTTCTTCAACCCCGCGACGGAACAGGGGATCCAGGTTCCCTACGTCCGCCTCGCCGCGTTCGCGATCTCGCTCCTGCTCGCGGCCGCGCTCCATCTCTTCATGAGCCGCACGCGATTGGGCCGCGCGATCCAGGCGACCGGCCAGGACAAGGACGCGGCGCAGCTCTCCGGCGTGCGCGTCGCCCCGACCTACGCGCTCACCTTCGCGATCGGCGCCGCGCTCGCCGGCGCCGCCGGCTCACTGATCAGCCTGATGCAGCCGTTCGACCCCGGGATGGGCGGGGGCTACCGGCTGCGCGCGTTCATCATCGTCGTCCTCGGCGGCCTCGGCAGCATCCCCGGCGTGATCATGGGGGCGGCGCTGTTCGCCCTCGTCGACGTGCTGGTCGGGATCAGCCCGTTGGCCCCGCTCAAGGACGGCGTGGCGTTCGCGATGCTGGTGGTGGTGCTGATCATCCGGCCCTCCGGCCTGGCCGGGAAGGCGTTCTACTGAGATGGGCGCCGGATCGGACACCGCGGGCGGAGGGGGGCGGAGGATGCCGACCAGCCCGTTCGACCGGCTGCTCGGCAACCGCCGCCGGCTCGTCTACGGCGTGGCGGGCGCCGTCGCGCTCGCCGCGCTGCTGCTCGCGCCGCACCTCTCGCTCTCCGGCTTCACCCTCACCTGGCTGACCACCGCGCTGCTGCTGGCGGTGCGGGCGCAGGCGTGGAACTTCATCGGCGGCTACACCGGCTACGCCGCGTTCGGCAACGTCGCGTTCTACGGCCTCGGGGCCTACGGCACCGCGGTCGCGATGACGCGCCTGCACTGGCCGTTCATCCCCTCCATGCTGGCCGGCGCGCTGCTCGCCGCGGCCTACTCCGTGCTGATCGGCCTGCCGGTGCTGCGCATGCGCGGCCAGTACTTCGCGATCGCCACGCTCGGCGTGGCCGAGGCGACGCGCGAGCTGGTCTCCTCGCCGCAGCTCTCCGGCCTCACCGCCGGGCCGACCGGGATCAACCTGCCGTTCTTCCGCCCCGCCGGGCTCACGCCGCTGCAGGCGGCCGAGGCCGGGACGCGCTACTTCTACCTCGCCGCGGTGGCGCTGCTCGTGCTCGTGGTCGCGGCGACGTGGCTGCTCACCCGCACCAAGCTCGGCCACAGCCTCGTCGCCATCCGCGAGGACGAGGACGCGGCGCACATGCTCGGCATCAACACCACCTGGGCCAAGGTGGCCGCGTTCGCGCTGTCGGCGTTCTTCACCGGCTTGGTCGGCGGCCACTACGCCTACTGGCGGACGTTCATCCTCCCCGAGGAGGTGTTCAACATCCGCTACACGCTCGACGCGATCCTCGGCGCGGTCCTGGGCGGGCCCGGCACGGTCGTCGGGCCGGTGCTCGGCGGCTTCAGCTACGACGCGCTCAGCACCTACCTGACGTTCTCCAAGCCGTTCGGCTTCGACCTCGGCCAGTTCCACGTCGCGATCCTCGGCGTCTTCATCGTCGTCGTGATCGTGTTCCTGCCGCGCGGCATCGCCGACCTGCTCGGCCGGCGCCGGTTCCACTGGGGCATCTTCCTCGAGAACATCCGGAAGAACCGTGCCTGAGCCGATCCTCGCCACCCGCGCCGCGAGCAAGGTGTTCGGCGGTCTCGCCGCGGTCAACAGCGTCGACATGGAGATGGAGCCGGGGCAGATCCTCGGCCTGATCGGCCCCAACGGCGCGGGCAAGACGACGTTCGTCAACCTCGTCACGAACCTCTCGCCGGCGACCTCGGGCCAGGTGTTCTTCAAACGCCGCGAGATCACCGCCTGGCCGCCGCACCGGATCGCGCGCGCCGGCCTCGCCCGCACCTTCCAGGTGGTCAAGCCGTTCCGCCGCATGTCGGTGCGGGAGAACGCGGCGATCGGCGCGATGTTCGGCGCCGGCGGCCGGCGGCGATCCGCGCGCGAGGCGACGCGCCGGGCGGAGGAGGTGCTCGAGTTCGTCGGCCTCGGCGCCGAGCAGGAGAAGCAGGCCGACCAGCTCACGCTGGCGGGGATGAAGCGGCTCGAGCTCGCCAAGGCGCTGGCGATGGAGCCCGAGGTGCTGTTCCTCGACGAGGTGATGGCGGGGCTCAACCAGAAGGAGATCGAGGCCGCGATGACGCTGATCCGCGCGATCAACGCGCGCGGCGTCAGCATCCTCGTCATCGAGCACGTGATGAAGGCGATCATCGGCCTCTGCCACCACGTCGTCGTGCTCAACTACGGCAAGAAGCTGGCCGAGGGCGCCCCGGAGCAGGTGCTCAACGACCCGCTGGTGGTCGAGGCGTACCTCGGCAGCAAGTACGCCGAGCGCGCCCGCGCGGCGAGGAAGCCCGAATGAGCGGGAGCCCCGGCGCCTCGGCCGCCGCCGCGCCGCCAAGCGGGGCGATGCTCGCGATCGAGCGCCTCGACGCCGGCTACGGCGACGTGCAGGTACTGTGGGACGTCTCGCTCGAGGTCGGCGCGGGCGAGGTGGTCGCCCTGATCGGCGGCAACGGTGCCGGCAAGTCGACGCTGCTGTGGGCGATCTCCGGGCTGCTCAAGCCGCGCTCGGGGGAGATCCGCTTCGCCGGCCGGCGCATCGACGGCACGCCCCCCGATGCGATCGTCGCGGCGGGCGTGACGCAGGTGCCGCAGGGCCGGCGCCTCTTCCCCGGCCTGACGATCGAGGACAACCTGCTGCAGGGCGCCTACCAGCGGCGCGACGCCGACGGCATTCGGGAAGACCTCGAGTTCGTCCTGACGCTGTTCCCGCGCATGCGCGAGCGCCTGCGCCAGCCCGCCGGCAGCCTTTCCGGGGGCGAGCAGCAGATGTGCGCGATGGGGCGCGGCCTGATGGCGCGGCCGAGGATCCTGATGGTCGACGAGCTCTCGCTTGGCCTCGCGCCGATCGTGGTCGAGGCGATCTACGAGGCGGTCGCGAAGGTGCGCGAGCGCGGCATGACGGTGCTGATCGTCGAGCAGGACGTGCAGCTGGCGCTCGAGCAGGCGAGCCGCGGATACGTGCTCGACGTCGGGCGGATCGTGATGAGCGGGCCGGCGCGGCAGCTGATGGAAGACCCGCGGGTGAAGGAAGCCTACCTCGGCATCTGATAGCGCCGGCGGCGTAGGGTGCGCGGCCAGTCTCGGACCGTCTGCGGCGTCAGGCTCGGCGGCCGACATCCTCATTTAGCCTCCGGCTAGACTCCGGTGTCGCCCGTCTCGCCTTCCTTGCATCCGGCCCAATCCGCGCCGCGCCGCTACACGCGCGGTGCTGAAGGCTGTCTCACATGTGGCGCGCATGGGTCGGGTTTCGCAGCGCTGCCGAGATTGGGCCAGATGCGAGGCGTGCGAGCCGGTTGCACGCAAGGCGTAGCCGGAGGGTACGTTGAGGATGCGAACCGGCGAGCACAACAACGCAGATGGCCCGATGTCGACAGCGCCACTAAAGCGAGCGGAGGGCGGAGCGGAGGGCGGTCATCGCCTGGTCGACGTGCGAGGGCTCGACCGTGTAGGGCGGGAGGAAGCGAACCACGTCGTGCCCGGCGGGGAGCGCGAGGACGAGGCGCTTCTGCAGCGCGCGCAGGATGTCGTCGCGGCGGTCCCGGACGGCGAGGCCGAGCATGAGACCGCGGCCGCGCGCCTCGACGATCAACTCGTGGTCGACGCTCCGCAGCGCGGCGAGCAACGCCTCGCCGCTCGCGGCGACGCGCGCGAGCATCGCGTCGTCGAGCGCGCCGAGCACGAAGCGCACGCCGGCGAGCGCGAGCGGGTTGCCGCCGAACGTCGAGGAGTGCGAGCCGCGCACCAGGCGCTCGGCGACCGCGGCGGAGACCACCGTCGCGCCGACCGGGACGCCGCCGGCGAGGCCCTTGCCGAGGCAGACAAGGTCGGCCCGGACGCCCTCGTGCTCGGCGGCGAGAAAGCGGCCGGTGCGCCCGGTGCCGCTCTGCACCTCGTCGAGGATCAGGAGCACGCCGCGCGCCGCGCACGCCTCGCGCACCGCGCGCAGGAACCCGGTCGGCGGCACCACGACGCCGCTCTCCCCCTGAACCGGCTCGAGCAGCACCGCGGCGGTGCGGTCGTCGAGGGCGTCGCCGATCGCGACCGCGTCGCCGTACGGGAGGTGGGCGAACTCCCATAGCAGCGGCTCGAACGGCGCGCGGTACCTCTCGCCCCAGGTGGCGGAGAGCGCGCCGAGCGTCTTGCCGTGATAGGCGCCGCGGCAGGCGACGAAGCGCCGCCGGCCGGTCACCATCGCGGCGAACTTGAGCGCCGCCTCGACCGCCTCCGCGCCGGAGTTCGACCAGTAGACGCGCCCGCCCGGCGCGCCGGCGCGGGCGACCAGCTCGCGCGAGGCCTCGGCGCGCACGTCGTTGGCGAAGCTGCAGTGCAGCGTCGGCAGGGCTCGCCACTGCTCGACGACCGCGCGCTCGAGGCCAGGGTGACCGTAGCCCAAGATGCTGACGCCGTAGTTGGTCGCGAGGTCGAGGTAGCGCCGCCCGTCGTCGGCGACGAGGTGGACGCCCTCGCCGCGCACCAGCGTCAGGCCGCGGTTGACGTAGAGCCCGGCCATCCACTCCTTCTGCAGCGCGGCGGCGTCACCCATGGAGTGCCTCGCCCTCCGGCGACGCCGGACCGGCCACCGGGGTCGGGATCAGCTGCGTGCCGCGCCCGGCGAGCGCGTCCGCGAGCGGGTGCTCGACGCGCCCGTCGGCGACGACGACGCGGGGCGCGCCGGTCTCGATCAGGCGACGCAGCGCGAGCAGCTTGCGCTTGAAGCGGCCGCTCGCGGCCTCCTCCCAGCGCGCCAGCTCCGCGGCGTCGGCGCGGTCGATGCGCGAGCCGGGATCGGCGGGATCGCGCATCAGCCCGGGCGCCTCGATCAGCTGCACCACGACGTCGGCGCGGAGGTCGCGCTGCAGCACGGCGACGATGTCGTCGTTCTCGGCGTTGATCGCGGCGCCCGCCTCGTCGGCGATCGGCACCGTCAGCACCGGCGTCAGCCCCATGCCGAGCAACGCGCCGAGCAGCGCGACGTTGGCGGACTGCGGCTTGCCCGAGCGGTCGTGGAGGACCTTGGTGCGACCGTTCTCCTCGACGCGGATGCCGCGGTTGCGCCGCCCCTGGATGACGCGCCCGTCGAGGCCGCACATGCCGACCGCGCCGACGCCCGCCAGCTGCAGCGCCTCGACGATGCGCTTGTTGCGCAGCCCGGCGTAGGCCATCAGCTGGAGGTCGATGGCGCGCTCGTCGGAGAGCACGCTCGCGTAGCCCGAGGCCGAGGTGACGACCCGCGGCGGCTGGCCGAGACGGGCGGCAAGCTCGTCGCGGGCGGCGTTGGCGCCGTGCACGACCACGGCCGGCTGTTTCAGCGCCGCGAGGTCGGCCGCGACGCCCGCGACGTTGATCGCCTTGCCGCCGCCGATCTTGACGATCATCACGCGAGCACCTCCACCGCGCCGTTCGCCATCGGCGCCCACGCCGCCCCGGCGAGCGGCTCCGAGCACACCGCGACGCGCCCATCCCCGCGCGCGACGTGGAGCGTGAAGTAGTCGGGCTGCTCGCCGAAGGCGCACTGCGCGACGACCGAGTCGCCGGCGGAGACGACGACGTTGAGGGCGCGGACGTAGCGGCTGCGCGAGCGGATGAACTCCGTGGCGCGCGCGAGCCCGCCAGCGAGGTCGGCGCGGGCAAAGCGGCGCACGACGTTGAACACCTTCTCGGCGCCGATCCGGCCCGCCTCGCGGATGCGCACGCCGTGCAACTCGCCGTTGAACGCGAACACGACGCCGCCGGCGAGGAACGGCATGTTGTTCTCGACCGCGATCCCCTCGTTGCGGAACGCGGAGCGGGCGTGGGCGACGAGCAGCGTGGTCGTAGCGAACGGCTCGAGGTCGTCGTCCCAGATCGGCGTCACGCTGCGGTACACGCGCCAGCCGGCCGCGTCGCGCCAGGCGCAGCCCCAGCCGTCGCCCTGGTACTCGCGGCTCGCACGCGCCATCGCCGCGAATGCGCGCAGCCACGGCGCGATCGCGAACGGGGCACGGTCCTTGATCGCGAGCAGGCGGCACATCGCGCTACACCGGATGGAGGCCGGCGAAGCCGAGCCCGTCGGTCTCGGCCAGGCCGTGCATGAGGTTGAACGCCTGCACCGCCTGGCCGGCCGCGCCCTTGCCGAGGTTGTCGATCGCGCTCATCACCACCAGGCGCCGGCCGTGCGCGTCGCGCTCGAAGCCGATGTCGCAGTAGTTCGTGCCGGCGAGCAGCTTCGGCTCCGGGTAGCGGTAAGCGCCGTCGCGCTCCTTGACGATGCGCACGAAAGGCTCGGCGCCGTACTCCTGGCGGTAGAGCTTCCAGATCTGCTTCTCGTCGAGGTCTTCGGCGAGGAAGACGTGGCAGGTGGCGAGGATGCCGCGCACCATGTCGATCGCGGTGGCGGAGAACGCCAGCTCGTGCCCGGGGCCGAGCGCCAGCTCCTGCAGCATCTCGGCGGTGTGGCGGTGGCCGGTCGGCTTGTACGAGCGCACGCAGTTGGCGCGCACCGGGTGGTGGGAGGCGGGCGTGACCGCGGCGCCGCCCTCGCTCGACCCGACCTTCGTCTCGACCACGGTGACGCCGGGCGCGACCGCGCCGTGCTTGAACAGCGGGTGGAGGGCGAGGACGACGGCGGTGGCGTTGCACCCCGCGCTCGACACGAACCGGGCGCCGCGCATCGCCTCGCGGTGCAGCTCGGGGATGCCGTAGACGAACGAGCCGAGCAGCTCCGGGCGGGGGTGGGTGAAGCCGTACCAGCGCTCGTAGTCCTCGGCGCGCGTGAGGCGGAAGTCGGCGGAGAGGTCGATCACCCGCTCGCCCCTCGACCGCACGTGGTCGAGCGCGCCGACGCTCTTGCCGTGCGGCAGGCAGAGGAAGACCGTCTCGCACGGCTGCAGGTCCTCCATCCGGCAGAACCGCAGCGCGGTCGCCTTGCGCAGGTTGGGGTGGAGGTGCGCCGCGGGCTTGCCGGCGTTGCTCTCCGAGGTGATCTGGCGCACCTCGACGCCGGGGTGGGCGAGCAGCAGCCGCAGCAACTCGCCGCCGGTGTAGCCGGAGGCGCCGACGATCGCGACCGGGATCGCGCTCACGCCGCCTTGGCCGCAGCCCTCGCGCGCGAGAGCACGTAGTCGACGATCTTGCCGGGGATGTTCACCCCGGTCGGCGCGATCGAGTTCTTGAACTCCATCGTGTAGTTGACCTCGTTGACGAGGTAGCCGTCGCCGTCCTCGAAGATGTCGAGCGCCACCACGCCGCCGCCGACCGCGCGCGCCCCGGCGAGCGAGATCGCGGCGAGCGCCGGCGTGACCGGGCAGCCGGTGGCGTGTCCGCCGCGCGCGGTGTTGGTGATCCAGTGCTCCGAGGTGCGGTAGATCGCCGCGATGCACTCGTCGCCCACGACGAAGGCGCGGATGTCGCGGCCGCGCTTCTCGACGTACCTCTGGATGTAGAACACCGAGTGGTGGTAGGAGCCGAGCGTGGTCTTGTGCTCGAGCAGCGCCTCGGCGGCGTCGCGGTCGTTGACCTTGGCGAGCAGGCGCCCCCAGGAGCCGACCGCCGGCTTGAGCACGACCGGGTAGCCCATCGCCTCGATCGCCGCGATCGCGGACTCGGGCGTGAACGCGACCCGCACCTCGGGCTGCGGCACGCCGTGCTCGGCGAGCGCGATCGAGGTGAGCAGCTTGTCGCCGCACACCGACGCCACCGCCGAGGTGTTGACGCAGCGCACACCCAGGCTCTCGAACAGGCGCAGCGCATGGAGGGCGCGCGAGTGGTTGATGCAGCGCTCGACCACGACGTCGAAGTCGAACTCGCGGCGGCCGAGCGTGAAGGCGAGCTCGCGGTCGTCGACCATCGCCACCTCGACGCCGGGCCGCGCCGCCAGCTCATCGAGGAGGAGCTTCTCGTCCTTGCGCACCAGCGAGTGGAGGAAACCGACCTTCATGACGCGATCCTCTCCAGCGCGGCCGCGCGCGCCTCCCGTTCCCGTGCTGCCTCGACGATGTACCCCAGCTCCTCCGGGTCGACGGTGCGGCCGCTCGACCCGACCTCCTTGACGCGCCCCAGCACCTCGCGCGCGAGCTCGTCGGACAGGTCGGCGCAGCCGATCCGCGCCAGCGAGAAGCGCAGCGCCGCCATCCCCGCCATGTGGTCGAGCGCGATCTCGCTCTCGCGGCCGACGATCGCCGGGTCCAGGCTCTGGTAGTGGAGCGGGTTGCGGATCGCCGCCTGGGTGTGGACGCCGGCGCAGTGGGTGAACGCGTTGCGGCCGGTCACCGGCAGGTTCACCGGCACCGGCACGCGGGCGTACTGGCTGACCAGGCGGTAGAGCTCGGGCAGCCGCGTGAGGTTCCAGCGCCCCGCCTGGCCGAAGTCGGATGCCAGCACCGCCAGCAGCGTGCCGAGGTCGACGATCCCGGCGCGCTCGCCGAGGCCGAGCACCGAGGCGTCGATGATCTCGGCGCCGGCGCGCATCGCGTCGAGCGCGTTGGCGAGCGCGAGCCCGCGATCGTTGTGGCAGTGCACCGCGATCTGCGGCGAGAAGCCGCGCCGCGCCAGCTCCGCCTTCAGCCGGGTGACGTAGTCGAAGAGGTTGCGCGCGGTGCCCGGGATCATGTAGCCGGTGGTGTCGGCGATGCTGATCACGTCGGCGCCGGCCGCGCACGCCGCCGCCGCCGCGATCACGACGTTGGCGAACGGCGAGCGAACCGCGTCCTCGGGGGTGTAGCGCACCACCAGGCCGGGGCGGCGTGCCTTGGCCAGGCGCACCACCGCCGCGATCCGCGCCGACGCCTCCTCGAGGTCGGTGGCGCGGTCGGAGAGGCGCTCCTCCGACACGCAGTAGAAGATGCCGAGAAACTGCACCCCGCACTCGAGCGCGAGCTCGACGTCGCGCTCCATCGAGCGGGCGTGCGCGCCGACCAGCGGCCGCAGCCCGCGCCCGGCGATCAGCCGCACCGCCTGGCGGATCTCCTCGGTCACCGCCGGGTGGCCGGCCTCGATCACGTCGACGCCGACCTCGGCGAGCAGCTCGGCGATCGCCATCTTGATGTGGAGGTCGAAGCAGACGCCCGGCGTCTGCTCGCCCTCGCGCAGCGTGCTGTCGAGGATGCGCACCATCACTGCCCCCAGTCCTCTTCCTCCGCCGGCGCCTCGACCAGCACCGGGGGGTCGAGCGAGGAGACCTCGAGGTCGGAGCCGCAGTCGGGGCAGCGCACCACCTCGGACTGGGCCACGTCGGCCGCCAGGTCGACCGCACCGTCGCACACCGGACACGCACCGTGAACTGGACTCATTCTTCCTCCCTGTCGACGTCGCCGATCGTGCTGGCGCCGGGATTCGGTGTCAAGTTTTTCTGAACTGTTGACAAATTAGGTTGTCACAGTTAAATATTTAACGTGATTGCCACGGCAAGCGTCGTCGAGTCCCTGGTGCGGGAGTCGCCGCTGCTCGAGGAGGGGCTGGCGACCGGTGTGCTCAACCTCTCGGCGCTGGCGCGCCGCCTGCGCCCAGAGGTCGAGCGCGCCCTTCGCCGCGAGGTGAGCGACGCGGCGGTGATGATGGCGCTCAAGCGCCTCGCGCCGCGCGTCGAGGCGCGCGACCGGGCGGTGGTCAAGCTGCTGCGGCAGATGCGCGACCTCACGGTGCGCTCGAACCTGGTCGAGTTCACGTTCCGCAGCTCGCCGACGCTGCTCGAGCGGCAGCGCGACCTGCTCCAGGCGATCGCGAAGGAACAGGACGCCTTCCTCACCTTGACGCAGGGGATGTTCGAGGTCACGCTGATCGCGAGCGCGCGCCTGCAGGACCGCATCGAGTCGGTGTTCCGCTCGGAGCGCCTGGTCAGCCGCCTCGGCGACCTCTCGGCGATCGTCATCCCGCTGCCGCCGAAGAGCGTGCAGACGCCCGGGGTGCACTACACGCTGCTCAAGCAGCTCGCCTTCCACGACCTCAACGTGGTCGAGGTGGTGTCGACCTACAGCGAGCTGACGATCGTGCTGGCGAAGGAGGAGGTGGACAGGGCGTTCTCCGTCCTCAAGCGCTTCCTCTGGCCGTAGGGCGCGGCCGGCGTCGGACCCCCGGGCGGCGTTGCACTCGGCGGCTCGGATGCTCACGTAGCCTCCGGCTACGCTCCGCTCCTCCCGCCGCGTGCGCCTTGCCATAGGCCCAACGGCGGCCGCGCGCTCCACGCACGCTCCCATCGCCCTGCTCGGACCTGTCTCGTCGGACCACGGAGCACGGACGACGGGCCACGGGCCACGGTCGTTCCGGCCGCGCGGCTAGGGCTCAGGTGCCGTCGTAGGCGCGCTGGAGCTGGTCGATGTCGAGCTTGACCATCCCCATCATCGCCTTCAGGACGCGGTCCGCCTTCTTCGCGTCCTTGTCCGCGATCATCCGGCCGAGGACCCGCGGCACGATCTGCCACGCGAGGCCGTAGCGGTCCTTGATCCAGCCGCACTCGACCTCCTTGCCGCCGGTGCCGAGTCTCGCCCACAGCTCGTCCACCTCGGCCTGGGTGTCGCAGTTGACCATCAGCGAGATCGCCTCGTTGAACTTGAACTGCGGCCCGCCGTTCAAGGCCATGAACTCCTGGCCGTCGAGCTCGAAGATGATGGTCAGAACCGATCCCTTGGGCCCGGGGCCGGTGTCGCCCCAGTAGGAGGTCTTGACGATCCTGGAGTTCTTGAAGACCGAAGTGTAGAAGCGGACGGCTTCCTCGGCGTTGCCGTCGAACCACAGGCAGGGCGTGATCTTCGCTTGGGTCGCCATGGTCGGCTCCTTTCCCCGCCCTTGGCAGAACGCGGCGAGCGGAAGGCCGATTTCGCGGGCCGCGCGCTATGGCTCGAACGCGTCGGCGACGAGGCGCTCCTGCTCCGCCTGGAAGAGGTGGGCGGAGCCGGTGGCCGGGCTGGAGCTGGCCGGCCTGCCGACGTAGGAGACCGGCAGCTCCGGCACGAGCGCGGCGAGCAGCGGCGAGACGAAGCTCCACGCCCCCATGTTGGCCGGCTCCTCCTGCACCCAGCGGATCTCGCGGGCGCCCGGGGCAGCGCGCAGCACCGCGGCCAGCTCCGCCTCCGGGAACGGATAGAGACGCTCGAGGCGGATGACCGCGCTCGCGGTGTCGGCGACCTTGGCGCGGTGGGCGAGGAGGTCGAAGGCGACCTTGCCGGTGCACAGCAGCAGGCGGACCGGCGCGGACGGCGGCTGGGGATCGGCGAGCACGGGCTGGAACGAGCCGGCGAACTCGGCCGCGCGGCTCTTGGCGGCGTCGGCGCGGAGCAGGCTCTTGGGCGTCATCACCACCAGCGGCGCGCCGCCCTCCGCGTGCGCCTGGCTGCGCAGGAGGTGGAAGTACTGTGCGGCGGTGGTCGGCACCGCGACGCGCAGGTTGCCGCGCGCGGCGAGCTGGAGGTAGCGCTCGAAGCGCGCGGAGGAATGCTCCGGGCCCTGCCCCTCGGCGCCGTGCGGCAGCAGCAGCACGAGCTTGCTCGGCTGCCGCCACTTCTCCTCCGCGGCGGCGATGAACTGGTCGATGACCACCTGCGCGCCGTTGGCGAAGTCGCCGAACTGCGCCTCCCACGCCACCAGCGCGTCGGTGCGCACCACCGAGTAGCCGTACTCGAAGCCGAGCACGGCGTACTCGGAGAGCAGGCTGTCGTAGACCAGGAACGGCGCCTGTCCCGGGTCGAGGTGCTGCAGCGGCGTGTACTCGGCACCGCTCGCCTGGTCGACGAGCACGGCGTGGCGCTGCGAGAAGGTGCCGCGCCGCGAGTCCTGCCCGGACAGGCGCACCGGCCGCCCTTCGAGCAGCAGCGAGCCGAACGCGAGCAGCTCGCCGGTGCCCCAGTCGACCGCGTCGCCGGCCAGCATCTGTCGCCGCTGCTCCAGCAGCCGCGCCAGCTTGGGGTGGACGTGGAAGCCGTCCGGCACCGAGGTGGCGCGCTGCAGGACGTGCTCGAGCGTGGTGAGGGCGACCGGCGGCGCCTGCGGCGCGGCGGGCTCTGCGGCGATCGAGAAGCCCGGCGCGAGCGGCGCCGACGGCGTGCTCTCCTTGGTCGCCTCGAACGCCGCCTCCATGCGGTCCTGGAAGTCCTTGAGCGCGGCCTCGGCCTCCTCGATCGAGAGGTCGCCGTGGTTGACTAGGCGTTCGGTGTAGAGCTTGCGCACCGAGCGGCGGTCGCGGATCTTGGCGTACATGATCGGCTGGGTGTAGGCGGGCTCGTCCGCCTCGTTGTGGCCCCAGCGGCGGTAGCCGACCACGTCCACGACCACGTCCTTCTTGAACTCGTTGCGGAACTCGAGGGCGAGGTCCATGACGTGGACGCACGCCTCGGGGTCCTCGCCGTTGGCGTGGAAGACCGGCGCCTGGACCATCTTCGCCACGTCGGTGGCGTACACCGAGGAGCGCGCGTCGGCCGGCGAGGTGGTGAAGCCGATGCCGTTGTTGGTGACGATGTGGATGGTGCCGCCGGTGCGGTAGCCGGAGAGCGCGCTCATGTTGAGCGTCTCGGCGACCACCCCCTGGCCGGCGAATGCGGCGTCGCCGTGGATCAGCACCGCGAGCACCTTGCGCTTGGCGGTGTCGCCCGCGACGTCCTGGAGCGCGCGCGCCATCCCCTCCACCACCGGGTCGACCGCCTCGAGGTGCGAGGGGTTCGACGCCAGCCGCACGCGCAGCTCGCCGGCGGGCGCCCGGAACGTGCCGGACGCGCCGAGGTGGTACTTGACGTCGCCGGTGCCCTCGCGCGAGAGCGGGTCGAGGTTGCCCTCGAACTCGCGGAAGATCTTCTCGTAGCTCTTGCCGATGATGTTGGCGAGCACGTTGAGGCGGCCGCGGTGCGCCATGCCGATCACCACCTCGGCGAACCCCGCCGCCGCCGCGTCGGCCAGCAGCCGGTCGAGCATGGGGATCAGCGACTCCACTCCCTCGAGCGAGAAACGCTTGTGGCCGATGTACTTGGTGTGGAGGAAGCGCTCGAACGCCTCGGCCGCGTTGAGCATCGCGAGGGTGCGGCGCTTGGCCGCGGCGTCGAGCCAGCGCCCCGCGTCGGCGCCCTCGACGCGCCGCTGGATCCACGCCTTCTGGTCGGGCTCCTGGATGAACATGTACTCGACGCCGAGCGTGCCGCAGTACGCCTCGCGCAGGACGCGGATGATCTCGCGCAGCGTCGCCTTGTGCTTCTCGCCGAGGCCGCCGGTGTAGAACTCGCGGTCGAGGTCCCACAGCGTCAGCCCGTGGTGGTCGAGCTCGAGCTCGGGGTGGGTCGGGATCTCGGTCGAGAGCGGGTTGACGTGGGCGACGAGGTGACCGCGCACCCGGTACATGTTGATCAGGTGCAGCACGCCGGCCTGCTTCTCGACCAGGCCGTCGACGCCGCGGTCGGAGAGGTAGGGGTTGGCGTCGCGGGCGAGGCGGACCGGCTCGTGCGGGATCGCGAGCGAGGCGAAGATCCGGTCGTAGAAGCGCTCCTCGCCGGCGAGCAGGGCGGCGACGCGGCCGAGGAAGTCGGCGCTGTCCGCGCCCTGGATCACGCGGTGGTCGTAGGTGCAGGTCAGGGTGATGACCTTCGAGACGCCGAGGCGGGCGAGCGTGTGCGGGTCGGCGAAGGCGAACTCCGCCGGGTAACCGATCGCGCCGGTGGCGAGGATCAGACTCTGGCCGTTCATCAGGCGCGGCACCGAGCCGGTGGTGCCGAGCATGCCGGGGTTGGTGAGCGAGACGTTGGTGTCGGCGAGGTCGTCGGGGGTGAGCTGGCCGGTGTTGGCCTTGCGGACGAGGTCGTTGTAGGCGGCGAAGAACGCCGCGAACTCGAGGCTCTCGGCGCCCTTGACGCTCGGCACCACGAGCGAGCGGGTGCCGTCGCGGCGGGTCACGTCGACCGCGAGGCCGAGGTTGACGTGCTCGGGGGTGACGCGGTGCGGCACGCCGTCGAGCTCGGCGTAGACCGCGCGCATCGCCGGCGCGGCGGCGAGCGCCCGCACCATCGCCCACGCGAGCAGGTGGGTGAACGAGAGCTTGCCGCCCGCCAGCTCGGAGAGGTGCTCGTTGGCGAGCGCGCGGTTCTCCTCGAGCAGGCGGACCGGGATGATCCGCACCGTGGTGGCGGTGGGGACGGCCAGGCTCGCCGTCATGTTGTCGGCGAGGCGCTTGGCCGGGCCGACCAGCGGCACCGCGGCGGGGAGCACGGGCGCGGGCTTCGGCGCGGCAGGGGGCGGCGGCACCTGCACCGCCGCGGCTGCCGCCGGGCGCGGCTCGGGCGCCGGCTTCGCCTCCGGCGCCGGCGGCGCGATGCGGCCCGCCGCGGGCTGGTAGTCGGAGAAGAACTCCCTCCAGCTCTCGCTCACCGACTCGGGATGCTCGCGAAACTCGCGGTACATCTCGTCGATGAGCCAGACGTTGGGGCCGAACGAGGCCGGGTCCTGGGGCTCGTCGCTCATGGCGCTATGGTAAATCCTCGTGCGGCCGCAGCATTCCCCGTGTCCGGCGGCGTCCGGCTGCGGTGCAACCGCCGTACAATCGCTCCAACATGACCGAGACCACGCTCCTCCTCATCGGACTGGGAGCCTTCCTCGCGCTCGGCGCCGGGCGGGTGATGCGGTCGCGCTTGCTGCGCCAGCTCGCCGCCGGCCTCACCCTCGTCGGGCTGGCGGCGCTCGGGGGATGGGGCGTGCGCCTCGCCGCCGTCGGCGCGCCGTGGAGCGAGTGGGCCGACGTCGCGCTGTTGATGGCGTTCGGCTACCTGCTGATCCGCGCCACCGTGGTGGCGGTGTTCGAGTGGCTGCTGGTGTACCGCTTCAAGGTGCGCATGCCGCGCCTGGCGCGCGACGTCGCGGCGCTCATCATGTACGTCCTCGCCGCCGCGCTGATCCTGCGCACCGCCCTCGGCATCGACGTCAAGACGCTGCTCGGCACCGCCGGCGTGGTGACGGTGGTGGTCGGCTTCGCGCTCCAGGAGACGCTCGGCACCCTCTTCGCCGGCCTCGCGCTCGCCTGGGAGCAGCGCCTCGGGACCGGCGC
>DATIYW010000263.1:0-49625 GCA_035517415.1 Thermoanaerobaculaceae bacterium
GCGGCGATCGCGGGAGCCTCCGCGCGCGGCGCCGGCGCGCGGGGCGCTACTGCAGCGGCGGCAGCACGCGGAGGAAGATCGCCTTGCCGTCGCCCGGGGCGTAGAAGTCCTCGAGCTCGGCGGCGATCTGGTAGCCGCAGCGCAGGTAGAACGAGCGGGTGGGCTTGTACTGCGCCCGGGTCGAGGTCTCGAGGTAGACCCGCGTCCGCCCCTCGCGCACGATGCTCGCCTCCGCCGCCTCGAGCAGCGCGCTGCCGAGGCCCTTGCCCTGGCTGCCCGGGTGCACGGCGATCCAGTAGAGGTCGGCCGACGCGACGGTGCCCGGGATCGGCCCCCAGCACGCGTAGCCCTTCACCTCGCCGCCGTCCTCGAGCACGAGGAAGCGGTAGTGGCTCCGCTCGCCGTTGGCCAGGCGGTCGTCCACCAGCTCGAGCGCGACCTCGATCTCGGCGACGTTGAAGAACCCGGTCGCGCGCAGCATCGCCTCGAGCGGGGCGCGATCCTCACGCCGCAGATCGGTACGGATCTCCATGCCGGCCTCCGAGAGAGGGATTCACTGCTCCTGAGCTTAGCAGGTCGCGGCCTGGTTCAGACCTGCGCGGCCACGCGGTGGCGCCGCCGCGCCGCGGCGAGCAGGCGCTCGACCACCCGCGCCGGCGAGAGCCCGGCGTGACGGGCCGCCGCCATGAACCCGGCGTCGGCGGCGAGGCACGGGTTGGTGTTGACCTCGAGGATCGCCGGGTCGCCCGCCTCGTCGAGGCGCAGGTCGACGCGGGCGTAGCCGGAGAGGTCGCATACCGCCCACGCCTCGAGCGCGAGAGCGCGGATGCGCTCGAGCAGGGCGGCGTCGTCGCCGTCCGGGAAGCGGCGCACGGTGTGGGTGTCGGCGAACGAGCCGGTCTCCCACTTCGCCTCGTAGCCGACCAGCGCCGGGACGCCGGGCGGGAAGTCGACGAACGCGATCTCCGCCACCGGCAGCGCGGCGGTGCTCTCCCCCTCCTCCAGCAGCGAGACGTTGAACTCGCGGCCGGGGAGGAAGTGCTCGACCAGGAGCGGCTGGCCGGGGAAGCGGGCGGCGAGCGCCCGACCGCGCGAGAGCGCCTTCTCGCGCGTCGCGCACACCGGCTCGCCCTCGAGTCCGACCGAGGCGTCCTCCCACGCCGGCTTGAGGATCCACGGCGGCGCGACGCGGTCGAGGACCTCGGGGTCGGCGGGGTCGAGCCGCCCACCCCCCGCGACCGGCATGCCGCTGGCGGCGAGCAGCGCGCGGGTGGCGAGCTTGTCGGTGGTCAGCCACAGCGCACCGGCCGAGGAGCCGGTGAACGGGACGCCGAGCAGCTCGAGCACCGCGGTCGCGGCGGCGTGGAAGTGGGGCCGCCCGGGAGGCGCCTCGAGCAGGTTGCACACCAGCGCGCCGCGAAGCCCGGCGGCGTGCTCCCAAACCCGGCCGTCCTCGACCGCGACCACGTCGTAGGCCATGCCCAGCTCGCCGAGCCCCTGCTCGAACAGGCGGGCCTGCTCGAGCACGTCGGCGGTCGACGGGTCGGCGTCGGCCGCGACCGCGCTGTGGGCGATCACCACGCGCTCCGGCGTGCCTCGATGCGAGGCCGTCCCGGACCCCGGACCCCGGACCCCGGACCCCGGTCTCACACGCCGTACCTGGCGCGGGCGGAGTCGACGATCGCGCCGATCAGCTCGGGGTACGACATCCCGGCCAGCCGTGCCATGATCGGCAGGTCGGAGCGCACCAGGTTGATCCCGGGCAGCGGGTTGACCTCGAGGAAGTGCGGCACCCCGGCGGCGTCGCAGCGCACGTCGACGCGCGCCGCGTCGCGGCAGCCGAGGGCGTGGAAGACGCCGAGCGCGAGCGCGCGCGAGCACTCCGCGAAGCTCTCGCCCGAGATCAGCCGGTAGCTGACGCGCTCCAGGTACTCGTCCTTGTTGAGCGCGGTGTAGGCGGTGACCTCCGCCTTGCCGGTGAAGGCCACCTCCATCACGCCGACGACGCGGGCGCCGGCGCCGTGGCCGACGATGCCGACGGTCGCCTCGCGCCCGGGCAGGAACGTCTCGACCAGCACCGGCTGGCCGAACCGCGCCAGCATCTCGGCGCAGACGGCGGGCAGCTCGCTGCGGTCGCGGACGAGCGAGCGCCCGGTGACGCCCTTCGAGCTGCCCTCCGCCACCGGCTTGGCGAACAGCGGCGCCGGGAGCTCGACCGCGCGCGCCTCCGCCTCCGACGCGACGACCGCGAACGGCGCGGTCGCGATCCCGTGGTCGCGCACGATCCGCTTGGCGACCGCCTTGTCGAGCGTGACCGCGCAGGTGAGCGGGTCGGCGAACGTGTAGGGCTGGTCGAACAGCTCGCACAGCGCCGGCGCCTGCGCCTCGCGCGATCGGCCCCACACGCCCTCGGCGAAGTTGAGCACCAGGTCCCAGCGCTCGCCGGCGACCAGGCGCCGCGCCAGCTCGCGGGCGCGGCCGACCCGCTCGCTGCGGTGGCCGAGCTCGGCGAGCGCCCCCTCGATCCCGGCGACGGTGTCCTCGCTGTCGAACTCCATCACCGCCTCGGGCGAGAAGCCGGCGCGGAGATAGTCGTCCTTCAGGTCGTAGACGAGACCGATGCGGAGCGCCATGCGGGGGGCCGCGCTATGCCGGGTCGACGTAGCTGTAGCTGCTTCCCGCCCAGTTCTTCAGGATCGCCGTCCCATTCTCGTACGAGACGATCGTCTCGCGCTGGATCGGCACCTTGCCGCCGCCGCCCGGGGCGTCGATCACGTAAGTCGGCACGGCGTAGCCGGTGGTGTGGCCGCGCAGCCCCTCCATCAGCTCCATCCCCTTCTCCACCGAGGTGCGGAGGTGGCCGGTGCCGACCACCGGGTCGCACTGGTAGAGGTAGTACGGGCGGACGCGGACGCGCAGCAGCGCGTGGAAGAGGTCCTTCAGAACCTGGACGTCGTCGTTGACGCCCTTCAAGAGGACGGTCTGGGCGCCGAGCGGGATGCCGCCGTCGGCGAGCAGGTCGCATGCCTCGGCGACCTCGGGCGTGATCTCGCGCGCGTGGCAGAAGTGGAGCGAGAGCCAGACGCGGTGCTTGCGCAGCACCGCAACCAGCTCCGGTGTGATGCGCTGCGGCAGGAAGCCGGGGACGCGCGAGCCGATGCGGAGGAACTCGATGTGGGGGATCGCGCTCAGCCGGCCGAGCAGGTCGTCGAGGCGGTCCTCCGACATCAGCAGCGGGTCGCCGCCGGAGAGCAGCACGTCGCGCACCTCGGTGTGCTCGGCCAGGTACTCGACGATACGGTCGAGGCGGCGGGGCAGCGGGTCGAGCTCGCCCTGGCTGACCAGGCGCGAGCGCGTGCAGTAGCGGCAGTACGCGGCGCAGGTGTCGAGCGCCAGGAGCAGGACGCGGTCGGGGTAGCGGTGGACGAGGCCCTCGACCACGCTGTCGTGATCCTCGCCGCACGGGTCGGTCATGTCGCCCGGACCGACCATCAGCTCCTCCTCGCGCGGCACCACCTGCAGCCGGATCGGGTCGAACGGGTCGTTCGGGTCGATCAGCTCGGCGAAGTGCGGGGTGACCGCGACCGCGAACTTCTCCTGCGAGAGGGCGAGCCCGCGGCGCTCCGCCGGGGAGAGCCGGAGCAGCTTCTCGAAGTGCTCCGGCTTGATCAGACGACGGCGCATCTGCCAGCGCCAGTCGTGCCAGCGCGCGGGGTCGTAAGACTCGCCGAAGATCCGGCAAATCTCGTCGCGCCGCGCGCCACCTATGAGAGGTTCGGCAGGAACGGTGTTTTCTTTCATGGTCTCCTACCTCCGTGACGGGAGGATTCGGGATCGACTGTCGTGAGGCAGAGCAGAAGGGGACGCAGACTCTCTATAGCTCGCTGCTCTATGGGCCATCCGGAGCCGGCCCGGCGGGAGCGCCCCAAGGGCGGCGGGAGCATCGCTCGCGTCCCTTAGGTTGTGGCCCCGCCCGAGCTGCATCGCGGGCCGCGGCGGTCGGCACCGGACCCGGCGGTGTGCTCTCTGGAGGAGGTAAAAGCAGCGGCGGCCGCGATGGGGGATACTTCACCCGCGGCCGCGAAGAACTCTCTCGCGAGGCTGGTACTACTTGGAGGCTGGTCGGACGAGACGTCAGTGTCCATGTCGCTTAAAAGATAAGGCACAAATCATGGATGTCAAGGGGGCGCCAGCGCGCGCCGCGCGGACCTCAGGCGGCGCGGAGCCAGAGCCAGCCGGCGGCCACGGCGAGCGTCGCGAGCGTGACCGGGACGCCGATGCGCGCGTGGGTGCGCCACGAGACCATGACACCGAGCGCTCCAGCCTGCTCGATCACGATCACGTTCGCGATGCTGCCGACGACGAGGAGGTTCCCAGCCAGCGTCGAGGCGAGCGCGAGCACCGGCCCCGCCAAGGGGTGCGTCGCCTGCGGCAGCAGCAGCATCACCGCCGGCACGTTCGACACCAGGTTCGAGAGCACGACCGTGACCGGGAACAGCCAGGCGGGCCGCGCCAGGTCGACGCCCGCCGCGGCGAGACCGCGCT
Source organism: Thermoanaerobaculaceae bacterium (assembly GCA_035517415.1). Lineage (GTDB taxonomy): Bacteria > Acidobacteriota > Thermoanaerobaculia > Thermoanaerobaculales > Thermoanaerobaculaceae > DATIYW01. The sequence continues at coordinate 4,546 of DATIYW010000263.1, forward strand.
CGGCGGCGGCGAGCGCGCCCGAGCCGGCGAGCGCGGAGTTGACCACGAACAGCCCGACGAACAGCACCAGCAGGTGCCAGTCGACGAGCGCGAGGATGCGGCGCGACGCCATCCTCCGGCTCGTCAGCAGCACCGCCGCCGCCGCCAGGGCCAGCACCTCGCGCGGCACCGGCGTGAAGAGGAACCCGGCGAGGAGCAGCGCGAGCACGAGGAAGCCCTTCTCGGTCTGCCAGCGGTCGAGCCCCGGCTCCTCGATCGCGGGGACCGGCGTGTGCCCGCCCCACGCGCCGCGCGCCGCGAGGCAGATCACCGCCCACACCACGGCGAGGCCGACCCCCGCGGGCACCAGCGCGTCGAGCAGGTAGCGCGCGAAGTCGAGGTGGAGCGACTGGCCGATCAGCATGTTCTGCGGGTTGCCGATCAGCGTCGCCGCCGAGCCGACGTTGGCGGCGCAGGCGAGCCCGAGCAGGAACGGCACCGGGTCGAGGCCGCGCCGCGCGCACCCCTCGACCAGCAGCGGCGCGACGGCGAGGCAGACGATGTCGTTGGCGAGCAGCGCCGAGAGCACGCCGACGGTGGCCACCAGCAGCGCGAGCAGCCGCGGCGGCGACACCTGCGCCGCCGCCAGCCGCCGCGTCAGGGCGCCGTAGAACCCGCCGAGGCGGAACTGCGCCGACACCACCATCAGCCCGAACAGCAGCGCGATCGTCGGCACGTCCACCGCGTTCCAGGCCGCGGCGGGCTGGATCCGCTCCGACGCCACCAGCACCAGCGCGCCGAGCAGCGCGACGCCGGTGCGGTCGAGCGCGAGGCCGGGGATCCGCCCCAGCACCATGCCGAGGTAGACCCCGACGAAGACCACGACGACCAGGGTGTCCACCGGGGAACGTTAGCACCAGGGGTCCGGGGTGCGGGGTCCGGGGTCCGAGGTCCGGGGTCCGGGGTCCGGGGTCCGGGGTCCGGGCTCCGACGAGGAAAGTCGGGGGCTTCCGGTCAAGTTCCAAGGAGGCGAAGGTCGGTGTGGTTCGGACCCCGGACCCCGGTCCCCGGATCCCGGTCTTCATGGCATGCTGCACGGGTGGAGCAGGCCGGCGTCATCTACGCCGACGAGCGCTTCGTCGCGATCGACAAGCCGCCGGGCGTGAGCCTGGCGACGCGGCGCGCCCAGCCGCAGGCGGCGGTGGAGCGGCTGCTCGCCGCGCTGCCCGCGGCGGTGCGGGACCCGCTCGGCCTCGCCGCCGACTCGCTCCTCCTCGTGCACCGGCTCGACGTCGGCACCTCGGGCCTCGTGCTCCTCGCCCGCGACGAGGAGGCGCACCGCGACCTCGCCCGCGTCTTCGCCTCCCGCGCGGCGCACCGCACCTACCTCGCGCTCGTGTGGGGGCACCCGCGGCCGGCGGCGGGCCGCTACGAGCTCCCGCTCGCGCCCGACCGCCGCGACCGCCGGCGCATGGTCGTCGCCGCGGAGGGCCGCGCCGCGATCACCGACTACACCACGCTCGCGCGACCGCCGCACGTCGCGCTGCTGCGACTCGAGCCCGCCACCGGGCGCACGCACCAGCTCCGCGTCCACCTCGCCCACGCCGGGCACCCGGTGGTCGGCGACGACCTCTACGGCGGGCCGCGGCACCGTGGCGTGCGCGACGCCGCCCTGCGCGCCGCGCTCTCGCCGCCGCACACGCTGCTCCACGCCTGGCGCCTGCACCTGCCGCCGACCGCTTCCACCTCCGAGCGCATCCTCGTCGCGCCGCTGCCGCCGCGGCTGCGGGCAGCACTCGACGCTCTCGGCGTCGCCCCACCCGACGCGGGGTGACGGCCTCCCAGCCCATCGCGCGCTTCGGCGCTAGAATCCCGGCGACGGAGGAACCCACCATGATCGACGCGATCCGCAAGGCGCTCGGCGAGAAGGCGACGCTGCTCGACTACCAGGCGAAAGGGATCCCGAAGACGATGCTCCACCTCCCCGGGCCGGACTTCGTCGACCGCGTGGTGGTCGCCTCCGACCGGCCGGTCGGCGTGCTGCGCAACCTCGCCTGGCTGTTCGGCACCGGACGCCTCGCCGGCACCGGCTACGTCTCGATCCTGCCGGTCGACCAGGGGATCGAGCACTCCGGGGCGGCGTCGTTCGCGCCCAACCCGCTCTACTTCGACCCCGAAAACCTGGTCAAGCTCGCGCTCGAGGGCGGCTGCAACGGCTTCGCCTCGACGCTCGGCGTGCTCGGCGCGGTGGCGCGCCGCTACGCCCACAAGCTGCCGTTCATCGTCAAGCTGAACCACAACGAGACGCTCACCTACCCGCTCACCTACGACCAGACGCTGTTCGCGAGCGTCGAGCAGGCGTTCGAGATGGGTGCGGCCGGCGTCGGCGCGACGGTCTACTTCGGCTCGGCCGAGTCGCGGCGGCAGATCCAGGAGGTCTCGGAGGCGTTCTCGGCGGCGCACGAGCTCGGCATGTTCACCGTGCTCTGGTGCTACCTGCGCAACCCCGCGTTCAAGAAGGATGGGGTCGACTACCACGTCGCCGCCGACCTCACCGGCCAGGCCAACCACATCGGCGTGACGATCGAGGCCGACATCATCAAGCAGAAGCTGCCGGAGTCGAACAACGGCTTCGGCGCGATCAAGTTCGGCCACACCAACCCGCTCGTCTACTCCAAGCTCGCCGCCGACCACCCGATCGAGTGGACGCGCTGGCAGGTGGTCAACTGCTACCTCGGCCGCGTGCCGATGATCAACTCCGGCGGCGCCTCGGGCAAGAACGACCTCGCCGACGCGGTGGTGACCGCGGTGGTGAACAAGCGCGCTGGCGGCTCGGGGCTGATCTCGGGGCGCAAGGCGTTCCAGAAGCCGATGGCGCAGGGCGTCGAGCTGCTCCACGCGATCCAGGACGTCTACCTCTGCAAGGACGTCACCGTCGCCTGAAGACAGGGGCCGGGGGCCAGGATCCAGGGTCCGGCGCAGACACGACGAGCGGCTTCGCACGCCGCGGTCCGGGATCGATTGGGCGGCCGCCGCGGTTGTGCTAATTTTCACGCGCCGCCGGCGGCGCCGGGGCAGCGGCGAGGAGGGATCCCATGCTGCGCAAGAGCGTCGTGTTCATCACCGGGGCCTCGGGCGAGATCGGCCACGGCCTCATCCACCGCCTCTCCCAGGACCCCGACCACCCGATCATCACGCTCGACGTCAAGCCGCTCGACCCGCCGCTCGCCGCGCTCGTCCACCAGGAGTTGATCGGCTCGATCCTCGACACCAACCTGCTCGAGCGCGTCATCGCCGAGTACGAGGTGGACCGCGTCTTCCACCTCGCCGCGCTGCTCTCGACCCGCAGCGAGTTCACGCCGATGACGGCGCACCGCGTCAACGTCGAGGGGACGATGGACCTGCTCGAGTTCGCCCAGAAGCAGGGCGAGTCGCACGGCCGCCCGGTCGTCTTCCTCTACCCGTCGTCGATCGCCGCCTACGGCCTGCCCGACGTCGCGACCAAGGCGCGCGTCGGCAAGGTGAACGAGAACGAGTGGACCAAGCCGACCACGATGTACGGCTGCAACAAGCTCTACTGCGAGCACATGGGCCGTTACTACGCGAAGCGCTACAAGCAGCTCGCGGCGGAGAACCTCGCCGGCAAGGTCGACTTCCGCAGCCTGCGCTTCCCCGGCCTGATCTCGGCGGTGACGGTGCCCTCCGGCGGCACCTCGGACTACGCGCCCGAGATGATCCACGCCGCGGCGCAGGGCAAGCCCTACGCCTGCTTCGTCCGCCCCGACACGCGCATCCCGTTCATGGCGATGCCGGACGCGATCGAGGCCCTGCTCAAGCTCGCCGCCGCCCCCCGCGGCGCGCTCAACCACACCGTGTACAACGTCGGCGCGTTCAACCCCTCGGCCGAGGAGATCCGCAAGATCGTGGTCGACGCCTTCCCGGGCGCCGAGATCAGCTGGGCCGTCGACGTCAAACGCCAGGGCATCGTCGACGCCTGGCCGGCGGACGTCGACGACTCGGCGGCGCGCGCCGACTGGGGCTACGCGCCGCAGTACGACCTCGACCGCGCCTTCTCGCAGTACCTGATCCCGACCATCCGGCAGCGCTACGTGAAGTAGGCGCGCCCGGCTCAGTCGGCGGGGAGGGGCGACAGGTTCCAGATCTCGCGGGCGTACTCGCGGATCGCGCGGTCCGAGGAGAAGCGGCCCATCGCGGCGACGTTGCGGATCGCCATCGCCGCCCAGGCGGCGCGGTCGCGGAACAGCTCGCCGGCGCGCGCCTGGGTGTCGGCGTAGGAGCGGAAGTCGGCGAGGTGGAGGAAGCGGTCGCCGCGCTCCATCAGCGCCGACCAGATCTCCTTGAGCAGTTCCTTGTCGCCGCCGACGAACTCGCCGTCGCGCAGCGAGTCGACGACGCGCGCCAGCACCGGGTCGCGGCGGTACAGCTCCCACGGGTCGTAGCGCCCCGAGGCGCGCAGCTCGGCGACCTGCTCGGCGGTGTGGCCGAAGATGAGGATGTTGTCGGCGCCGACCGCGTCGCGGATCTCGATGTTGGCGCCGTCGAGCGTGCCGATGGTGAGGGCGCCGTTGAGGGCGAGCTTCATGTTGCCGGTGCCCGACGCCTCCATCCCGGCGGTGGAGATCTGCTCCGAGAGGTCGGCGGCGGGGATCACCTGGCCGGCGATCGTGACGCGGTAGTCGGGGAGGAACACCACCTTCAGCTTGCCGGCGACGGCCGGGTCGCGGTTGACCACCTCCGCGACCGAGTTGATCAGCTTGATCACCAGCTTCGCCATGCGGTAGGCGGGCGCCGCCTTGGCGCCGAAGATGAAGGTCCGCGGCGTCACCGCGGCGGCGGGGTCGGCCTTCAAGCGCTGGTAGAGCGCGATGATGTGCATGGCGTTGAGGAGCTGCCGCTTGTACTCGTGCAGGCGCTTGATCTGCACGTCGAAGAGCGAGTCGGGGTCGACCTCGGTGCCGGTCAGGTCGCGCACCACCGCGACCAGGTCGCGCTTGTTGGCGCGCTTGATCTCGGCGAACTCGCGCACGAACTCGGGGTCCTCGGCGTACGGCCGCAGCCGGCCGAGATGCTCGAGGTCGCGCACCCAGCCGTCGCCGATGCGCGCGCTGATCGCCGCGGCCAGGCGCGGGTTGCACGCGAGCAGCCAGCGGCGCGGCGTGATCCCGTTGGTGATCGAGACGAAGCGCTCCGGCCACAGCTCGGCGAGCTCGGGGAAGACGTCCTTGCGCAGCAGCGAGGTGTGCAGCCGCGCCACGCCGTTGACCCGGTGGCTGCCGATCACCGCGAGGTGGGCCATGCGGATCCGGCGCCCGCCGTCCTCCTGCACCAGCGAGACGCGGCGCATGCGGCCGGTCTCGCCCGGGTAGCGCGACGCGACGCGGTCGAGGAAGCGCTTGTTGATGTCGAAGACGATCTGCACGTGGCGCGGCACAAGGCGCTGCATCAGGTCGACCGGCCAGGTCTCGAGCGACTCCGCGAGCACCGTGTGCTGGGTGTAGGCGCAGCTCGCCTTGGTCAGCGCCCACGCCTGGTCGGCGGGCAGCCCGATGACGTCGACGAACACGCGCATCAGCTCGGCGACGGTGAGCGCCGGGTGGGTGTCGTTGAGCTGGAACGCGACGCGGTCGGGGAACATCTCCCAGCGCTCGCCGTGGCGGGCGCGGAAGCGGCGGATGACGTCGGCGACCGAGCACGCCACCAGGAAGTACTCCTGCGTCAGGCGCAGCTCGCGCCCCGCTTCCGCCTCGTCGGACGGGTACAGCACCTTGGTCACCGCCTCGGCGCGCTCGCGGCCGGCGACCGCGGCGAGGAAGTCGCCCTTGGAGAACACGTCGAAGTCGAACTCGTCCGGCGCCTGCGCCTTCCACAGCCGCAGCACGGTCACCGTCGCGGTGCCGTAGCCGGCGACCAGCACGTCGTGGGGCACGCCGTAGAGGGTGTGGGCGCCGCTCCAGCCGCCCCCCGGCGCGGCGCTCCCGCCGATGCGCACCGGCACGGTCAGGTCGCGGCGCGCGATCTCCCACGGGTAGCCGCCCTTGAGCCAGTTGTCGGCGCGCTCGCGCTGCCAACCCTGCTCGAACTCCTGGCGGAAGATGCCGAACGAGTAGCGCAGGCCGTAGCCGTACGCCGGGTAGTCGAGGGTGGCGAGCGACTCGAGGAAGCACGCCGCGAGCCGGCCCAGGCCGCCGTTGCCGAGGCCTGGGTCAGGCTCCTCGTCGACGATGCGCTCGAGGTCGAGCCCGAGGTCGGCCATCGCCCGCTCCGCCACCTCGCGCATCCCGGTGGCGATCAGGTTGTTCTCCACCAGCCGGCCGAGCAGGTACTCGAGCGAGAGGTAGTGGACCGTCTTCGGCGCGAGCTTCTCGCAGCGGTGGCCGGTGGCGAGCGCGCGGTCGATCAGGTTCTCGCGGATCGTGAACTGCAGCGCCGCGAGCAGGTCCTCCGGCCGCGCCGCCTCGAGCTCCAGGCCGCGCAGGTAGCGGAGGTAGTAGAGGAACCGATCCTTGAACGCCTGCGCCGACATCGCCGCCGGCGCCAACGCGGTCGCCACCAGGGCCCTCCCGGCCGCGGCCGGCTCCCCGGGCGCCGACCACGCCGCGCATTGTAACCCAGGGGTGGGCGCCGCCTGTCCGAATGCGTCGCGGTTTCAGTTCCGCGGAGGCAGTTCGACCGTGCCCGCCGCGCCCGGACCGCGCGGGTCCGCCGCCGCCTCGCAGCGCCCGTCCGGGAAGCGCCGCACGGCCTCCACCTCGCCGAGCCGCGCACTCGGACGCACTCTCTGCCCGCGGCGCTCGAGCTCCGCCGCCGCTCCGGGGTCGAGCGCGCCCGCCTCGACCGCGAGCTCGTCGGGCAGCCACTGGTGGTGGAGGCGGGGGCGGGCGACGGCCGCTTCGAGCGGGTCGCCGTCGACCAGCACGTCGAGCAGCACCTGCGCCACCGCGGTGGGGATGTGCGACCCGCCCGGGGAGCCGAGGGCGAGCACCTCGCCGCCGCGCCACGCCACGGTCGGGCTCATCGACGAGAGCATCCGCTTGCCCGGCGCGATCGCGTTGGCCTCGCCCTGGACGAGGCCGTACAGGTTGGGCGAGCCGGGCGCCGCGGCGAAGTCGTCCATCTCGTTGTTGAGGAGGAAGCCGAGCTCGGGCACCAGCAGACCGCAGCCGAACGCGCCGTTGAGCGTGGTGGTGAGCGCGACCGCGTTGCCGTCCGCGTCGACCACCGAGAGGTGCGTCGTCTCCGGCCGCTCGCCTCGCGCCCGCGCGGGCCACGGCCGCACCTCGTCCGAGGGCGTCGCACGGGAGCGGTCGATCTCGCCGGCGCGGCGCGTCAGCCACGCGGGATCGAGGAGCTGCGCCGGGCCGGCGAGCGTGGTCGCCGGGTCGCCGAGCAGGAAGCGGTCGGCGAAGGCGCGGCGGAACGTCTCGGCGAGCAGGTGGGCGCGGTCGGCACCGCCGCGCGGCAGCTCGCGCCAGCCGAGCCGCTCGAGCACGCCGCAGGTCTGCGCCAGGATGATCCCGCCCGAGGACGGCAGCGGCATCGACGCCAGCTCCCAGCCGAACGCATCGAAGCGCAGCGGCTCGCGCCAAACCGCGCGGTACCCGGCGAGATCGGCGCGCGTGAGAATGCCGCCGCCCGCCGCCGACGCCGCGACGATCGCGGCCGCGGCCGGCCCGGCCATGATCGCGGGCGGTCCGTGCTTCGCGTACGCCTCGAGCGTGGCCGCGAGCCGCGGCAGGCGGATCAGAGAGCCGGCGGACGGCGCCCTCCCGTCCGGCAGCCACACCGCGGCCGTCGCCGGGAAGCGCAGCAGCAGCTCGCGCGAGCGCTCCAGCTCCCCGTGCAGCCGCTCGGTCACGACGAAGCCGTCGCCCGCCAGCCGCACCGCGGGCGCGACGACCTCCGCCCAGGGCAGGCGGCCGAAGCGGCGGTGCAGCTCGCGCAAGCCGGCCGGCGAGCCGGGCACGCCGGCGGCGAGCGGCCCGACCAGCGAGCGCTCCGCGACCGGCCTGCCGTCGGGGCCGAGGTACATCCCCGCGGTCGCCGCCTGCGGCGCGGTCTCGCGGAAGTCGAGCGCCGCCGTGGTTGCGCCGAAGCGGGCGACGGCGAAACCGCCGCCGCCGAGGTTTCCCGCCAGCGGGTGGACGACCGCGAGCGCGAGCGCGGTCGCCACCGCCGCGTCGGCGGCATTGCCTCCATCGCGCAGCACGGCGAGCCCCGCCGCCGTGGCCGCCGGGGCGGACGACGCAACCGCCCCGACTCGCGTCGAGCTTGGCGCGGAGGCGCGGCCGGCGCCACCCGCGTCCGCCGGCGCGGGCATGAGCGCGACGACGAGCGCAAGTGAGGCGGCCGGGACGGCCCCACGGCGGGCGGAGAGCGTGGACCACCGAGGCCGCGAGGTCGCCATGCCGCGCAGTCTAGTCCGGATCGGGAGAGCGCCGGAATGCGGCGCCGGGTCAGCCGCGGCGGGCGATCTCGGGGACGAGCCGGTCGCGGATCGCATCGCGCACCGCCCGGTACGCGACGAGCTGCTCCTCGACGCTGCCGGTGGCGAGGATCGGATCCGGGAAGGAGACGTGGATTTGCTCCCCGGCGGCGGGGAAGACCGGGCAGCTCTCACGCGCGTGGTCGCAGACCGTCACGACCAGGTCCCAGGGTTGGACGAGGAAGGCCTCCCAGTGCTTGGGCGTCTGCCCCGAGATGTCGATGCCCGCCTCCGCCATCGCCCGCACCGCGAGCGGGGCCACGCCGCCGGCCGGGTGCGTGCCCGCCGAGTGGGCTTCCCACCGGTCACCGAGGAGGTGCTTCACCCACCCCTCCGCCATCTGCGAGCGGCAGGAGTTGCCGGTGCACAGGATCAGGACGCGACGCATGCCAGCGGGTTCGCTCATGGTGGCCTCCGTCCGGCTCTGCCGGCTCCCTTGACAACACCGCGAGTCGATACTATATTTCGCGTGGTGACGAAATGAACCCCACCTCGCTCGACCTCGCGATCCGGATCCACAAGGCGCTCGCGCACCCGGTCCGCGTGCGCCTCCTCGCGATGTTACGCGCCGGCGAGCTCTGCGTCTGCCAATTGAACGCCGTGATCGGGCTGGCGCCCTCGACGATCTCCGCCCACCTCGGCGAGCTCAAGGACGCGGGGCTGGTCGCCGAGCGCAAGCAGGGCCGCTGGGTCCACTACCGGCTCGCGGCGGAGGGGGCGGCCGAGGCGGCGCTGGCCGCGTTGTGGCCCGCGGTGGCGCGAGATCGCCAGATCCTCGAGGACGCGGCGCTGCTCAAGGGCCTCGCCAAGGTGCCGGTCGAGGCGCTCTGTCGGCCGGAGTTCGACCTCGCGGCGCTGCGGGAGCGCTGCTGCCCGCCGCCGCAGCCGCGCCGGAGGGCGGACGGATGACCGAGCGCGTCGCGGCCGGCCTCTCGTTCCTCGACCGCTGGCTGACGGCGTGGATCTTCGCCGCGATGTCGGTCGGAGTGGGTCTCGGGTTCTTCGTGCCGGGGGTGGCCGGGTTCTGGAACCGCTTCTCGGTCGGCACCACCAACCTGCCGATCGCGGTCGGCCTGATCCTCATGATGTACCCGCCGCTCGCCAAGGTGCGCTACGAGGAGCTGGGCGAGGTCTTCCGCAACTGGAAGGTGCTGGGCCTGTCGCTGGTGGCTAACTGGGTGATCGGACCGATATTGATGTTCGTCCTCGCGATCACCTTCCTGCGCGGCTACCCCGAGTACATGGTCGGCCTGATCATGATCGGCCTGGCGCGCTGCATCGCGATGGTGATCGTGTGGAACGAGCTGGCGAGGGGCGACTCGGAGTACGCCGCCGGGCTGGTCGCCCTCAACTCGGTGTTCCAGGTGCTGTTCTACTCGGTCTACGCCTGGATCTTCATCACCAAGCTCCCTCCGCTCTTCGGCCTCTCGGGCGCGATCGTCGAGGTGACGATCGGGCAGATCGCGAAGAGCGTGTTCGTCTACCTCGGCGTCCCGTTCCTCGCCGGGATGCTCACTCGGCTGGTGCTGGTGAAGGCGAAGGGCAAGGAGTGGTATCACCGCGACTTCATCCCGCGAATCTCGCCGATCACGCTCGTCGCCCTGCTGTTCACGATCGTGGTGATGTTCTCCCTCAAGGGCGAGCTGATCGTCCGCATCCCGCTCGACGTGCTGCGCATCGCGGTGCCGCTGCTGATCTACTTCGTGGTGATGTTCCTGGTGAGCTTCTGGATGGGGAGGGCGGTCGGGGCGGATTACGGCAAGACCGCGACGCTGTCGTTCACGGCGGCGTCGAACAACTTCGAGCTCGCGATCGCGGTCGCGGTCGCCGTGTTCGGCATCAGCTCGGGCGCGGCGTTCGCCGCGGTGATCGGGCCGCTGGTCGAGGTCCCGGCGCTGATCGGCCTGGTGAACGTCGCGCTCTACTTCCAGCGCCGGTACTTCCGCACCGCGCTGGCGCCAGTAGCACAAGGAGGGTGACAGGATGGAAGCCAAGGACGTCAAGACCTCGGTTCGGGAGCACTACGCGAACATCGCCCGCGGGCAGGCCTCCGCCAAGGAGAAGGCCGAGCGCCTCGGTGGCTGCTGCGGCCAGGCGCCGCCGGTGGCGATCAGCAGGGCGATCGGGTACAGCGAGCGGGAGATGAAGGCCGTCCCGGAGGGAGCGAACCTCGGCCTCGGCTGCGGCAACCCGCTCGCCTTCGCCGCGCTCAAGCAGGGCGAGGTGGTCGTCGACCTCGGCTCGGGCGCCGGGTTCGACTGCTTCCTCGCCGCACAGCGGGTGGGCCCGTCGGGCCGCGTCATCGGCGTCGACATGACCCACGAGATGCTCGCGCGGGCGCGCGAGAACGCGGCGCGCGACGGGGTCGGCAACGTCGAGTTCCGTCTCGGCGAGATCGAGAACCTGCCGGTCGCGGACGGCACCGCCGACATGGTGATCTCGAACTGCGTGATCAACCTCTCGACCGACAAGCCGCGCGTGTTCCGCGAGGCGCTGCGCGTGCTCAAGCCGGGCGGCCGCCTGATGGTCTCCGACCTCGTGCTGGCGCGCCCGCTGCCCGCGAGCATCGCCCGCTCGGTGGCGGCCTACGCCGGCTGCGTCGCCGGCGCGATGCTCAAGGCCGACTACCTCGCCGCCATCCGTGCCGCGGGCTTCGCCGACGTCGAGGTGCTGGCGGAAGCGACCTACCCGATCGGGTCGTCGAACCCGGACGCGTCCGAGCTCGCGGTCCTCGGCGATCCGTCGATCGGCCGCGAGGACGTGCGCGCAGCGGCCGAGGCGGTCGTCTCGGTCAAGGTTGCGGCGCGCCGGCCGGACTGAGCGCCTGAGGACGTGCTCACGTGCGGGGCGGGCAAACGATGCTGAGGGGAAGGCGGCGGCGGACGTGAGCGGGGAGCTGGCCGCCCAGCGCCATGGGACCGCGCGAGCTCCGGCGCTGCGATCGCGGCCGGGCCTCGGCGCGATCATGGTCACCGGGCTTGCGGCGCTGGTGCTGTGGGTGGCTTGCTACCTGAGCCTGCCTGCGCTCTCGCGCTGGATCACCGCTGACGTTCTTGGGCTGCGGCGCGGAACCGCTCTCGCGTCCGCGGTCGAGTTCTTCGTCTTCGAGGCCCCGAAGGTGCTGCTGCTTCTCGCCCTCGTCGTCTTCGCCGTGGGCGTCGTCCGCACGTTCTTCACGCCCGAGCGCACCCGCCGCGTCCTCGCAGGCACCCGTGAGCCGGTCGGCACTGTGCTGGCGGCGCTCCTCGGCGTGGTCACCCCGTTTTGCTCGTGCTCCGCGGTGCCGCTGTTCATCGGCTTCGTGACCAGCGGCGTGCCGCTCGGCGTCACCTTCTCGTTCCTCGTCGCCGCGCCGATGGTCAACGAGGTCGCCCTCGTGCTGCTGTTAGGCCTGTTCGGCTGGAAGGTCGCTGCCGTGTACATGGGAACCGGTCTCGCCATCGCGATGGTCTCCGGTTGGGTGATCGGCCGCCTGGGGATGGAGCGTCACGTCGAGGAGTGGGTGTACGACGTGACGGGAACGCCAGCCGGCGCCGACGCGAGCCCAACGGACTGGCCGGGCCGGGTGCGGACTGGCGTCGCGACCGTGGGCGAGATCGTGGGAAAGGTCTGGCCCTACGTGCTGGCCGGAATCGCGGTGGGCGCAGGCATCCACGGCTGGGTGCCGACGAACTTCATGGCCTCGCTCATGGGCAGAGGCGCGTGGTGGGCGGTACCGCTCGCCGTTCTGATCGGGATCCCGATGTACTCGAACGCCGCCGGGATCATCCCGATCGTCGAGGCGCTGCTCGAGAAGGGCGCCGCGCTCGGCACCGTGCTCGCGTTCATGATGGCGGTCATCGGGCTCTCTCTGCCCGAGACGGTCATCCTGCGGAAGGTGCTTCGCCCTCGCCTGATCGCGACGTTCATCGGCGTCGTGGGCGCGGGCATCCTGGTCGTCGGCTACGTGTTCAACTTCCTCTTCTGAAGGAGCGCGCGATGGAAGACAACGTCAAGACGGTCGAGATCCTGGGCTCGGGCTGTGCGCGCTGCGAGGAGACCTATCGCGTCGTCAGGCACGTCGTCGAAGAGGCGGGGCTGGCTTGCGAGGTCGTCAAGGTCGAGTCGTACCAGCGCATGGCCCAACTCGGCGTGATGGCCACCCCCGCCGTGGCGATCGACGGCGGCGTTGTGCTCGCGGGGCGCGTACCCAAGGCCGAGGAGATCCGCCAACTGCTCGGTCTCCGCTGAATGCGGCGCCGGATGATGGCCTTCCGGGCGCCCCTGAAGACGGGGTGACTGCGCGAGACGGTGCTACTTCTTCGTGAACTGGTCCTTCGGCGCCTTGCACTTCGGGCAGGCCGCGGGGCGGCAGCGCCCCGCCACTTCGGTCTTGCACTTGCCGCAGACCCAGGTCGGCATCGGCTTCCTCCTCGAACTTCAGGATCGAACCTCGAAATGAGCTTAGCAGCCTCCGCGTTGACCGGCACGATGGTCGTTCTGCTCGTCCTCGGCGGCGCCTTGCTGCTCTACCAGGCGGCGGTGATCGCCGCACTCGCGCTCGCCTGGCGCAACCCGCGCGCCGCGCCGGGACGCACGCCGGGGGCGCTCGGCCTGCCGTTCGAGGAGGTGCGCGTCCCGACCGCCAACCACCGCTCGCTTGCCGGCTGGTGGATCCCGGCGGGAGTGGGCGTCCGCTCCGCCGTCGTCCTCGTCCACGGCTGGGGCCGCAACCGCGAGCGGATGCTGCCGTACGTCGAGATGCTCCACCCCGCGGGTTTCCACCTGCTCGCGTTCGACGCGCGCCACCACGGCGCCTCGGACCGCGACGGCCACGCCTCGATGCGGAAGTTCTCCGAGGACGTCCGCGCCGCGGTCGCCTACCTCGCGGCGCGCCCCGATGTCGACGCGGCGCGCATCGCGGTGCTCGGCCTGTCGATCGGCGGCAGCGCGGCGATCCACGCCGCGGCGCACGAGCCGCGCATCCGCGCCGTCGTCACCGTCGGCTCGTTCGCCCACCCGCGCGAGGCGATGCTGGCGATGGGGCTCGGGCATCCGCTGCTCGCCCTGGGCATGCCGCTCGCGATGCGCTTCGCCGAATGGCGCGTCGGGGTGCGGTTCGACGAGCTCGCCCCCGAGCGGCACGTGGGCCGGATCGCGGGGCGCGCCCTGCTGGTCCACGGCGAGGATGACCGCGTCGTCCCGGTCGGCGACGTCGAGCGGCTGCTGCGCGCCTCGGCCGGCCGCGCAGAGCGCTGGCGGATCGCCGGGCGCGGGCACTCCGATCCCCACCTCGAGCCGGGGTTCGCCGCGCGCGTGATCGGCTTCCTCGAGGCCGCGCTCGACCTCGAGCCCGGCACACGGCGGATGAAATCGAACGCCGGCGCTGCGTAGCGCCGGCGTCGCATCTGTCGGTTGCTCGTCGACTCGTCTAGCTGCAGCCGTACACCGTGCCGCAGTTGCCGCACTTGTAGCACGCGCCCGAGCGCACCATCATCATGCCGCAGGTCGGGCAGGGCGGCGCGTCGGCCTGGTTGACGAACAGCTGGGCGGAGGCCGGGGTTTCCACCAGTCCCGGCAGCGTGGGCTGCTCGGGGGCGGGCGGCGCCGCCGGCCGGTTCTCCTCGGCGGGGAGCGGCTGCACGCCCACCGCCGCCTGCTGCTCGGGGGCGAGGAACTTCGCGGCGAGCCAGCGGAAGATGTAATCGATGATCGATTTCGCGAACGGGATCTGCGGGTTGTTGGTCCACCCCGCGGGCTCGAAGCGGACGTGCGAGAACTTGTTGACGAGGAACTCGAGCGGCACGCCGTACTGCAGCGTGAGCGAGATCGCGGTGGCGAAGGCGTCCATCACGCCGGAGAGCGTCGAGCCCTCCTTCGCCATCGTAATGAACAGCTCGCCCGGCTTGCGGTCCTCGTACAGCCCGACCGTGACGTACCCCTCCTGGCCCTCGACCGAGAACTTGTGGGTGATCGCCACGCGCTCGTCCGGGAGCTTGCGCCGCACCGGCTGGAAGCCGGGCTCGACCTTGACCTGCCCTGCGGCGGCGAGCGGCTGCGAGCCCTTGCAGTTGTCGCGGTAGACGGCGACCGACTTGAGCCCGAGCTTCCACCCCTCGACGTAGAGCTTCTCGATCTCCTCCGGCGTGGTCTCCTCGGGGACGTTGACCGTCTTCGAGATCGCGCCCGAGAGGAACGGCTGCGCCGCGCCCATCATGCGCAGGTGCCCGAGCGGCGGGATGAAGCGGTTGCCGCCGATCGGCTTGAACGCGCAGTCGAAGACGGCGAGATGCCCGGCGTCGAGGCCGGGGGCGTTCTCGATCGTTCCGGTCGCCTCGAGGTGCTTGAGGATGGCGGTGCGCGTCGGCTCGTCGTAGCCGAGCCGGGCGAGCGCCCGCGGCACCGTCTGGTTGACGATCTTGATGCTGCCGCCGCCGACCAGCCGCTTGACCTTGACGAGCGCGAGGTCGGGCTCGATGCCGGTGGTGTCGCAGTCCATCATGAAGCCGATCGTGCCGGTGGGGGCGAGCACGGTCACCTGCGAGTTGCGGTAGCCGAACTGGCTCCCCGCCTGGTACGCCTCCTCCCAGCACGAGGTGGCGGCGCGCCGCAGCTCCGGCTCGACGCCGCGCGTCGGCAGGCGGTGGGCGGCGTCGCGGTGCATGCCGATCACCTCGAGCATCGGCTCGCGGTTGACCGCGAAACCGGGGAACGGCCCGAGCGCCTCGGCGATCCGCGCCGAGGCGAGGTACGCCTCGCCGCACATCAGCGAGGTGACGGCAGCCGCGTAGGCGCGGCCCTCGTCGGAGTCGTAGGGCAGGCCCTCGGCCATCAGCAGCGCGCCGAGGTTGGCGTAGCCGAGCCCGAGCGGGCGGAAGTCGTGGGAGTTGGCGCCGATCCGCGGCGTCGGGTAGGAGGCGAAGTCGACGAGGATCTCCTGCGCGAGGATCGAGACGTCGACCGCGTGGCGGAACGAGTCGGTGTCGAAGCGCCCGCCCTCGTCGGTGAACCGCATCAGGTTCAGCGAGGCGAGGTTGCACGCGGTGTCGTCGAGGAACATGTACTCCGAGCACGGATTGCTGGCGCTGATCCGCCCCGTGTTCTTGCTCGTGTGCCAGCGGTTGATGGTGGTGTCGTACTGGATGCCGGGGTCGCCGCACACCCACGCGGCCTCCGCCATCATGCGCATCATCTCGCGCGCGCGGATCCGGCTCATCACCTCGCCGGTCGTGACCGCGTGCGTCTCCCACCAGCCGTCGTCCTCGACCGCGCGCATGAACTCGTCGGTGACGCGCACCGAGTGGTTCGCGTTCTGGTACTGGATCGAATCGTACGCGCCGCCCTCCTGGTCGAAGCTCGAGGGGTAGCCGGCGGAGATCAGCACGTGCGCCTTCTTCTCCTCCTCCGCCTTGCAGCGGATGAACTGCACGATGTCCGGGTGGTCGACGTTGAGGATCACCATCTTCGCCGCGCGCCGCGTCTTCCCGCCCGACTTGATCACGCCGGCGAAGGAGTCGTAGCCGCGCATGAACGACACCGGCCCGGACGCGGTCCCGCCGCCCGCGAGCGCCTCCTTCGAGGAGCGCAGGATCGACAGGTTGGAGCCGGTGCCGGAGCCGAACTTGAACAGCATGCCCTCGGTCTTGGCGAGGTCGAGGATCGACTCCATCGAGTCCTTGACCGAGTTGATGAAGCACGCCGAGCACTGCGGCCGCGCCTCGATCCCGACGTTGAACCACACCGGCGAGTTGAACGACACCATCTGGTGCAGCAGCAGGTGCGTCAGCTCCTCCTCGAAGGCGCGCTCGGAATCGGCGTCGGCGAAGTAGCCGCCGGTGTGACCCCAGCCGACGATCGTCGTCACCACCCGCGAGATCAGCGCCCGCACCGAGTCCTCGCGCTCCGGCGTCCCGAGCCGGCCGTGAAAGTACTTCTGCGCGACGATATTGGTCGCGGTCTGCGACCAGAAGTCGGGGACCTCGACGTCGACCTGCTCGAACACCACCGCGCCGTCGCTGCCGGTGATCAGCGCGGTGCGGCGCTCCCACTGCACGAGGTCGAAGGGATGGCGCTCCCCGTTGGTGAAGACACGCCGCACCGAGACGCCCTGCGCGTCGGGACGTCGCACCGCGGCGATGGCAAGCGATGAAGGTTCCGCAGACATCCCGAATCCCCCTTCCACTAGAGTTCAAGTACTACTTGAACTTTTCGGATCGAATCTAGAGCGCCCCCAATCCCTTGTCAAGGGCGGGGACGCAAGATGTTGGGGCGGTCCGGGCGATCCGCCCCCAGATCTTGTGTTTAGCGCATTTCCGGGGCAATCCGCCGCAGGGTCGTCGCGCTTTTGAACGCGAACGCCGTCCGCAAGGGTGCGGCCACGACGGTGGAACCGGAGCGGCGGCTGGCGATCCACGATCCCCCGGTCGACCGCAACGAGTGCCGCCGGCGCTTTCTGCCGCGCACCGGCCAGGGGAAGGGCGAGCGGCGACGCGGGGCATGCGCGTGGAGTCCGCTCCCACCCGCCCCGGGCGTTCCACCAACAACAAGGGCGCGGAACCCCGCGCCCCGTCACCTACGCCTTCGCGAGCGTCTACTTGGCGACCTTCTCCTTGAGCGTCTTGCCGACCTTGAACGCCGGGTAGGAGCGCGATGGGATCTTGATCGCGGCGCCCGTCGCGGGGTTGCGGCCGTGGCGCGCGGCGCGCTTGCGCACCGTGAAGCCGCCGAACCCCGGCAGCGTCACCTTGCGATGCCCGGCCAGCTCGGCGACGATCAGCCCCTTGTTGGCGTTGAACAGGGCGTCGACCGCCTCGGCGGACTTGGCCTGGGTGAGGCCCGTCTTCTTCGCGAGCTTGGTGATCAGCTCGGTCTTGTTCATCGATCCTCCTTGCCGCGCCGGCCTACTTGGCCAGCTTCTCCTTCATCGTCTTGCCCGCCTTGAACGTGACGTACTTGCGTGCCGCGATCGTGATCGACTTGCCGGTGGCCGGGTTGCGGCCCTGGCGCGCGGCGCGCTTCCGTGTCGCGTACGTGCCGAAGCCGGGGATCGTGACCTTGCGTCCCGCGACCAGCTCGACGGCGACGATACCCTTGTGAGCGTTGAAGATCGCGTCGACCACCTCGGCGGACTTGGCGTGGGTGAGACCGACCTTCTTCGCGAGTTTCACGGCCAACTCTGACTTGTTCATTCCACGTCCTCCCTTGAGAAGTCGATTCTTACGCTATTATTCGGACCGTGAACCGACTTTGTCAAGGGCTCGACACGGTTTTCGGCCTCCTCGTCGCCGTTTCGCTCGCCGCCACCGCGCTCGGCGCCGGGGAGCAGCCCGCAAAGCCAGCTGCGCAGCGCATTCCCCTCCACCTCGTCTCCTGGGAGCCGCGGCCGTTCGCTGACGTGGTTGTGAACAGCCCCGACCTCGCCGCCTGCTTCCTCCTCTCGCAGGGTCTGTGGGCCGCGGTCACGCCGCCCACGGCGAGCCTCGACCAGGCCCGCCTCGAGGCTGCGCTCGGCGAGCAGCTCCGCGGCGTGACCGAGCCCGGCGCGCTCGGGGCGCTGCAGGTCTTCGTCACCGGCACGGAGAACAACGCGTGCTCGAGTGTCGCGCACGGCGGCACCGCGCTGCTGCGCCTGCCGCGCAGCGACAACACCACGGTCGAGGAGGTGGCGCGCAGTCTGGCGGCGGCGTTCCTCGTCGCCGGCTCCCGCCCGGCACCGCCGGACCCGCGCTGCGACGAGGCGGTGCTCTCGCTCGCCGAGGCGGTGGCCGACGCCGGGTCGCTCGCGCTCGCCGAGCTGCCGCCTGCGTTGCGGCCGGTCCGCGACTGGCTCGAGGCGAAGGAGGTGATGCCCGCGCTCGCCGCGCTCGCCGAGGAGTCGACCGACCTCGAGAAACCATGGCAGGAGCGCAAGGCGAAGCTGGTCCGCATGTCCCAGGTCGGCGGCGCGAGCCCGCGCGTGGCCAACGCCGCCGCGCTCGCGGTGGAGGCGTTCGGCGACGCGGCGCGGGCGCGTCGCGCACCGTTCGATTTCCTCCTCGCCTGGGCCGCCGACGCCGGCAAGTCGTTCCCGCCCATGCCGCACCCCCTTCGCAAGGCGACCGAACGGGCGCTCGAGGCCGGCATGCCGAAGGAGAAGGACAAGGCCGAGCGCGACGCGGTCGCCCAGGACGCCCTCGCGCGGCGGATCGCCGCCGGGGTCGCCACGTTCGCCGAGGTCGGCGGCGCGGCCGGCGTGCGGGCGCGGCTCGCGCTCGCCGCGCAGGCGCGGGCGAAGGGCGCCGCCGGGATGTGCGAGTGGCTCACCGCCGTACCTCTCCCCGCGATGCGCACCGGCTGCCGCGGCGACGGTGAGGAGGGCGGTACCGTCGCGACCCGGCCGCGGCCGGGCGCCGGCTTCGACGTGGTGTGGCGTTCGGCGAGCGGCGACGAGGCGGTCGTGCTGTCGTGGCCGCGCTGGCTCCTCTTTCCCGCCGTGGCGGCGGAGCGCGGCGAGCTGTGGTTCGTCGACGAGCAGGGGCTCTGGCGCGCCGCGCTCGACGCGCACGTCGCGCCGGCGCTCGTCGTCCCCGGCGCGTTCCGTCAACTCGCGATCGCCCCGGGCGGGGCGGCGGTGGCGGCGGCGCGCTGGCCGGGCGGCAGGGTCGTGGTGGCACGCGACTCGGGCGTGTCGGAGCTCGCCGTCGACGGCCACGCCGGGCTGGCGTGGCTGGAGTCCGACCTCCTCCTCGCCGCCGACGGCGAGAAGCTGTCGCTCGCCTCGCTGCAGAACGAGGTGCGTCCCGGCGTCGCGCCGCTGCCCTGCTGCGCGTCGCTGGCGGCGCGGGGCGGTGCGGTCTTCGCCAGCGTCTCGACGCCGTGCGAGCCGGCGCTGGTGCGCGTGCTGCTGCCGGAGCGGCGCGTCGAGCCGCTCGTCAAGCTCGCCGAGCCCGCGCTCGGGCTGGCGCCGCTCGAGGGCGGCGGGGTGCTGTTCGGCGCGGCGGAAGGGCTGTGGCGCTGGCGCAGCGGCGGGCAGCCCGAGCGCGTCGGCGCGAGCCTCACGCCCGGACCGGGATAGGCGGCGGCGCGGCTGGGAGCGCGTCGTCCCTAAGCGGAGCTCGCCTCGGCGAGCTCCTCGCGCAGCTTGAGGAACGAGGTGTAACGGCGCACCGAGAGGCGGCCGCCCTCGACCGCGGCGCGGACCGCGCACGATCGCTCGCTGACGTGCGTGCAGTTGGCGAACCCGCACTCGCCGGCGGCGCGCTGCAGGTCGGGGAAGAAGCGCTGCAGGGCGTCGGAGCGGAGGTCCCAGAAGCCGAACTCGCGGATGCCCGGCGTGTCGACGACGAAGCCGGAACCCGGCAGCGGGAGGAGCTGCGCGGTGGTGGTGGTGTGGCGCCCCTTGCCGGTGGCCTCCGAGATCGAGCCCTCGCGCAGGCGGTAGCCCGGGTGGATGGCGTTCAGGAGTGCCGACTTCCCCACCCCCGAGGGCCCGCAGAACAGCGTCGTGCGGCCGACCAGCCGGCGGGTGAGGCAGCCGACGCCGCGCGAGGTGCGCGCCGAGACCAGCATGATCTCGTAGCCGGCGTCCTGGTAGTCGCCGATCCAGGCGTCGATCGCCTGCGTGCCCTGGTCGATCTTGTTGAAGCACACGACCGGCTCGATCCCGGCGTGGTGGCAGGCGACGAGCAGGCGGTCGAGCAGCCGCGCGTTCGGCTCGGGGGCGGCGGCCGCCATCACCACCACGGCCTGGTCGACGTTGGCGGCGATCACCCGCTGGCGCCGCTCGCCGGGCGACCGGCGCGTGAGCGTCGTCTTGCGCGCCTCGACCGCGGCGATCACCATCTGCGGTGGCTTCCCCTCGAGCGTGACGCGGTCGCCGACCACCAGGCGGCGGTCCTCGACGTCGGCGGGCCAGCGCAGCTTGCGGCGGGACGGGACGACCACCGGTGCGTCTCCCACCTGCACTCGCACCAAGGGTCCGAACATCGCCGTCACGACGCCGGAGGCACGCTCCGTCACGTGCCGAGTATAGACCAGCGCCTCGCTGCGATCAGGGGGAGAGCGGGAACGGCAGCTGGTACGCGAACGCGCCGCGCTGCACGACGAGGAGGAGCGACGAGCGGGTGTGCTCGCGGGCGAGGACGCGGTCGACGTCGGCGACGCTCGCCACGCGCTGCCCGTTGACCTGCAGCACGACGTCGCCGCGCTCGAGGCCGGCCTCCTCGGCCGCGCTCCCGCGCGCCACGCTCCGCACCTCCAGGCGCCCGCCGTCGGCGGCGAGCTTCACGCCGACGAAGCGCTGCAGCAACTGCTCGCCGAGGTCCGCAGGCGGCCGCGCGGCGCGGAGCGCGACCTCGCGCGTCGTCCCCTCGGCGGCGATCTTGAGCGTCACGCGGTCGCCCGGCGCCAGTTGCGCGACCAGCGTCGCGTAGTCGTCGCGGCTCGCGAGCGCGCGCCCGTTGCCGCTCACGATCCGCTCGCCGCGCTGCACGCCGGCCGCGGCCGCGGGCGAGCCCGCGAGCACGTCCGCGACCTCCACGCCGCCGCCGGCGCCGCGGTCGCGGCGGCCCTCGCCGCGGGTGCGAACGAAGATGCCGAGCCAGGCGGGCTGCACCTGGCCGTAGCGCAGCAGGTCGTCGACGACGCGACGGACGCGCCGGGCGGGGATGGCGAAGCCGATCCCCTGCGCGTCGCCGATGATCGCGGTGTTGATGCCGATCAGCCGCCCGTCGAGGTCGACGAGGGCGCCGCCCGAGTTGCCCGGGTTGATCGACGCGTCGGTCTGCAGGAAGTCGGTGTAGACGCGGTGCGTGTTGGGCGAGTTCACGGTGCGGTCGCGGGCGGAGAGCACGCCCACGGTGACCGTGTTCTCGAGGCCGAGCGGGTTGCCGATCGCAATCACCGTCTCGCCGATCATCAGGTCGTCCTGCTCGGCGAGCGGCAGGTGCGGCGCGCCCTTGACCGGGATGCGCACCAGCGCGAGGTCGGCGTCCGCGTCGGAGCCGATCACCTCGGCGTCCTGCTCCTTGCCGTCGGCCAGCCGCACCTTGATCTCGGCCGCGCCCTCGATCACGTGCTCGTTCGTGACGATCAGCCCGTCGGCGGAGATCAGCACGCCGCTGCCGAGCGACTGCGAGGTGTAGACGCGCGGGTCGGACGGCCCGAACTCGGGGAACAGGTCGTCGAAGATCGAGCGCCGGCGCGTCACCACCTGGCGCGCGGTGAGGTTGGCGACCGCGGGGCGCACCCGCTCGACCACCTGGACCACGGGCGTCCGGCGCAGGCTCTGTCCGCTCCCCGGCGCCGCCGCCGCCACCGCCGCCAGCGCGATCACCGCTCGTCTCACGCCGCCCTCCCCGCCCGTCGCCGGGCCGGCAACAGCCTACAACGGCGCCGGTCTCGCGGGAGCCGGCTTGCGCGGCGAGGGGCGCTTCCCAAGCTCCGCCGCGCGACCTAGAATTGCAACGGGTGTTTCTCCCCGCCGCCGCGTGTTGAGACGGCTCTCAGTGACGATCGCGAGCGGCGGCCGCAGGGCGAAAGCGAGGTCCCGCATGGACGTCCCGATCGGCGAACTGCTGCGCCCCGCCTCGGTCGAGGAGGCGCTCGCGCTGCTCGCCGATCACCCGGGCGCGCGTCCGCTCGCCGGGGGCACCGACCTGGTGGTGCAGATGCGCGACGGGCGCCGGCAGATCGACGCGCTGGTCGACCTCGGCGCGCTCGGCATGTGCGGCACCGGAGAGACCGACGGGTACCTCGAGATCGGCGCCGCCACCACCATGGAGGCGATCGCCCTCGATCCCCGGGTCGCCGCCGGGTTCCCCGCGCTCGCCGCCGCGGCGGCCCAGGTCGGGGCCTGGCCGATCCAGTGCCGCGCCACGCTCGGCGGCAACCTCGCCAACGCCTCGCCCGCCGCCGACACCGCGCCGGCGCTGCTGGTCGCGGAGGCCGAGCTGCTCCTCGCCAGCGCGGCCGGCAGGCGCCGGGTGTCGATCGACCGTTTCTTCCGCGGACCAGGCCGGACGGTCCTCGCGCCGGACGAGCTGATCCTCGCCGTCCGCCTGCCGTTGCCGCGGCAGGGCGACGGGGCGCGGACGATCGAGCGCTTCGTCAAGGTGGGCCCGCGCCAGGAGCAAGTGATCGCGGTGGTGAGCCTGGCGAGCCGCGCCGTCCTCGGCGCCGACGGCGCGATCGCCGAGCTGCGCCTCGCGCTCGGCTCGGTCGCGCCGACGCCGGTCCGCGCCCGCCACGCGGAGGCGGCGCTCGCCGGGCGCCGTCCCGACGCCGCGGCGCGGCGGGCCGCGGCGGCGGCGCTCCAGCTCGACATCGCGCCGATCGACGACGTGCGCGCGCCGGCACGCTACCGCCGCATCGCCGCCGCGGTGCTGCTCGATCGCTTCCTGCGCGAGGTGGCCGGTGGCTGAGGCGCGCGTCGCGGTCTCGCTGCTCCTCAACGGGCGCCAGCGCACGTTCGCGGTGCCACCGGGCCGGCGCCTGCTCGACTTGCTGCGCGAGGACGCCGGACTGACCGGCACCAAGGAGGGATGCGGCGCCGGCGAGTGCGGCGCCTGCGTCGTCCTGCTCGACGGCCGCCCGGTCACCTCCTGCCTGGTACTGGCGGCCTCCGCCGACGGCCACGAGGTGGTCACGGTCGAGGGGCTCGGCGACGGCGACGAGCTCCACCCGTTCCAGGAGGCGCTCGTCGCCCACGGCGGCGTGCAGTGCGGCTTCTGCACCCCGGGCCTGGTGGTGACCGGCGCGGCGATCGTGGCCCGCGGCGCAGGGCCGCACGAGCACGCGCGGCGGCTCGCCGGCAACCTGTGCCGCTGCACCGGCTACGTCAAGGTCCTCGAGGCGCTCGCCACCGCCGCGACGGGGAAACACGGCGATGGCGCCTCGTAGCCCGCGAACGACCGCGACGGCAGCCGCGCGTCGAACGGCCGGCGCGCCGCTCGGCGGCCGCGGCGAGCGCGCCGACGCCCGCGCCAAGGCCACCGGCGCGACGCGCTTCGTCGGCGACCTCGCGATGCCGGGGATGCTCCACGCCGCGCTCGCGACCGCACCGCTCGCCTCCGCCCGGCTGACCGCGCTCGACACCGCCGCCGCGCGCGCCTGCCCGGACGTCGAGGCGGTGCTCACCGCCGCCGACATCCCGGGCGAGAACCTCGTCGGCGTGATCTTCGCCGACCAGCCGCTGCTCGTGACCGACCGAGTGCGCATGGTCGGCGACCGGCTCGCGCTGGTCGCGGCGCGCACGCCGGAGGCGGCGTGGCGCGCCGCGCGGCTCGTCCGCGCCGAGCTCGAGCCGCTCCCGGCGGTGCACGATCCGGTCGCGGCGCTCGACCCCGCCTCGCCGCGCGTGCACGAGGCGGGCAACCTGATCCGCACCTTCGTGGTTCGCCGCGGGAAGGCGATCCCCGGCCGCGCCGACGTGACGGTCGAGGCGGAGTACCAGGTCGGCGGCCAGGAGCATGCCTACCTCGAGCCGCAGGGTTGCCTCGCCGTGCCGGAGGGGCGCGCGCGCATCACGATCATCGCGTCCTGCCAGTGCCCGTTCTACGTCCAGCAGGCGGTCGCGCGCGTGCTCGGGCTGCCGCTCGCCGCGGTGCGCGTGGAGCAGGCGCCGACCGGCGGCGGCTTCGGCGGCAAGGAGGACTACCCGTCCGAGCCCGCCGCCTGCGCCGCGCTGCTCGCCTGGTACACCGGGCGCCCGGTCCGCCTGATCCTCCCACGCGAGCTCGACATGCAGGCCTCGACCAAGCGCCACGCGATGGTGGTCCGCCACCGCTGGGGCGCGGGCCGCGACGGCCGGCTGCGTTTCGCCGAGGTCGAGACGGTGCTCGACGCCGGCGCCTACATCGGCATCTCGACCGTGGTCGGCGAGCGCGCCAACGTCTCCGCGATCGGACCGTACGACGTGCCGGCGCTGCGCGTCGACACCCGCGTGGCGTACACCAACAACCTGTTCGGCGGCGCGTTCCGCGGCTTCGGCGCGCCCCAGGTGACGTGGGCGGCGGAGGCGACGATGGACAAACTGGCCCATCGGCTCGGCCTCGACCCGCTCGAGTTCCGCCGCCGCAACCTCCTCGACGACCGCCGCCGCACGCTCTGCACTGGCCAGCGGCTGCCGCGTCCGGTGCTCGCCCGCGAGTGCCTCGACCGCGCCGCCGCGCTCGCCGGCTGGGACGAGTTCCACGGCCGGATCGGGTCGCGAGGCGGAGCGCTGCGCGAGGGGCTCGGCATCGGCCTCGCCCTCTACGGCTGCAACCTCCACCACGGCGGGCAACGCCTCGACCGCGCCTCCGCGGTGGTGATCCTCCAGCCCGACGGCTCGGTGGTGGTGCGCGTCGGCCTCACCGAGATGGGGCAAGGCAACCTCACCGCCTGCCGGACGATCACCGCCCAGGCGCTCGGCGTCGACCCCGCGGCGGTGCAGGTGTGGCAGCCCGACACCACCGCGGTCGCCGACTCCGGCCCCACCGTCGCGTCGCGCGGCGCGCACATGTCGGGCCTCGCGATCCTCGACGCGGTGCGGCGGCTGCGGCGCAAGCTCGATCCGGTCGCGGCCGCGCTGCTCGGCTGCCGCACCCGCGAGGTCGAGCTCGCCGGCGGCTTCGCCGGCGTGGCGGGCGAGCCGGCGCGCCGCGTCGCGGTCGCGAAGGTCGCGGCGGAGATGGCGGCGCGGCGCATCGAGCCGATCGCGACCGGCTGGCACCGCACCCGCGCGCGCCGCTTCGACCCCGAGACCGGGACCGGTGCGCCGTACGAGTTCTACGCCGTCGCCTGCCACGTCGCGCGCGTCGCGGTCGACGCCGAGCTCGGCCTGGTGCGGGTCGAGGAGGTGGCCGCGGCGCACGACGTCGGCCGCGCGCTCCACCTCGACGCGCTCGAGGGGCAGATCCACGGCGGCGTGGTGCAGGGGATCGGCTGGGGGACGACCGAGGAGCTCAAGGTCGACCGCGGCCGCCTCGCCAACCCGAGCTTCACCGACTACCTCATCCCGACCGCGGCGGACGCGCCGGTGATTAAGCTCGCGATCGTCGAGAGCGACGGCAAGGGCGGCCCGTACGGCGCCAAGGGGATCGGCGAGCCGTCGTTCATCCCCGCGGCGGCCGCCGTGCGCAACGCGATCTGCGCCGCGCTCGGGGTCGAGATCGACACCCTGCCGATCACCCCGCCGCGGATCGTCGCGGCGCTCGGCGACGCGCACCCGTTCGCGTGGGCGGTCGAGGCGATCAAGGCGGAACCCGATGCAGAGCTTGCGACGACTGCTCGAGATCGTTGACGGCGGCGGCATCGCGGTGCTCGCCACGGTCGCCGCGGCCGCCGGCTCGGCGCCGCGCCGCGAGGGCGCCCGCATGGTCATCACCGCCGCGGGCGCCGACACCGGCACGGTCGGCGGCGGCGAGGTCGAGGCCGCGGCGCTCGCGGCGGCGCGCGAGATGCTCGCCGGCGGTCCGGCGGTGCGCCGCCTCGAGATGCCGACCAACTGCGGAGGGATGGTGACCTTCATGCTGGAACGGTTCGCGCCGCCCCGGCGCCTGCTCGTCGTCGGCGCCGGGCACGTCGGCACCGCGCTCGCCGCCGCGGCGGCGGCCGCCGGCTACCTCGTCGCGGTCGCCTCGCCGAGCGGCGGCGGCGAGGCCGTCACCGGCGTGGAGGCGATCCGGGCGGACGACCCGAGCGTCCTCGAACGGCGCCCGGAGCAGGTGTCCACCCACGTGGTCGTCGCCACCGGCGACGCCGCCGTCGACGCCGCCTGGGCGGTCGCCGCGCTGGCGCGCGGGTACGCGAGCGTGGGCGTGGTCGGCTCGCGCAAGAAGGCCGACGCGATTCGCCGCAACGCCGCGGCGGCCGGGATCGGCGCGGCGCGGATCGCCTCGCTGCGCTGCCCGGTCGGTCTCGACCTCGGCGCGGTCACGCCGGCGGAGATCGCGGTCGCGATCGTCGCCGAGCTGATCCGGCTCGACCGCGACGGTGAGGTCCCCGAGGCATGGCGCCGCGTTTCGCGGGGGTGATCCTCGCCGGCGGGCGCGGCGAGCGCTTCGGGATGCCGAAGGCGCTCGCGACGCTCCCCGACTCGCGCTCGTTCCTCGCCGCCTGCGCCGACTGCCTGGCCGCTGCGGGGGCAGCGCCGCTGGTCGCGACGCTGCCGCCCGGCGTCGCCGCGCCGCCGCTCCCCGCCCTGATGACGGTGCAACTCCCGACCGCCGGCCTCGCGATGTTCGACTCGCTGCGCCTCGCGCTCGCGCGGGCGCTCGAGGACGCCGGCTGGACCGCTGCCGTGATCCTCCCGGTCGACCACCCGCTCGTCCGCCCCGCCACGATCGCGGCGCTGGCGGCGGCGGACGCGCCCGCCGCGATCCCGTCGTTCGCCGGCAAGCACGGCCACCCGGTCGTGCTCGCCCGCGCGGTCGCCGCGGGGATCGCCGCCGGCGAACTGGCCGGGCCGACGCTGCGTGACGTGCTCCACCGCCTCGCGGTCGAGGTGGTGCCTGTTCCCGACCCGGGCGTGACCGCCAACTGCAACACCCCCGACGCGC
Source organism: Thermoanaerobaculaceae bacterium (assembly GCA_035517415.1). Classification (GTDB taxonomy): domain Bacteria; phylum Acidobacteriota; class Thermoanaerobaculia; order Thermoanaerobaculales; family Thermoanaerobaculaceae; genus DATIYW01. Next base: position 31,525 of record DATIYW010000263.1, read on the forward strand.
TGCGAGCGGCGCTCGCCCGCGCCGCTGGTTGAGCCGCCGCCCCGCCTCGCGCCACCCGACTTGACCGCGGTCAAGGTGCGAACCGCCGGGCGCCGCTAGGCTGCGCTCGATCCACGGGGGGACGGCCGCACCGGACCTTGCATTGCGCGACGAGCGGCCACGGCGGTGATGGCTTGGGGGGGAGGACGGCGAGCGGCGGGAGACGACGGCGGGGGCTGGAAGGCCCGGCCGTCCCCTCCTTTCGACACTCCGGGAGGGCGGCGATGGCAGCGCGGGAGATCATCCGCATCGACGAGGCGAGGTGCGACGGCTGCGGGCTGTGCGTTCCCGCCTGCGCCGAGGGCGCGATCGCGGTGGTCGACGGCAAGGCGCGGCTGGTCAGCGAGGCGGCGTGCGACGGCCTCGGCGCCTGCCTCGGCCATTGCCCCCAGGGCGCGATCACGGTCGAGCGGATCGAGGCCGCGCGGTTCGACGCCGAGGCCGAAGGCCCGCATCCCGCACCGGCGCTCGGGCTGCCCGCGCTCGCCGCGCCCGCGCCCCACGGACCCGGTGCGCACGCCGCCGGAAGCTGCCCCGGCTCCCGCGCGATGGCCTTCGAGCCGGCGGCCGCCGGGTGCGCGGCCGAGCGGCAGCCCTCGGCGCTGCGCCAGTGGCCGGTGCAGCTCCACCTCGTCTCGCCCGGCGCAGCCTACTTCCGCGGCGCCGACGTGCTCCTCGCCGCCGACTGCGTCGCCTACGCGCTCGGCGACTTCCACGCCGTCCACCTCGCCGGAAGGTCGCTCGCGATCGCGTGCCCGAAGCTCGACGCCGGCCAGGAGTCGTACCTCGACACGCTCGTCGCGCTGATCGACCGCGCCGGGATCGCCTCGCTGACGGTGATGGTGATGGAGGTGCCGTGCTGTTCCGGCCTGGTGCGCCTCGCGCAGCTCGCCCTGGCGCGCTCGCGCCGCCCGGTGCCGCTGCGGGTGGTGGTGGTCGGGGTGCGCGGCGACATCCTCGCCGACGCGCCCGGCAGTCGCCCGACGCTGGGCGCGCCGAACGCGGGGGCGCCGGCCGCGCCCTGAGCCGGCTACGGCCGCTCGATCGCGACGATCGAGACGTCGTCCTCGAAGCCGGGACTTCCCCGCCACGCTTCGAGCCGCGCGACCAGCGCGTCCACGCTCTCCTGCAGGCCGGCGCCGCGAGCCGACGCGACGACTTCCTGGAGCCGCTCGTAGCCGAACTGCTCGTCGGCGGGGTTGGGCGCCTCGGGCACCCCGTCGGTGTAGAGGTAGAGCCGGTCGCCGCGCGCCAGCGTCAGGCGGTGCTCGGAGTAGCCGCCCGCCGCCAGCGAGGCGGGCACCAGACCGATCGGCAGCCCCGGGTGCTGGTGCCGCACCGGCATCAGCCCGTTTGTCAGGTGCATTGGGCCGGGGTGGCCGGCGCAGGCGTAGTGGAACTCACCGCTCGAGCACTCGAGCACGCCGTAGACGCAGGTGAAGTACTGCCGCGTGTGGGGGTCGAACGGGAAGCGGCGGGCGAGCTCGGCGGCGACCTCGGCCGGCGGGACGACCTCGAGCGCGGGCCCGCCGCCCGCGGCGGGGCGCAGCAGCGGCGTCGCCTCGCCGGCGGGCGAGAGCAGGCGGCTGACCGTCACCGAGAGGAGCGCCGCGGGGACGCCGTGGCCGCTGACGTCGACGACGAAAACTCCGACGTGGTCGTCGTCGAGCGGCACGACGTTGAGCGTGTCGCCGGCCAGCTCGTCGCAGGGCAAGTAGCGCCAAGCGAAACGCACCCCGGCGATGACCGGCTCGCGCGCCGGCAGGAACGCCTGCTGGATGCGGGCGGCGGCCTCGAGGTCGCGACGCATGCGGGCGTTCGAAGCGGAGAGGTGCACGTTGGCCGCCTGCAGCTCGGCGTTGCGCGCCGCGAGGTCGCGCTCGAGGCCGCGGATCTGCTCGACCGCGCGCCGCAGCGACAGCTGGGTCTCGATCCGCGCCAGCGCGACCGGGAAGTTGATCGGCTTGGTGACGTAGTCGTTGGCGCCGAGCCTGAGCGCCTCCACCACGTCCTCGCTCTCGCCCTTCGCGGTCGCCATGATCACCGGCAGCTCCGCGACCGAGCGGGTGGCGCGGATGCGGCGCAGCGCCTCCAGCCCGTCCATCACCGGCATCATCACGTCGAGCAGCACGAGGTCGAACTCGCGCGCCGCGATCATCTCGAGCGCGCGGGCGCCGTCCTCCGCCTCGGCCACCTCGAAGCCGCGGCGCTGCAGCCGGCGGCCGAGCATGTCGCGGTTCTCCGGGTTGTCGTCGACGACCAGCAGCGCGCCGGATGCCCCGCTCACGGCGCCGTCCCGCGCTCGAGCAGCCGGTTGATCTTGTCGAGCAGGCGCACCAGCTCGACCGGCTTGGTGTCGTAGTCGTCGCAGCCGGCCTGCAGCGCGCGGTCGCGGTCGCCCGCCATCGCGTGGGCGGTGAGGGCGATGATCGGCACGCGGCGGCCGGCGGCGCCGGCGCGGATGCGGCGCGTCGCCTCCCAGCCGTCGACCACCGGCAGGCTCATGTCCATCAGGATCAGGTCGGGCGCCTCGCGCTCGGCGGCGCTCACGCCCTCCTCGCCGTCGACCGCCAGCACCACCTCGAAGCCGCGCCGGATCAGCCGCCGCGACAGCATGTCGCGGTTCAATTCGTTGTCCTCGACGAGGAGGATCCGCGCCATCGTCACCTCACTCCGCCGCCGGCCGCATCGCCGCGAGGATCACGTCGCACGCCCGCCGCAGCGAGGCCGCGGTGTCGTTCGCGCCCTTCTGCAGCACGCTCGCGACCGCGCCGCCGAGCCGCTCGCGGTCCTCGGCGGTGACGTCCTTGGCGGTGAGGACGACGACCGGGACGCCGGCGCGCTGCGGGTCGGCGCGCAACGCCTCGACCACCTCGAAGCCGTCCATCTCCGGCATCATCAGGTCGAGCAGCACGAGCGCCGGCCGCCGCGCGACGATGGCGTCCAGGGCGGCGCGGCCGTTCTCCGCCTCGCGCACTTGCCAGCCGTCGCGCTGCAGCAGGCCGCGCAGCAGCTCGCGCGAGGCCGGGTCGTCGTCGACCACCAGCACCTCGCCGGGCTTGCCGGCGCCGCGGTGCCGGGCGAGCACCGCGCCGAGGCGGGCGCGGTCGACCGGCTTGGTGAGGAAGTCGGCGGCGCCGAGCGCGAACGCCTTGTGCTGCGCGTCGAGGATGGTGAGGACGATGACCGGGATGGCGGCGAGCTCGGGGTCGGACTTCAGGCTTCCGAGCACGGTCCACCCGTCCATCCCGTCCATCAGCAGGTCGAGCGTGATCGCGACCGGCCGGAGCTCGCGCGCCAGACGCAGCCCGTCGGCGCCGTTCGTCGCGGTGACCACGCGCACCCCCTCGCGTTCGAGGCTGCGGTGGATGAGGTCGAGGGCGACCGGGTCGTCGTCGATCGCGAGCACCGTCGCCGCCGCCGCGCCCGGCGCGGTGGCGCGGGGCGCCTCGCCCGCGCGAGGCGGCGCGGGCATGGCCGCTGCGCCGGCGCCGCGCTCGATGCTGGCGCGCATCCACACCGTGAACGTGCTGCCGCGCCCCGGCTCGCTCGTCACCTTCACGTCGCCGCCCAGCATCTGGCAGAAGCGCCGCGTGATCGTCAGGCCGAGGCCGGTGCCGCCGTACCTCCGGCTCACCGTCGCGTCGGCCTGCGCAAACGCCTCGAAGATGCGCTCGATCTGGTCCGGCGTCATCCCGACGCCGGTGTCGGCGACGTGGAAGAGGACCATCGGCTCGGCGTCGAACTCGGCGCGCTCGGCGGCGAGCGTGATCGTGCCGTGGTCGGTGAACTTCGCCGCGTTGGAGAGCAGGTTCAGCAGCACCTGGCGGACCTTGACCGGGTCGGAGCGCATCGTGCCGAGCTCGCCGGCGCACGACACCTCGAGGCGGTTGCCGTTGCGCTCGATCATCGGCTCCACCGAGGTGCGCACCTCGTCGATCAGGGCGCGGACGGCGAACGGCTCGGGGTGGAGCTCCATCTTGCCGGCCTCGATCTTGGAGAGGTCGAGCACGTCGTTGATGAGCGAGAGCAGGTGCTTGCCCGCGCCCTGGATCTTGCGGAGGTCGGGGAGCAGCTCCTCGTGGCCGAGGTCCTCGGCCTCCTCCTGGAGCATCTCGCTGTAGCCGATGATGGCGTTCAACGGGGTGCGCAGCTCGTGACTCATGTTGGCGAGGAACTGCGACTTCGCCTGGTTGGCGGCCTCCGCCTCCTGGCGCGCGGCGAGCTGCTCGGTGAGGTCGTGGTAGATCGCCATCACTCCGACGCAGCGCCCGTCGACGAACACCGGCACCCCGGCGAGCTCGACGTCGACGAACGAGCCGTCCTTGCGCCGACGCCGGCCGATGCCGTGCACCGGGCGCTGCAGCGCCTCGTCGGTGTAGCCCTTCGCCTGGCCGAGCGTCTCGCCGCTGTTGATCAGCTCGTCGAGGTTGCGGCCGACCGCCTCCCGCTCGGTGTAGCCGAACAGCTTCTCGAACTCCGGGTTGCACGAGGCGATGTTCTGCCCGGTGTCGAGCGTGATGATCGCCACCGGCGAGTTGAGCACGAGCTGGGCGAAGTACTGCCGCTCGCGCTGCGCCGAGGTGTACAGGCGCGCGTTCTCGATCGCGATCGCCGCCTGGGGCGCGAACATGTTGAGCAGGCGCAGGTCGTAGGGCGTGAACGCCCGCCTCGGGTCGGTGTGAACGATCGCGATCGTGCCCACCAGGCGCGCGCCGATCAGCAGCGGCGCCACCATCACGGCGTGCACCGACACGATGCCGTACTGCGGCGAGCGGCCGAGCCAGCGCTGGTAGTCGGCGACGATCAGCGGCTCGTGGGTCTCGGCGACGCGCCCCATCGCGCCCTCGCCGAGCGCCATCCGCGTCCCGGTCGACTCCTTGCCGATGTTGTGGTTGGCGACGATCTCCAGCTCCTCGCGGGCGGCGTCGAAGATCGCCAGCTCGCCGCCCGAGGCGCCGAGCAGCTTGACCGCGCGGCCGAGCACCGCCTCGAGCAGGCGCGAGAGCTCGAGCTCGGCGGAGAGGTCGGCGAGGCTCGCGAGCAGCGCCTCCTGCTCGTCGGCGCGGCGCCGCTCGGCGGCGAGCAGGCGGACGCGGCCGATCGCCACGCTCGCCTGCTGCGCCGCGGCCGAGAGGCTGTCGAAGTCCTCGCTGCCGAACGCGGCGGTGCGGTTGCTCTGCACCACGAGCACGCCGGTCGCCTTGGCGTCGATCATCAGCGGCACGTCGACCTCGGAGCCGCCGTGGAGGGTGGCGAGGTAGCTCGACTCCTGCGTCACGTCCGGCGAGTAGTGGAGCGCGCCGTCGAGCAGCGCGCGCTCGGAGAGGCCGTGTCCGGGCGCCACCCGCCAGGCGGGCGGCGCGTCGGGCCAGCCGACGCTGGCGCGCAGCACGCGGTCGCCGCTCGCCTCGTCGAGGAGGAAGAGGGCGACGAACTCGAAGCCGAGGTCGTCGTCGTGGAGCCCGCGCACGACGCTCTCGCACACCGCCGTCTCGTCGCGCGCGGCGGCGATCTCGGCCGACAGCCGCAGCAGCGCCGCCTGCCGGCGCGCCAGGCGCCGGTGGTCGCGCAGCTCGGCGGCGGTGGTCTCGCGTCGCGTCGCCAGTGGATCCTCCCTGCCCGCCGCGCGGCGCGGCACCCCGGGTCGAGGCGACCGTCCGGGCTGTCTCGAGCGCTTGGGTGGTGCGGGCTGCCCCTAGCAACGGGCTCGTCCGGGGCCTATTCCCGGCCGGCGGCGGGCCCCGGCGGTGCTATCGTCGGCGCATGCCACGCCAACCTGCGCGCGGGTCGCGGTCGGCCGCGCGGCTCGGCGCGCTGCCGGAGTTCGCCCTCGAGCGCTTCTTCGACCGCTTCGAGTTCTCCCTCCCGCTCCAGCTCGGCTCGTCGGACCCCGAGACGCTGTCGATTCCGGAGCTGCTCGGGCACGCCGACCCCGAGCTGCGCCGGCGCTGGTCGGAGCTGCGCCTCGGCTACCGCACCAACGCCGGCGACCCCGACCTGCGCGCCGCGATCGCCTCGACTTACGCCGGCCGCGGCGCCGGCGAGGTGGTGGTCGCCACCGGCGGGTCGGAGGCGCTGCTGCTCGCCTTCGCCGCGCTGGTCGAGCCGGGCGACCGCGCCGTCGCGCTCACGCCCGCGTACCAGTCGCTGCACGAGGTGCCGCGCGCGATGGGGGCGCGGCTCGAGCTGGTCGAGGTCCGCGAGGACGGCCCGGACGGCGCCTGGCGCTTCCCGGTCGAGCGCCTGCTCGCCGCGCTCCGCCCCGGCGTGAAGCTGCTCGTGCTCAACCTCCCGCACAACCCGACCGGCGTGGCGGCGACGCCGGAGGAGCTGCGCGCGATCGTGGCGCACTGCGCCGCGCGCGGCATCCGGGTGGTCGGCGACGAGGTCTACCGCGGCCTCGAGTGGGCGGGCGCGACGCCGCCCTCGGTGACGGAGTGCGACGACGGCGCGGTCGCGGTCGGCGTCACCTCGAAGGTCTACGGCCTCGCCGGGCTGCGCATCGGCTGGCTGGTCACCGGCGACGCCGCGCTGCGCCGGCGCGTGATCGCGATCAAGGACTACACCTCGCTGTGCGCGGCTGCGCCGTCGGAGCTGCTCGCGGCGGTCGCGCTGCGCGCCCACGCCGCGCTGCTCGCCCGCACGCGCGAGCGCTGCCTCGCCAACCTCGCCGCGCTCGAGCGGTTCGTCGCCGCGCGCCCCGACCTGATCGCGTGGCGGCGGCCGCAGGCGACCACCACCTCGGTGGCGCGCCTCGCCGCGCCGCTGCTCGCGCGCTGCGGCGGGGACCCGGAGCGGGTGCTGGCGCACTGGCGCGAGCGCGCCGGCGTGCTGGTCGTGCCCGGCACCGCGTTCGGCTGCGCGCCCGACAGCTTCCGCCTCGGCTTCGGCCGCGCCGACCTGGCGGAGGCGCTCGCTGCGATCGCCGCCGCGGGGTGAGCACCGGGCGCCGCCCGGTCACTGCCCGCAGCCGACCTGCTTCCAGCCGCCGCGGATGGTGGTGCTGCCGCAGTAGGTCTTGCCGCTGCTGTTGGGATCGTTGAGGTAGCCGAGGATGCCGGCGCAGTCCTCGTTCTCGGCGGGCACGACGCGGCACACGCCGGTGTACGCCTCGTTGGTGAAGCAGCACGGCTCCGCCGTCGTCGCCGAGCGCGGCGTGGCGAGCGCGGCGAGCAGCACGCCGCCCGCCAGCAGCACCCGCGCTCCGGTCCTTCCGTGGCGTCGCATGCGGCACCTCCCTTGCCTGCCGGCCCCGCCGCGGCCGCGGCGCCCCGGACCGGCGTCTCCGTCCCGGAGAACAGCCCAAGGAGGCTCCATTTTCCCCCTTCCGCCCGCGCCCGGCTCACCCGCCGCTCGTGAACAGGTGCGCAAGCTGGTGCTTCTGCACCTTGCCGAGCGCGTTGCGCGGCAGCTCCGCGACGAACTCGATCGCGCGCGGCCGCTTGTAGTCGGCGAGGCAGCCCGCCGCGTAGGACGACAGCTCCGCCGCGAGCGCGGCGGGCTCCGCGGCGCCGGCGCGCGCAACCACGACTGCGGCGACGCGCTGCCCCCAGACACGGTCGGGGACGCCCACCACCGCCACCTCCGCCACCGCCGGGTGGCGCCGCAGCGCGTCCTCGATCTCGCGTGCCGAGATCTTGTAGCCGCCGCTCTTGATGATGTCGACCGACTTGCGCCCGGCGATCGTGACGTAGCCGTCGGCGTCGCGGCGGGCGACGTCGCCGGTGACGAACCAGCCGTCGCGGAACGTCGCGGCGGTCTCCGCCGGCCGGCCCCAGTAGCCCTTCATCACGCCGTGGCCCCTGACCACGATCTCGCCCAGCTCGCCGGCGGCGACCTCCGCGCCGGCGTCGTCGACGATGCGGACCTGGCAGCCGGGCGCGGGCTTGCCCACCGTCCCGGCGCGGCGCTCGCCGCGGTACGGGTTGGTGAGCGTGAACAGCGTCTCGCTCATGCCGTAGCGCTCGAGGATGGCGTGGCCGGTGCGCTCGCGGAAGGTGCGGAAGTCGTCGGCCGCGAGCGGCGCGCTGCCGGCGATGAACAACCGCGCGCGCCGCAGCGGTGCCGCCGCCTCGGGGTGGCGCTCGAGGTGCTCGAGCAGGCGCACGTACATCGTCGGCACGCCGAAGAACACGCTCGCGCCGCGGCGCGCGAAGGCGTCGACCACCGCCTCGGCCGCGAAGCGCTCGAACAGGAGCACGGTGGCGCCGGCGAGCAGCGAGCCGAGGGTGCCGAGGCAGAGCCCGTGGACGTGGAACAGCGGCAGCGCCACCACCACCCGGTCCGAGGCACTGAACTCCCACGCTCCGGTGAGGGCGAGCGTGTTGTCGACCAGGTTGGCGTAGGTCAGCTCGACCCCCTTGCTCTTGCCGGTGGTGCCGGAGGTGTAGATCAGCATCGCCGTGTCGCCGGCGGCGGCGGGCGCCTCGCGCTCGAGCGGCACCGACGCGGCGAGCGCGTCGAAGGCGGCGCCGCCCGCCGCGGGTGAGCCCGGCCCGCAGGCGATCCGCCGCGGCGCGGACGGCAGCGGGCCGACCGCGGCGAGCACGCGCTCGCACTCCGAGCCGCCCGCGACCAGCACCCCGGCCGCGCCGCAGTCGCGCAGCACGTGGCCGGCCTCCTCCTCGCGGTAGCGCGGGTTGACCGGGACGTGGATCGCGCCGAGCCGCCAGTGGCCGAGCAGCGCCGCCACCACCTCGGGCGAATTCTCGGCGAACACCGCGACGCGGTCGCCGCGCCGGATGCCGAGCCCGGCGAGGCCGGCGGCGTAACGGCGGGAGAGCGCGTCGAGCTCGGCGTACGACCAGCTCCGGCCGCCGAACTCGAGCGCCGGATGCGCGCCGCGCTCGCGCAGCGCCTCGAGCAGCCTTCCCTGCGGGTCGCTCATGCCGCGCCCTCCCCGAGGAACTCCCGTCGCACCCGCGGGTCTCCCGCGAGCTCGCGCGCCGCCCCCGCCAGCGTCACGCGCCCGGACTCCAGCACGTAGGCGCGGTCGGCGAGGGCGAGCGCGTGCTTGACGTTCTGCTCGACCAGCAGGATCGTCACGCCCCGGGCGCGGATCGCGCGCATGGCGTCGAAGATCGCCCGCACCACCAGCGGCGCCAGGCCGAGCGCCGGCTCGTCGAGCAGGAGCAGGCGCGGGCACGCCATCAGCCCGCGGCCGATCGCGCACATCTGCTGCTCGCCGCCCGAGAGCGTCCCCGCGCGCTGGCCGGCGCGCTTCGCGAGCACCGGGAACATCTCGAACACCGCCGCCATCGTCGCCGCCGCGCGCGGCCGCGCGGCGCGGCACCAGGCGCCGAGCTCGAGGTGCTCGCGCACGCTCATCCCCGGCCAGAGCTGGCGCGCCTCCGGCACCAGCACCAGCCCGCGCGCGGCGAGCCGGTGCGCGGGCGTGCCCGCGATCTCGTCGCCGTCGAGGACGATGCGGCCGCGGCGCGGCGGCAGCAGACCGGCGACCGAGCGCAGCGCCGTGGTCTTGCCGGCGCCGTTGGCGCCCACCAGCGTGACGATCTCGCCGCGCTCGACGCGGAACGAGGCGCTCCACAGCGCCTGCGCCTCGCCGTAGAAGGCGTCGATCTCGCGCACCTCGAGCATCACGCCGCCTCGACCGGCGCCTCGCTGCCGAGGTACGCCTCGACGACCGCCGGGTCGGAGAGCACGGCCGCCGGCGCGCCCTCCGCGATCTTGCGGCCGAAGTTGAGGACCATGATGCGGTCCGAGACCGCGGCGACCGCGTGGACGTGGTGCTCGATCATCAGCACCGTCACGCCGCCCTCGCGGATCGCGCGGATCAGCGCGACGGCGCCCGCGATCTCGCCGGGGTTCAGCCCGCCCATCACCTCGTCGAGGCAGAGCGCGGCCGGCTCGGTCGCCAGGGCGCGGGCGATCTCGAGGCGCTTGAGCTCGCCGATCGTGAGCGTGCCGGCGAGCGCGCCGGCTCGCGCCGCCAGGCCGGTCCGCTCGAGCACGGCGCGGACCGCCCGCGCCGCGCTCGCGCCGCGGTGGGCGCCGCGCCCGAAGTGGGCGCCGATCGCCACGTTCTCCTCCACCGTCATGTCGCGGAACGGGCGCACGATCTGGTGGGTGCGGACGAGGCCGCGGCGCGCGATCGCGTGGCACGGCCGCCCGACGATCGCCTCGCCGGCGAAGCGGACCTCGCCCGCGGTCGGCCGCAGCGCGCCGACCAGGCAGCCGAACAGCGTGGTCTTGCCCGCGCCGTTCGGTCCGATCACGCCGAAGACCTCGCCGCGCGCGACGTCGAAGTCGACGCCGGCGACCGCGAGCAGGCCGCCGAAGCGCTTGGCGAGCCCGCGCACCGACAGCAGCGGCTCAGCCGGCACCGGCGGTCCTCGGCGGGGCACTGGCCCGGCGCAGCGCCGCGAGCAGGCGGCCGGCGAGCCCGACCAGCCCCTTCGGCTCGAACAAGATCACGACGATCAGCAGGCCGCCGTAGATGAACAGGTAGGAGTCGCGCAGGGCCGGCAGCTCGAGCAGCTTGAGCTGGATCGTGCTCACCACCAGCGCCCCGAGCAGCGGGCCGACGATGGTGCCGATGCCGCCGACGATCGGCATCAGCACGATCGACAGGCTCAGGCGGAAATCGAACACCGCGCCCGGGGCGATGTACTGGAAGTTGATCGCGTAGAGCCCGCCGGCGAGCGCGACCAGCGCCGCGGAGAGCGCGTGCGCCGCCAGCTTGTAGCGCGTCGAGTCGACGCCGAGCGCCTCCGCGCCGTCGACGTCCTGGCGGATCGCCGCGAGCGCGCGGCCGAACGCGCTGCGCCGCACCAGCGCGGCGACCGCCACGGCGGCGATCGCGAGCCCGACCATGGCCAGGTAGTTGCGGCCGAAGTCGAACGAGCCGGCGGGCATGCGCACGCCGCTCGAGCCGCCGGTGAACGACACGCTCGACGCCGCGACGCGCACCGCCTCGCCGACCCCGATCGTCGCGATCGTGAAGTACGGCCCGCGCAGGCGGAACCCGGGCAGTCCGACCACCACCGAGAACGCGGCGGCGAGCAAGGCGCCCGGCACGAGCGTGGCGAACGGGTCGAGGCCGCGCAGCGAGAGCAGCACCGTGGTGTAGGCGCCGATGCCGAGGAACGCGGAGTAGCCGAGCGAGACCTGGCCGGCGAAGCCGCCGAGGATGTTCCAGGAGGAGGCGAGGATCACCGCGAAGGCGAGGTTCCAGAGGTCGTTGAGCGTGCCGCGGCCGAGCAGCAACGGAGCGCCGAGCGCCGCGAGCGCCGCCGCCGCGGCTGCCGCCGCGCCGAGGCGGCTCACCGCGCCCCCCGCAGGCGCGGCGCGCGCGCGAACAGCCCGCTCAGACCCTCCGGCAGCGCCACCAGCGCGGCGAACAGGATCGCGAACGTGATCGCGTCCTGGAACGAGATCGGCACGGAGGTGTAGACCGCGAGCGTGTTCTCCACCACGGCAAGCACGAGCGCGCCGGCGGCCACGCCGGTGACGCTTTCCATCCCGCCGAGCACGATGATGCAGAACGACTTCAACAGGAAGCTGCGGCCGAAGTCGGGGGTGAAGGCGTAGAGCGTCGAGAGCATCCCGCCCGCGACCCCGGCGAACGCGCAGCCGAGGCCGAACGCCACCGCCGAGATCATCTCGGCGTCGATGCCGGCGAGCAGCGCCGCGTCGCGGTTCTGGGTCACGGCGCGGATCGCCTTGCCGAGGTAGGTGGTGCGGAGCAGGAGGTTGAGGAACAGCAGCGACGCGCCGCTGGCGGCGAACACGAGCAGCGACGGCACGCCGACGCGGACCCCGAGCAGCGAGACCGAGCGCATCGTGTACGACGTCAGGATCGACTGCGTGTCGCCGCTCCACACCAGGTAGGCGAAGTTCTGCAGCACCAGCCACACCCCGAACAGGAGCAGGAGCGAGCCCATCGTCGGCGCGCCTCCGCCGCGCGGCAGGCGCCGCACCACGGTGCGGTAGAGCGCCATGCCGAAGGCGAGGAACAGCGGCCCGACGAGGAAGAACGCCAGGAACGGGTCGACCCCGAAGCGGCTGAACAGCGTGAGCGTCACGTAGGCGCCCAGCATCATGATGCCGGCGTGGGCGAGGTTGATGATCCGCATCACGCCGTAGATCACGGCGAGGCCGTACGCCATCTCCGCGTACAGCCCCGCCGCCAGCAGCGAGTTCACCGCCACCGTGAGAAGACGGGTCATCGGCCGCGATGATACCGAGTTGCAGCCGCAGCGGCGGGGCGAGCCGCAGCGCGGCCGCCGCTCAGGTGCGTGGGATCGGCGCCACCGGGTCGCCGGTGCGGTCGCCCTTCGGCCAGACCAGGTCGACCTTGTCGCCGGGCTTGTTCTGCGTCACCACGAACGGCAGGATCGCCTGCCCGCTCGGGCTGAACTTGAGCGTGCCCGGCGCCAGGATCGAGTTCTTGAGCTCGAGCGACGCGAGCGCGGCGCGGATCGCCTCCGGCTTGAGCGAGCCGGCGTTGTGAATCGCGAGGGCGAGCGCGCGCACGGTCTCGTAGGCGCAGGCGTGGTACCACTGCGGCGCGCTGCCGTTGGCCGCCTTCCACGCCGCGTTGAACGCCTTGACCTGCGGGTACGGCAGCAGGTCGGACCACCAGCCGCTGGCGAAGATGTAGTCGGTCGCGGCGCCCAGCGCCTTGCGCGCGGCCGCGTCGGCGCCGCGCGCGCCGTAGGTCACCATCTGGTGGTAGAGCCCCATCTGCGCGTAGGTGCGCTGCATCGTGATGTAGTCCTCGAGGTGGGCGTCGGCCATGAACAGGTCGGCGCCGGCGGCCTGCACGCGGGTGAACAGCGGGCGGTAGTCGGGCGCGTAGAGCTCGAACGCCTCGTCGAGCACGACCGAGAACTCCTGCGGGTGGGCCTTGGCGAACGCCGTCACCCCCTTCTCGTAGTCCTTGCCGTGCTCGGTGTTCTCGTAGACGAGCGCGATCTTCAGCGGCGGCTTGAGCTTCCCCTGCTTGACGAGGTCGTCGAGGAACTCCATCTGCGTGCCGGCGAGGTTCTCCACCGGCGAGAGCACGCCGAACACCCACTTGCTGCGGCCGTAGATGCTGGTCGCGCCGGCGCCGCCGGAGACGTACGGCACGCCGTAGCGCTCCGGCACGACGCTCTGCGCCTGGACGAGCTGCGAGCCGTAGCCGCCGATCACCGCGGCGACCTTCTCCTGCGCGATCAGCTGCTCGACGAGCTGGGCGCTCTTGGCCGGCTCCGAGGTGTCGTCGAGCAGGCGGAGGTCGATCCTCATCCGCGCGCCGCCGACGTCGATCCCGCCCGCGTCGTTGATCTCCTTGACCGCGTACTCGGTCGCCACCTTGTAGGCGCCGCCGATCTTGGATTCCTTGCCGGTGACCGGCAGCACGGCGCCGATCTTGATCGTCCCGGCCTCGGCGGCGAGCGCCGCGCCGGCCGGCACCCACGCCGCCAGCAGCCCGGCCGCCGCGAAAGCGAACGCATTTCGGACGCGAGGATCCCCCATCGTTCCCTCCCTGGCCGCTGGCGGGCGAAGATCGAGCCACGCCCCGCCCGCGACGATAAATCCAGTGATGTCCTGCCTATGGCTAGGGAGCGCGCGCCGCGTTTATTCCGCCGACCTGTGGCGTCGAGGCGAGGCGGGGGGCCGCCCGGCCCGCCCGGGCGTTCCCCCAGCGCCGGCATGGACCGAGCGATGCGGTCGGCTGGGCGGCCCGCCTCTCAACCGCCCGGTCGGCGTCTCGCCGGGCCGGTCACGCCCCGCCGCCCAGGACCTTGTAGAGCCTGACGAGGTTCGCCTGCTCGGCGAGCCGCATGTCCACCAGGCCGTGCCGGGCCGCGAGCAGCGAGCGTTGCGAGACGAGGACCGCGAGGTAGCTGTCGATCCCGGCCTGGTAGCGGGCGTCGGAGAGGCGGTACGCATCGCCCAGATGGTCGACGAGGAGCTCCTCCGCCTCGCGTGCGTCGACGAGGGTGCGGCGCAGCGCCAAGGCGTCGCCGACCTCGGCGAACGCCTGCTGGATCGCCTTCTCGTACTGCGCGACGGCGATCTCGCGGTCGACCCGGGCCGCCTTCAGGTTGGCCTTGAGCGACCCGCCCGCGAAGAGCGGTGCGATGAGCTGCGGCGTGAACGTCCATGTCCCCGAGCCGGTGCCCAGCAATTTGGACAGCTCGTCGCTCATCGAGCCGCCGCCACCGGTCAGCGTGATCCTCGGGAAGAACGTGGCCCGGGCGGCGCCGATGTTCGCGTTGGCCGCCTTCAGCTGGTGCTCGGCCGCGACGATGTCGGGCCGGCGCACGAGGACCTCGGAGGGCACTCCGGGCGACAGCGCGGGCATTCCCTTGACCGCGCTCCACCCGCCGGGCAGGAGATCGGCCGGGACGGGCGCGCCGACGAGGGCGTCGAGGGCGTTGCGATCCGTCGCCACGGCGCCGAGGTACGTCGCGACCCCCGCGCGCGCCGCGTCCACCTGGCTCTGCGCCTCGCGGAGGTCGAGGTCGGAAGCGACCCCGAGCTCGTTGCTGCGCTGGATCAGCGCGGCCGATGACGTCTGGGCCTCGAGGATGGACCGCGACAGCGCGAGGTGCTCCTCGTCGGCCGCCAGGGCGAGGTAGCCGCTCGCGACCGCGCCCACGATCGCGATCTGCGTCGCGGACCGTGCCTGCTCGGTGGCGAGGTACTGCTCGAGCGCGGCCGCCTTGAGGCTGCGCAGGCGGCCGAAGAGATCGAGCTCCCACGACGAGACGCCGGCCTCGACCGTGTACTCCCGGAACGTCCCCGGATCACCCAGCTCGGGCATCGTCTTCGGCACCCGGTACATCTGGCCCGACGCCATGACCCCGATGTCAGGGGAGAGAGCCCCACGCTGGATCCGGTAGACGGCCTGCGCCTTCTCGATGTTGAGCGCCGCGATGCGCAGGTCGCGGTTGTTGGCCAGGGCCAGCTCGATCACGGAGCGGAGCTGCGCGTCGGCGAAGTAGACCTGCCAGCCGACGGTGGTCGCCAGCGGCGCCGTCTCGGCGCCGCCGCCTGCGGTCGCCGTCTCCGGCCAGGAAGGCGGCACCGGCGGATCGGGACGCGTGTACTTGGGGATCATCAGGCACCCGCTCAACGCGAGCGCCGTCGCGGCGAGAACGAACGGGGTCGGTCTCATCTCACTCACCCTCCGGCGCCGTTGCTGCCTCCGCCACCGCCTCTTCGTGGGACGCCTTCCCCTTGCTGCCGAACATCCGGACCACCAGCACGAAAAAGAGCGGGATGAAGAACACCGCGAGGAACGTGGCGGTGACCATGCCCCCGAGCACGCTGGTGCCGATCGCCTTCATGGCGCCGGCCCCGGCCCCGGAGGCGATGGCGAGCGGCAGCACCCCGAAGCCGAACGCCATCGACGTCATGATGATCGGGCGCAGCCGCAGCCTCGCCGCCTCGATCGTCGCCTCGATCAGCCCCATCCCCGCCTCCATGCGCTGCGTGGCGAACTGGACGATCAGGATCGCGTTCTTCGTCGTCAGCCCGAGCACGGTGAGGAGGCCGATCTGGAAGTACACGTCGTTCGGCATGCCGCGCGTCGACGAGGCCAGGACGCCGCCGATCACGCCGAGCGGCAGCGCCAGCATGACGGAGATGGGGAACGTCCAGCTCTCGTAGAGTGCGGCGAGCACAAGGAAAATCGCGAGGATCGAGAACGAGTACAGCAGCCCGGTCTGCGACTCGGACATCTGCTGCTGGTACGAGAGGCCGGTCCACTCGTACCCGACGTCCTTCGGGAGCTTGGACATCAGCTCCTTCATCGCCTGCATCGCTTCGCCGGTCGAGTGGCCGGGCGCGGGCTCGCCCTGGATGTCCATCGCGGGGAACCCGTTGTAGCGCTCGAGGCGCGGCGAGCCGTACACCCACCGCCCCGACGCCACCGCCGAGAGCGGCACGAGGCCGCCCTGGCGGTTGCGGACGTGCAGGCGCGACATGTCCTCCGGCAGCATCCGGTACGGGGCGTCGGCCTGCGCGTAGACGCGCTTCACGCGCCCGCCCTGGACGAAGTTGCCGATGTACGCGCTGCCGAACGCCGACGAGAGGTAGCTCTCCACCGCGGAGACCGGCACGCCGAGCGCGCCCGCCTTCTCCCAGTCGACGTCGACCTTGTACATCGGCACGTCGGCCATCCCGTTCGGCCGCACCCTCGAGAGGCGGGGGTCCTTGGCGGCCATCCCGAGGAGCTGATACTCGATCTGGGTGAGCCGCTGGTGGCCGATCCCGCTCCGGTCCTGGAGCATCATGTCGAACCCGGTCGCGATGCCGAGCTCGGTCACGGCCGGCGGCGGGAACGCGAAGATCGTCGCGCCGCGGATCGTGGAGAAGAAGCGCATCGCCTTGGCGGCCACCGCCGTCACCTTGAGGTCGGGCCGCTTGCGCAGCTCCCAGTTCTTGAGCTTGACGAACACCAGCCCCTGGCTCTGGCCGCGGCCGGCGAAGCCGAACCCGGAGATCGCGCCGGTGGACTCCACGGCCTGCTTCTGTTCGGTGAGGTAGTGGTTCTCGACCTGGCTCATGATCGCCTGGGTCTGCTCGAGGGTCGAGCCGGCCGGGAGCTGGACCATGGTCAGCAGGTTCCCCTGGTCCTCGTCGGGGAGGTATCCGGTGGGCATCCGCCAGTAGAGGAACGCCATCGCGGCGACGATCACGACGAACACCGCGACGAAGCGCAGCTTGCGCTCCAGGATGCCCCGAACGCCGTGAGTGTACGCGTCGCGCGAGCGGAAGAACCCGTGGTCGAACCACACGAAGAACGGGCGCAGCAGCGCGAAACCGGTCTCCGCCGCCTCGTGCCCCTTCTCCACCGGCTTCAGCAGCGAGGCGCACAGCACCGGCGAGAGGATGAGGGCTACCGCGACCGAGAGCAGCATCGAGGCGATCACCGTGATCGAGAACTGCCGGTAGATCACGCCGGTCGACCCCGGGAAGAACATCATCGGGGCGAACACCGCGGAGAGGACGAGGCCGATCCCGACGAGCGCGCTCTGGATCTCGCCCATCGACTTCGCCGTCGCCTCGCGCGGCGGCAGCCCCTCCTGGCCCATGATCCGCTCGACGTTCTCGACCACGACGATGGCGTCGTCCACGAGCAGGCCGATCGCGAGCACCATCGCGAACATCGTCAGCATGTTGATCGAGAAGCCGAACAGCCCGAGCACGGCGAACGTCCCGAGGATCACCACCGGCACCGCGATCGTGGGCACCAGGGTGGCCCGCATGTTCCCCATGAAGAGGTACATGACGAGGAAGACGAGGATGATCGCTTCGATCAGGGTCTTGACCACCTCCCGGATCGCCACCTTCACGAACGGGGTGGTGTCCATCGGGTAGATGACCTTCATGCCGGCCGGGAAGTAGCGCGACAGCTCCTTCATCTTGGCCTTGATCGCGGCGGCGGTGTCGAGGGCGTTCGCGCCCGCCTCCTGCCGGACCGCCAGGACGCCCATCGGGTGCCGGTTGAACGACGCGGAGATGTCCGGCAACTCGGTGAAGAGCTCGGTCCTGCCGATGTCGCGCACGCGCACCACCGACCCGTCGGCGTTGGTGCGCAGCGGGATCTCGGCGAACTGCTCCGGCGTCACGAGCAGCGACTGCACCAGGATCGAGGCGTTGAGCCGCTGCCCGGGAGCGGCCGGGGCGCCGCCCAGCTGCCCGGCCGAGACCTCGACGTTGTAGGTCCGCACCGCGGCCACGACGTCGTCGGATGTCATCCCGTACTTGGTCAGCTTGTCGGGGTCGAACCAGATCCGCATCGAATAGGCGGACCCCATCATCTCGACCTCGCCGACGCCCGGGACGCGGCCGAGCGGGGACTGGATCTGCGACATCAGGTAGTCGTTGAGGTCCCCCATCGACAGGCTGCCGTCGTCGGTGGTGAGGCCGACGATCATCAGGTAGTTGCGGGTGGACTTGCTGACCGTGACCCCGCGCTGCTGCACCACGTCCGGGAGCGACGCGAGCGCGAGCTGGAGCTTGTTCTGCACCTTCGCCCAGGCGATGTCCGGGTCGGTGCCCGGCGCGAACGTGAGCGTGATCTGCGCGGTGCCGGACGA
>DATIYW010000264.1:0-3525 GCA_035517415.1 Thermoanaerobaculaceae bacterium
CCTCCCCCCGGGGAGGCGGCTTGCGATTGGAGCAGCGCGATGGCGGACACCAGCACGATGTCGTCCGCCGTGGCGCCGCGCGAGAGGTCCGAGCAGGGCCGCGCCAACCCCTGCACGACGGGGCCCAGCGCCGGCACCTGCGCGATCCGCTGTACCAGTTTGTACGCAATGTTCCCGCTGTCAAGGTCCGGGAAAATCAAGACGTTAGCCCGTCCCGCCGCCGGGCTCCCCGGGGCCTTCCGGAGCGCCACGGACGAGACCAGCGCGGCGTCGCCCTGGAGGTCGCCGTCGGCCGGAATGGCGGGCTCCAGCCGCCGGAACAGCTCGACCGCCCGCCGCACCTTGTCCACGCTCTCGCCTTCCGCGCTCCCGCGGGTCGAGTGCGAGAGGAAGGCCACCACCGGCTCGTCCCCGACCACGAGCCGCCGGTCCCGCGCCGCCGCGACGGCGATCTCCGCGAGCTGCTCGGCCGTGGGATACTGGACCACGCCGCAGTCGGCGAAGGTGAGCACGCCCGAGGTGCGCGTGACCATGTAGAAGCAGCTCGAGACGGTCTTGATGCCGCTCGCCGGGCCGACGGCCCACAGCGCGGCGCGCAGGACGTCGGCCGTGGGGTGCGCCGCCCCGCCCACGGTGGCGTCCGCCTCGCCCAGCGCGACGAGCGAGGCCGCGAACCGGAGCGGGTCGGCGGCCAGCGTCAGCGCGGACACCCGGTCCGGGGCGGCCTGGGGCTTGCGGCTCGTCAGGTGGTCGGCGACGGCCTCGAGGCTGGGGTCCGATCCGGGGATGCGGACCGACACGCCGGGCGCCTCGCGCACCGCCCACGAGGCGGTCGCGCCGGTCCCGATCAGCGTGACGGCGCCGACGCGGCCCTGGACCAGCGAGACCGCGGCCTCGCGCACCCGCTCGTCGTCGCCCTCGGAGAGCACGAGCCGGCGCCGCGCGCGCCGCGCGCGGTCGAGGAGCGACTCGACGAAGCCGCTCAATGCCGCTTGAACTTGGCGGCCAGGGCCTCGGACACGGCGGGGTGGACGAGGTCCTTCACGTCGCCGCCGAACCGCGCCACCTCGCGCACCAGCGAGCTGGAGAGGTAGGTCAGGTCGAACGCCGGCACGAGGAACAGCGTCTCGACCTCCGGCGCCAGCTTCCGGTTCATCAGGGCCATCTGGTACTCGTACTCGAAGTCGCTGACGTAGCGCAGCCCGCGCACGATGACCTTCGCGCCCGCCTTCCGGGCGAAGCTCACCAGCAGGCCGTCGAACGACTTCACCTCGAGGCGGGGGTCGCCCCCCAGGACTTTGGCGACGAGGTCCACCCGCTCCTGGAGCGTGAAGAGCGGCTGCTTGGCCACCTGCGTCGCCACCGCCACGATCACGCGGTCGGCGAAGACCAGGCTGCGGCGGATCAGGTCCTCGTGGCCGTGGGTGATGGGGTCGAAGGAGCCGGGGTAGACGGCGAGCTGCGTCATGGGGCCTCGAGAAAGGTGAGGACGGTCCTGCCGTAGCGGCGGTGGTCGCCCGGGCCGACGTCTTCGTGGCGGTCGTGCTCCACGCCCAGAATGCGCGCGAACGGCCGCTCGCGGAAGAGGGCGGCGATCCGGGACGCGTGGTTGGTGGTGTACGGCGGGTCGGCGAACGCGACGTCGAACGCCAGCGGCTCCAGCTTCGCAGCGTAGCGCAGGGCGTCGGCGCGGTGGACCCGCGCGCCCCCCGCCTCCACGCCGAGCGCGGCGAGGTTGCGTTGCAGCGCGGCGAGGCTGGCGGGCGAGAGCTCGACGAAGTCGCACTCGGCAGCGCCGCGCGACAGCGCCTCGAGCCCCATCGCGCCCGAGCCGGCGAACAGGTCCACCACGCGGGCGCCGGGCAGGCGGTCGGCGAGGATGGACATCCACGCCTCGCGCACGCGGTCGGTGGTGGGGCGCGCCCGCGCGTCCGGCGGCGGCTCGATGCGCCGGCTCCGCCACCGCCCGCCGACGATGCGCACGGCTACGCCGCCTCGAAGGCGACGAGCCGGCCCTCGACTTCGTCGCGTCCCTGCCAGGTGTCGCGCTCGAGGCGCAACGCCGCGCGGTAGGGCCCGGGCGAAGCGGCGACCGCGCGCTCGACCTGCTCGCGCATCCCGAACCCGACCAGCCGGATGACGCCGCTGCCGTCGCGCACGCTGAGGCGGACGTGGCCGCCGTTCATGGGCCGCAGGGGCCCGGCGAGCGAGAGGCCCGCCAGGCCGAACACCGCGCCGGGGTTGCCGAGCCCGGTCGGCTCGAGCGCCGCCAGGGCCTGCGCCAGCTCGCGCGTCAGGTCCGCGACGGTCAGCATCGCGTCCACCCGGGTGCTCGGCGCGAGCTCGGCGGGCACGACCTGCTCGGCACACGCGGCGTTGAACGCCTCGCGGAACACCTCGAGCCGGTCGCGCCGGAGCGTGAGCCCCGCGGCCATGCGGTGCCCGCCCCAGCGCTCGAGGTGGGGCGCGCACTGCTCGAGCACGCGGTGCAGGTCGCAGCGCGCGACCGACCGCCCCGAGCCCTTCCCCACGTCGCCGTCGAACGCCACGAGGAAGGCGGGCCGCGCGATCTGCTCGACGACGCGCGAGGCGACGATCCCGATCACCCCCGGGTGCCACGTGTCCCGCGCCAGCACGACGCCCGCGTCGCGCGCCGGATCGAACGCCCGGTCGAGATCCTCCAGCGCCTCGTCGAGCGTCCGCTGGTCGAGCGCCTGCCGCTCGGTGTTCTGGCGCTCGAGCTGCGCGGCGAGGGCGTAGGCCTCGGTCGTGTCGTCGGTCAGCAGCAGCCGCAGGCCGTCGCCGGCGTCGCCGACGCGGCCGGCGGCGTTGAGCCGGGGTCCGAGCGCGAAGCCGAGGTGGACGGCCTTGATGGGCTTGGTGCCCAGGCCGGACGTGGTGACGAGCGCGGCGAGGCCCCGCGAGCGGCTCGCGCCGATCAGCTTGAGGCCCAGGCGCACGAGGATCCGGTTCTCGCCGGCCAGGGGCACGAGGTCGGCGACGGTCGCCAGGGCGACGAGGTCCACGAAGTGCCAGGGCGCGCCGGCCGGGACGCCGATCGCCGGCGCCAGCGCCAGCACGAGCTTGAAGGCGAGCCCCGTGGCGCAGAGGTCCGGGAACGGGTAGCTGCTCTCCGGCCGCCGCGGATTGACCAGCGCGAGCGCCTCGGGCCGCACCGGGCCGGGCAGGTGATGGTCCACCACGATCACGTCCATCCCCGCCGCGCGCGCCGCCGCGACGGCCTCGACCGCCGTGGTGCCGCAGTCCAGCGCCAGGATCACCGTCGCGCCCGCCGCGCGCGCGGCGGCCACGCCGGCCGCCGAGAGGTCGTAGCCGTCGCGCAACCGATGGGGGATGAACGGCGTGACCCGCGCGCCGCCCCGGCGCAGCACGCGGGTGGCGAGCGCGGCGGCGCACTGGCCGTCGGCGTCGTAGTCGCCGTGCACGAGGATCGTCTCGCCGCCGCGGACGGCCCGGGCGAGCCGCTCCACCGCGACATCCATGTCGGGAAGCAGGTCGGGAGCG
>DATIYW010000265.1:0-7776 GCA_035517415.1 Thermoanaerobaculaceae bacterium
GAGCTGACGCGCCGCAAGGGCGCCCTCGACGCCTCGTCGCTCCCCGGCAAGCTCGCCGACTGCCAGGAGAAGGACCCCGCCGGGGCGGAGCTGTTCATGGTCGAGGGCGACTCCGCCGGCGGCTCGGCCAAGCAGGGCCGCGACCGCCGCTTCCAGGCGATCCTCCCGCTCCGCGGCAAGATCCTCAACGTGGAGAAGGCGCGCTTCGACAAGATGCTGTCGAACCAGGAGATCCGCACCATCATCCAGTGCCTTGGGACGGGCATCGGGGCGGAGGACTTCGACGTCGCCAAGGTCCGCTACCACAAGGTCATCATCATGACCGACGCGGACGTCGACGGCGCCCACATCCGCACGCTGCTGCTGACGTTCTTCTTCCGCCACTTCCGCCCGGTGATCGAGCGCGGCTTCCTCTACATCGCCCAGCCGCCGCTCTACAAGGTCGCGCACAAGAAGGAGGAGCGCTACCTCAAGGACGACGCCGAGCTCTCCTCGTTCCTGCTCGACCGCCTCTCCGACGGCGCCACGCTGACGCTCGCCGGCAGCGGGCGGACGCTCAAGGGAAAGGAGCTCAAGGAGGCGATCCGCCGCCTCGAGCGCAACCTCGAGCACCTCGCGCGGCTCGACCAGCGCGGCTGGCCGAAGGATCTCGTCGCGCTGTTCCTGCGCCTGGGCATGGCCAGCCGCGAGCACCTCGCGGACGCAGCGACGCTGGGGCGGGTGACCGCCGAGCTGGTCGGCGAGGGGTTCGACGATGCGGTCGTGGCGGACGACGAGGAGCACGGCGGGCACCTCGTGCGCGTCACCTACAACCGCAACGGCCGGCGCCGCCACGTCGAGCTCGGTTACGACCTGATCCGCACCTACGAGTACACCCAGCTGCTCGAGCTCCACCGGCACCTCAAGGACTTCGACCTGCCGCCGTTCCACCTCGAGCTCGAGGGCAGCCGCGAGACGTTCGGCTCGGTCGAGGAGCTGGTGTCGCGGGTGTACGAGAGCGCCCGGCACGGGCTGTCGGTGCAGCGCTACAAGGGCCTCGGCGAGATGAACCCGGAGCAGCTGTGGGCGACGACGATGAACCCGGAGACCCGCCGCCTGCTGCAGGTGCGAGTCGAGGACGCGGCCGAGGCCGACGAGCTCTTCACCGTGCTGATGGGCGACGCGGTCGAGCCGCGCCGCGAGTTCATCGAGAAGAACGCCCTCGAGGTGGCGAACCTCGATGTGTAGTCCGACCTCGCTCGCGCATCGCAGCGACCTTCGATTGCCGACAGTTGGAAGCCGAGGGTCGAAAGTCGAAAGCGAGATTCAGCACCTGAGCCGTGATGGGGCAGCCTCACTTCCTTCCAGCTGTGAACTTCCGACTTTTGACTTTGGACCGTCCCTATGAACGACATCCTCTTCAACCGGGAGGAGCGCATTCCGGTTGCGATCGAGAAGGAGCTGCGCCGCTCCTACCTCGACTACGCGATGAGCGTGATCATCGGCCGCGCGCTGCCCGACGCGCGCGACGGGTTGAAGCCGGTCCACCGCCGCATCCTCTACGGCATGTGGGAGCAGGGCAACACCGCCGGCAAGGCGTACAAGAAGTCGGCGCGCATCGTCGGCGACGTGATGGGCAAGTACCACCCCCACGGCGACGCGGCGATCTACGACACGCTGGTGCGCATGGCGCAGGAGTTCTCGATGCGCCACGTGCTCGTCGACGGGCAGGGGAACTTCGGCTCGGTCGACGGCGACAACGCGGCGGCGATGCGCTACACCGAGGTCCGCCTCGCGCGCCTCACCGAGGAGATGCTCGGCGACGACCTCGAGAAGCAGACCGTCGACTGGCAGCCGAACTACGACGGCTCGCTCGAGGAGCCGCTGGTGCTGCCGGCGCGCTTCCCCAACCTGCTCGTCAACGGCTCCTCCGGCATCGCGGTGGGGATGGCGACCAACATCCCGCCCCACAACCTCGGCGAGGTGATCGACGCCTGCGTCGCCTACGCCCGCAACCCGGCGATCGCGCTCGACGAGCTGATCCGGCTGATGCCGGGCCCGGACTTCCCCACCGCCGCCATCATCCGCGGCACCGCCGGCATCCGCGAGGCCTACGCCACCGGGCACGGCGCGGTGCAGATGCAGGCGCGCGCCCGCATCGAGCACCTCAAGAAGGGCGAGCGCACCGCGATCGTGGTCTCCGAGCTGCCCTACCAGGTGAACAAGGCGCGGCTCGTCGAGCGGATCGCGGAGCTGGTGCAGGGCAAGGACATCGAGGGGGTCTCCGACCTCCGCGACGAGTCCGACCGCGACGGCATCCGCGTCGTGATCGAATTGAAGCGCGACGCGGTGCCGCAGGTCGTGCTCAACCAGCTGTTCAAGCTCACGCCGATGCAGACGAGCTTCGGCATCACCTTCCTCGCGATCGTCGACAACCAGCCCCACGTGCTGACGCTGCCGCAGATGCTCGGCCATTTCGTCGAGCACCGCAAGGAAGTGGTGACGCGGCGCACCCGCTTCGATCTCGCGCGGGCCGAGGAGCGCGCCCACATCCTCGAGGGTCTGGTGATCGCGCTCGACCACCTCGACGAGGTGATCAGGACGATCCGTGCCTCGGCCGATCCCGCGACGGCGAAGGGCGCGCTGATGGAGAAGTTCGCCCTCTCCGCGGCGCAGTCGCAGGCGATCCTCGACATGCGGCTGCAGCGCCTCACCGCGCTCGAGCGCGACAAGATCCTCGCCGAGTACCGCGAGGTGAAGGCGCTGATCGAGCGGTTGAAGGCGATCCTCGCCGACGAGCGGCTGGTGCTCGACATCATCGTCGGCGAGCTCGAGGAGACCAAGCGGCGCTTCGCCGACCCGCGCCGCACCGAGATCCTGCCCGCCGAGGCGGAGTTCTCGGTCGAGGACCTGATCGTCGAGGAGGACGTGGTCGTGACCGTGACGCGCAACGGCTACGTCAAGCGCGCGCCGGTGTCGACCTACCGCGCGCAGCGCCGCGGCGGGCGCGGCAAGCGCGGCGCGGCGGTGCGCGACGAGGACCCGGTCGAGCACCTGTTCGTCGCCTCCACCCACGACTTCCTGCTCGTCTTCACCTCGGTCGGCAAGGTCTACTGGCTCAAGGTCCACGAGGTGCCGGAGGCGAGCCCGTCCGCGCGCGGCAAGGCGATCGTCAACCTCCTGCCGGTGACGCAGGGCGAGAAGGTGGCGGCGCTGGTCGCGGTCAAGGAGTTCGACCCCGAGCGCTACCTGCTCTTCGCGACGCGTCGCGGCAAGGTGAAGAAGACCGAGCTGGCGGCGTACGCCAACCCGCGCTCGAACGGAATCATCGCGATCGCGCTCGAGGAGGGCGACGACCTGTTCGACGTCCGCCTCACCGACGGCAAGTGCCAGGTGTTCCTCGGCACGCATCGCGGCCTCGGCATCCGCTTCCCCGAGGAGGGCGTGCGGCCGATGGGGCGCGTCGCCGCCGGGGTGCGCGGGATCAGCCTGCGCGAGGCCGACTTCGTCGAGGTGATGGCGGTGTTCACCGCCGACGACCGCGGCGACATCCTGGTCGTCGCCGAGCGCGGCTTCGGCAAGCGCACGCCGATCGCGGCGTTCCGCGAGCAGGGGCGCGGCGGCAGGGGGATCATGCTGATGCGCGTGACCGAGCGCACCGGCAGCGTCGCCGGGATGCGGCACGTCAGCGGCGACGAGGACATCCTGCTGATCACCGCCGGCGGGATGATGATCCGCACCTCCACCGCCGGCGTGCGGCAGACGGGGCGCGCGACGCAGGGAGTCAAGCTCATCGACCTCGCCGCCGACGACCGCGTCGTCGGGGTGGCCAAGCTCGCCGAGCAGGAGGAAGAGGCCAGCGGCGAGGAGGGGTTGTTCGAGGCGTGACCCGGAGGAGACCGTGAAGCTCTTCATCGACACCGCGAACATCGCCGAGATCACCGAGGCCGCCTCCTGGGGCATCCTCGACGGCGTCACCACCAACCCCTCGCTCGTCGCCAAGGAAGGCCAGGCCTACCACGAGCTGGTCGGCGAGGTGTGCCGGCTGGTGCCGGGCCCGGTGTCCGCCGAGGTCATCGCCACCGACGCCGAGGGGATGGAGCGCGAGGGACGCGAGCTCGCCGGCATCGCCGAGAACGTCGTGGTCAAGCTGCCGATCACCCGCGACGGCATCAAGGTCTGCGCGCGCTTCTCGGAGGAGGGCATCGCCACCAACCTGACGCTGTGCTTCTCGCCGGCGCAGGCGCTGCTGGTGGCGAAGGCGGGCGCGACCTACGTCTCGCCGTTCGTTGGGCGCCTCGACGACATCGGCCACGACGGCATGCAGCTGGTGCGGGAGATCGTGCAGATCTACGACGCCTACGAGTTCCCCACCCAGGTGCTGGTGGCGTCGGTACGGCACCCGCAGCACGTCGTCGAGGGGGCACTCGCCGGCGCCGACGTCGCCACCGTGCCGTTCAAGGTGCTCGAGCAGCTCTTCCAGCACCCGCTCACCGCGAGCGGGCTGCAGCGCTTCATCGCCGACTTCCGCGCCGCCAAGAACGTGCAGTAGCGAGCCGCGTCCACGCCGGCGGCCGCCGAGTCAATGGCCCGGCCATTTTTGACAAATGGCAGGCCGGACGCGATCATGCGGGCGTGGAGAGCGCGGTGCTCGCGGCGGCCCGCGGCGCGGCCAGAAAGCAGTCCTCGCGCCCGCTCTACCTGCGCCTCGCCGAGGCGCTGACGGCGCAGCTCGAGGGCGGCGGCGAGCCCTTGCCGCCGGCGCGCGAGCTCGGGCGCCGGCTCGGCGTCAACCGCGCGACCGTGACGGCGGCGTACCACGAGCTGGCGCGCCGCGGCCTCGTGGTGCTCCGCCCCGGACGGCCCCGCCGCCAGCCGCGCCCGCGCGAGGCGCCCGTGCCGATGCCGGGGGCCGAACCCCCCGCCGGCGTGCTCGACCTCGCGCGCTACGCGCCCGACGGCGAGCTGCTGCCGGCGGGGCGGGTGTTCCGCTGGCTCGGCCTCGGCGAGGGCGAGGGCGAGGCGGTCGCGCAGTACGGCAGCGCCTGGGGCTACATGCCGCTGCGGAAGTGGCTCGCCGCGCGGCTGCGCCGCCTCGGCATCGATACCGAGCCCGACCGCCTGCTCCTCACCGGTGGGCTGCAACACGCGCTCGACCTGCTTCTGCGCGCGCTCACCCGCCCCGGCGACGCGGTGCTGGTCGAGGACCCGACCTACCCGGGACTGCCGCCGCTGCTGGCGCTCCACCGCCTCGCCGCGGTCGGCCTCCCGTTCCACCTCGACGGGATCGAGCCGTCCGAGGCGGCGGCGCTGCTCACCCGCCACCGCCCCCGCCTCGCGATCCTCACCCCGACGCTGCACAACCCGTCCGGGGTGGTGATCGACGTCGGACGCCGCCGCGAGCTGCTGGCGCTGCTGCGGCGCGCGGGGACGCTGGTGGTGGAGGAGTTCTTCGACCCCGCGCTGGTGTGCGACGGCGACGTGCCGCCGCCGCTCGCCGCCCTCGAGCGCGGCGTGGTCGCGGTCGGGTCGTTCTCGAAGGCGCTCTTCCCCGGGCTGCGGGTGGGTTGGATCACCGGCCCCCGCGAGCTGGTCGAGCGCGCCGCGACGGTCAAGACCACCGCCGACCTGTCGGGCAGCCCGTTCCTCGAGGCGGCGGCGTGGACGCTGTGCCGGCGCGGCGTGCTCGAGGAGCAGCTCGCCCGCCTCCGCCAGGCCGCGAAGGCGCGGCGCGAGATCGTGCTGACGGCGCTGCGCAGCGCCCCGCGCGGGGTGGGATGGAGCCAGCCGCGCGGCGGGTTCTCGCTGCTGATGACGCTGCCGCCGGGGTGGAGCGCGCAGGCGGTGGCGGCGCGCGCGGCGGAGCGGGACGTGTGGGTGCTGGCCGGCCCGGCGATGTCGGTGAGCGGCAGGGACGACGTCCTGCGCCTCGCCTACGCCGCGGTGCGCGGACGGTCGCTGCAAGCCGGGATGGAACGTGTGCTGGAGGCGCTCGCCCCGGCGCACGAGGCGGTGCCGCTTGTCTGATCGATTCGGAGCGTGACGGGCGTGCGCCGGTGAAACGGGAGGGATGAGATGGACTTCGAGACACCCGAGTTCCGCGTCAAGGTCGGTCTCGCCGAGATGCTCAAGGGCGGCGTGATCATGGACGTGACCACCGCCGAGCAGGCGAAGATCGCCGAGGACGCCGGCGCCGCCGCGGTGATGGCGCTCGAGCGCGTGCCCGCCGACATCCGCGCCGAGGGCGGCGTTGCCCGCATGGCCGCGATCGACAAGATCGAGGAGATCATGCAGGCGGTGTCGATCCCGGTGATGGCGAAGTGCCGGATCGGCCACATCGCCGAGGCGCGTGTCCTCGAGGTGCTGGGCGTGGACTTCATCGACGAGTCCGAGGTGCTGACACCGGCGGACGAGGAGAACCACGTCTTCAAGCACGACTTCAAGGTGCCGTTCGTGTGCGGCTGTCGCAACCTCGGCGAGGCGCTGCGGCGCATCGGCGAGGGCGCGGCGATGATCCGCACCAAGGGCGAGGCGGGTTCCGGCAACATCGTCGAGGCGGTGCGCCACCTGCGCGCGGTGCGGCGCGAGATGCGCCGCTTGATGACGCTCGACGGCGAGGAGCTGGTGCCGGCCGCCAAGGAGCTGCAGGCGCCGCTCGAGCTGGCGACGTTCGTCGCCCGGAACGGCAAGCTCCCGGTGCCGAACTTCGCCGCCGGCGGCGTCGCCACCCCGGCCGACGCGGCGCTCTGCATGATGCTCGGCGCCGAGTCGGTGTTCGTCGGCTCCGGCGTCTTCAAGTCCGAGGACCCGGCGCGCCGCGCCAAGGCGATCGTCAAGGCGGTCACCCACTGGCAGGACCCGCGCGCGGTGCTGGAGGCATCCCGCGGCCTCGAGCACGCGATGCGCGGGCTCGACGTCGCCAAGCTCACGCCCGAGGAGATGCTCTCGCGCCGGGGCTGGTGAGGTGAGTGCGGGCCGAGCGGCGGCGCCCGCCGCGCGGCACCCGGTGGGGGTGCTCGCGCTGCAGGGCGACTGGGCGGCGCACGAGCGCGCGCTCGCGGCGCACGGCGTGGGCGCGATCGAGGTGCGCGTCGCGGCCGACCTCGACGGCGTTGCCGGCCTCGTGCTCCCGGGGGGCGAGTCCACCACCATGCTCAAGCTGATGGAGGGGACCGAGCTCGTCCCCCGCATCCTCGAGCTGGTGCGGCGGCGGGCGCCGGTGCTCGCCACCTGTGCGGGCGTGATCCTGCTCGCCCGCGAGGTGCGCCGCCCGGCGCAGGCGTGCCTCGGCGCGCTCGACGTCGCGGTCGAGCGCAACGCCTACGGGCGGCAGCTCGACTCGACCGTCGCCGCCCTCGACGTCGTCGACCGCGCGGCACTCCCCGGCGATCGCATCGAGGGCGTCTTCATCCGTGCCCCGCGCATCGTCGCCTGCGGCGCGGGCGTCGAGGTGCTCGCGCGCCGCGGCGCGGACCCGGTGCTGGTGCGCCAGGACGCGATTCTCGCCGCCACGTTCCACCCCGAGCTGTCGCGCGCCTCGCCGGTGCTCGACCTGTTCGTGCGCGCGCTGGAGAACGGGCGATGAGCGCGCCGCCGCCGGTGCGCTGCGAGATGCGCGAGCGGGTGGTCGTCGTCCACCTCGAGTACGGCGTCAACGCCCTCGACGACGAGCTGCTCGCGGCGCTCGACGCGGAGCTGGCGCGGCTCGCCGGCGCGGAGGCGCCGCCGCTGGTGCTGGCGAGCGCCCACCCGAGCATCTTCTGCCCCGGCCTCGACCTCAAGCGCCTCGACGGCCGC
>DATIYW010000266.1:0-6620 GCA_035517415.1 Thermoanaerobaculaceae bacterium
TCGCCGAGGAACTTGAGCGTCAGGTGCATCGCGTCGGCGCGCACCCAGCGGCTCGGGGGCAGGTCGCGCTTGAGCACGGCGAGGCCGGCCTTCAGCACCTGCCGCACGTCATCGGGCAGCTCGACGGCGACGAACAGCCGCATCACCCCTCCTCCCGCAGCCGGCGCCGCAGCATGTCGAGCGCGAAGTTGACCGTGATCTCCCGAACCAGCGCGCGCTCGCCGGGGAAGCGGTGCAGCGCGTGGGCGAGCCCGACCGGCGTCGCGACCGCGATGTGCACCGTGCCGACCGGCTTGTCGGCGCTCCCGCCGCCCGGACCGGCGATGCCGGTGACGGCGATCGCGCACTCCGCGCCGAGCGCGAGCGCGCCGCGCGCCATCGCCTCGGCCGCCTCGCGGCTCACCGCCCCGTGCACGGCGAGCAGCTCGCCGGGTACGCCGAGCAGGCGCTGCTTGAGCTCGTTCGAGTACGCGATCGCGCCGCCGACGAAGACGTCGCTCGAGCCCGGCACCGCGGTCAGCGCCGCGCCGACCAGCCCGCCGGTGCACGACTCCGCGGTCGCGAGTTTGAGTCCGCGCGCCCGCAGCGCCGCCAGCAGCACGCCGGCGAGCGTGTCGTCGTCGCGGCCGTAGAGCTCGGCGCCGACCGCCGCGGCGAACGCCGCCTCCATCGCGTCGAGCTCGGCCGCGGCCGCCTCGCCCGCGGCGGTGAGCACCAGCAGCACCTGGCCGCGGGCGGCGAGGATCGTCACCCGCTCACGCCCGAAGCGGTCGTAGAGGTGGCTCACCTCCTGCTCGACGTGCGACTCGTAGACGCCGGCGAGGCGCAGCGTGCGGTACGAGATCCCGCCCGCGGTGCCCAGCCGCGGCAGCACGTGGCCGGTGAGGATCTGCTCGAACTCGCGCGGCACGCCGGGGAGGAGCACGACGGTCCCGTGCTCCGTCCGCAGCCACTGTCCGGGCGCCGCGCCGGAAGTGTTGCGCAGCACCTCCGCACCCGCGACCACGTCGGCCATGCGGAACGCGATCGGGTGCGGCGTGCGCCGCTGCGAGCGGTAACGCGCCGCCAGTTCCGCCTCGACCCCCGTGTCGCGCGCGACGGCGCGGCCGAGCGCGGCGGCGACGCCCTCGCGGGTGACGTCGTCGGCGGTGGGACCGAGCCCGCCGCTGACGAGAAGCAGCTCGGCGCGGGCGAGCAGCTCGGCGGTCGCGGTCGCGATCGCGCCGGCGTCGTCCTCGACGATCCGCTTCTCGACCAGCGCGTAGCCGCAGCGCGCCAGGGTACGGGCGGCGAGCAGCGAGTTGGTGTCGAGCCGCTCGGTGCGGAGCAGCTCGGACCCGACCGCCAGGAACGCGGCGCGCCGCGGCTCGGACATGGGGGGATTCTAGCTCCCGCGCCGCTTGCGCCGGGCCCGGCCGTGCGCTCAAATAGCCGCATGGACCGCGACCAGCTGGTGGCGTACATCGACGACCTGCTCGAGGCCGACGCGCTCCAGGACGTCGGCGTCAACGGGCTGCAGGTTTCGGGCCGCGCCGAGGTCGAGCGTCTCGCCACCGGCGTCTCGGCCTGCGCCGAGCTGTTCAACCAGGCGGCCGAGTGGGGCGCCGACGCCGTCCTCGTCCACCACGGGCTGCTCTGGCGCGGCGACGAGCCGCAGCGCATCGCCGGCGCGCTGCGCCAGCGGCTGCGGCTGCTGTTCGAGAACGACCTCAACCTCCTCGCCTACCACCTCCCGCTCGACCGTCACCCCGCGCACGGCAACGCCGCCGTGCTCGCGCGCGAGATCGGCCTCGAGGGGCTCGAGCCGTTCGGCAGCTTCGGCGGCGTGCCGCTCGGGTTCGCCGGCGTCTTCCCGACCCCGGTGCCGGACGAGGAGCTGTTCCGCCGCGTCCGCGCGGCGTGCGGCCAGCAGCCCCAGGTGTTCCTCGGCGGACCGGAGATGGTCGCCTCGGTCGGCATCGTCACCGGCGGTGCGCCGACCGGGTTCGAGGAGGCGGTGGCGGCCGGGCTCGACGCCTACATCACCGGCGAGCCGCGCGAGTGGGTGATGCACCGCGCCGCCGAGGACGGCGTCCACTTCGTCGCCGCCGGGCACTACGCCACCGAGCGCTTCGGCGTGCGCTCGCTCGGCGAGTTCCTCGCCAAGCGTTTCGACCTCGAGGTGCGCTTCATCGACCTCCCGAATCCGGCCTGAAGACCGTGGCCGATGGCCGGTGGCCGGTGGCCGGTGGCCGGTGGCCGGTGGCCGGTGGCCGGCCAGGCCGAATCGAACCGGTTCCGCGGCATTCCCTGGGCATACTCGACGGCGTGAGGCGACGCCCGCGCGGCAAGGCCGCTGGGCGCGACGGCGCCGGTGGGTCTATGGCAAGGCGGACGAGCCGGCCACAGCGGAGCATAGCCGGAGGCTATGTGAGCATGTGAGGCGGCGAGTCCAACGCCGCCAGAGACCCGGCGCCGCCGGCGCCCGTCATCGGTGGCGCCATCAAGCGAGGTCGGTGAAGGCGTCCAGGACTTCCAGGTATGGCGCGATCGACGGGATGAAGTGCCGCTCGTGCCGCGAGTGCGGCCCGATCCCGCTCTGCCCCCACACCACCGCGTTGCCGCCGGGAGCGAAGCGCGCCGAGGTGCCGGCGAGCTTGCGCCCGACGCGCGCGGGCGCGCCCGAGGCGTGCTCCACCGCGGCGAGCAGCCGCCGCAGATGGGGGTTGTCCGGCGGGCACGCGATCCCGCCCTCGACCACCTCGCGGCGGAGCTCGAGGCCGAGCTCGTCGGCGAGCGCCTGCACCGCGGCGACCAGCGCCCCGGCGTCGTCCTCCGGGATCGGGCGCACCTCGAGGCCGAGCGCGCCCGCGGCGGCGGTGATGTTGTAGACGCCGGCCTCACCGACCGAGAGGAACGGGAAGCGCGCGCTCGACTGCCAGCCGCCCGCGCCCGCGAGCGTCAGGTACCGGCCGAGCAGCTCGCCGAGCCTCGCCCGCGCCGCGATCAGCCGCTCGCCGAGGTCCTCGGGGACGCCGGCGAAGCCGGTGTGGGCGCGCTCGCCGTGGGCGACGAGGCGCAGCCGGACGACGCCGCGGTTGGCGACGCAGACCTCGCCGAAGCGCTCGTCGCCCGCCTCGCCGGTGCGCTCGCCGAGGATCATCAGACCGGGGCGCCACCCGCTCTCGCGCGCGAGATCGGCGAGCACGTGCGGCGTGCCGAAAGGCTCCGCCTCGCCGTTCTCCTCGTTGCCGACGAGCAGCAGGTTGACCGCCGGGAACGGCGGCCCGGCGCGCAGGCGGCGATGCATCCACACCAGGTCCGACGCCACCACGGTCTTCATGTCGGCGGCGCCGCGCCCCCACAGGTAGTCGCCGTCCACCGTCGGCTCGAACTGGCGATCGCTGGGATCGGGCTGGACGACGTCGAAGTGGCCGCCGAGCGTGACCGGGGCGAGCAGCCCGCCGGGGAACCCGGCGAGCAGCGCGGGGTAGCGGCCCCCGTCCCACAGCCGCACCTCCGCGCCGGCGGCGCGCAGCCAGCCGGCGAGGAAGCGGGCGCAGCGCAGCACCTCGTCGAGGCGCTCGGCGGCGCAGTTGGTCACCGACGGAATACGGATCAGCGCCGAGGCCAGCTCGACGACCTCGGCGGTGACGTCGCCGGCGGTCGCAACCGGCGGCTCGACCGGATGGGCGGCGACGCGGACCGGCAGCGCGCCGTTCTCGCGCCCGGCGGCCTCGAGCGGGGCGAGCAGCTCGCCGAGCTTGGCCGCCTCGTCGCCGAGGCGGCGCGCCTCCGCCGCGATGCCCGCGACCTCCGCGGCGACGGCGCGCTCGCGCCCCTCGATCCACTCCGCGAGCAGCTCGCGCGGCACGATCCGCGCGCCCGACGGCGCGGCGGCGCCGTCCCCGAGGCGCGCCGCGAAGAAGCCGCGCATCGCGCCCGCCGGGTTGGGGCCGCCGCCGGCCATCGCGCGCAGCGGCTCGAGGAGCGGCTCCTGGCCGAGCGCATGCGCCAGCGGCGCGAGCTCGTCGAGGGTGGCGGCGAGGAAGGCGCGCGTTCCCACCGTTTCGCTCGTGAAGGGATGCACGAGCTCGGCGTCGAGGCCGCGCCGCGCCGCCGCCGCCTCGTTGCCGCGGGCGCGCTCGACGTCGCCGGCGTCGTAGGCGTAGGCCGCGCCGAACTCCGGCTCGGCGTAGGTCCGCAGCAGCAGGAGCTGCTTGAACGCGACCTTGGCGACCGCGAGGTCGAGCGGGTCGCCGCCCTCGTCGGTGCGCACCTCGACGCGGTTCATCGGCAGGTCGACGCGCGCGCAGAGGTTCTCGATCGTCAGCGCGCGCTCCGCCTCGGCGAGGCTGGCGTGCTCGCCCGCCGCGTACACCCCCTTCGAGTAGAGCGCGCGCAGCTGCTCGCTGGTGGCGGAGATGTTGCGGTTGACCGGGTCGACGTCGGAGCGCGCGCGCACGGGCGTCCAGTTGTTGCCGCCGAAGCGCACGCCCGAGCGCACCAGGCCGTAGGAGATGCGCAGGTAGTCGGCATGGCTGGCGTAGAGGTGCGGGACGTCGAGCGAGGCCGGGTTGGGGAACGTCAGCAGGCGGTTGCTGTCGGCGTCGGTGAGCACGACCGCGACCTCGCCGGCGACGCGCTCCCAGGCGAGCGGCGATGCGGCCGACACGGCGACGAAGAGCGGGCAGTAGGGGCGGAGCAGGCGGGTGGCGCGGATCACCGCCCGGTTGCGGAAGTCGACCAGGTTCTGCCCCTCGCGCTCGGCGCGCGGCAGGTGGAAGAAGTCCCACGACAGCAGCGCCTCGGGCAGCGAGTGGTTGGTGTGGATGCCGGCGGTCGCGAGCGCGCCGCCGAACAGCTCGACGCAGCGCGCCAGGTAGCGCTTCTTGGCCAGCGTCCACCCGGCCGGGATGCTGTCCTCGCCGACCTCGACCGGGCACGGGATGTTTCCGTGCAGCGCGCGGAACCGTTCGCCAAACGAGAGGCCGATCTCCGCCAGGGTGTTGAGCACCACGCCCTCGAGCACGCGCGCCTCGTAGGCGGCGCCGAGCGGCGAGTAGTACGGGCGGGTCGCGACCTCGGTCATCCAGTGGAACACCTCGAGCTGGGCGCGCTCCCCCATCCAGCGCGGCAGCCGCTGGTCGTGGAGGTAGTCGGCGAACGAGCGGCTCTCCGGGCCCCAGCCGACCCGCAGCACCGGGCGGAGGTCGCGGTCGAGGACGTTCCACTCCACCTCAAGGCCGGTGGTGCCGGAGGCGAAGTGGCTCTCGAGCGAGGACTCGACCGCCATCCGGTACTTCTCGGCGAACCTGCCCCACTCGGCCGCGTTCATGCCCCGCCCTCCTCCCCGACGGCCCGCCCGCCCGCGTCCGCCCCCGCCGCGCTCGCCGCCACCGGGCTCACAGCGACGACAGCGCCTCCCACAGCCGCTCCGCCGCGCGGCGCGTCTTGTCCGGCGGCAGCGCGTACGAGAAGCGGATCCAGCGGGCGCCATAGCTCGAGAAGTAGACGCCCGGCACCACCGCGAGGCCGGAGCGCTCGGCGAGCGCCGCGCCGAGCGCCGCGGAGTCGGCCATCCCCGCCCGGTCGAGCCACGGCCCGACGTCGAGGAACGCGTAGTAGCCCTGCCCGATCACGGCGCGGATGCCCTTGGCCTCGGCGAACTCGCGCAGCACCGCGCGGCTGGCGTTGGTCGGCCCGATGATCCCGGCGCTCGCCTTGGCGAAACCGCGGCTATACGCCACCACCGCCACCGCCTGGCTGTGGAACGAGGGGATGACGCCGTGGCTGGCGCGGTTCTGCATGAACTTCACCGCCTTCGCCGAGGCGAGCAGGTGGGCGTTGCGCACGTTGCTGGCGCCCAGCGACTTGGTCAGGCCGTCGAGGAACATGCAGCGGTCGCGCTCGGCGGGCGCGAGCTCGAGGAGGAAGCGGTTGAGGTCGTTGGGCTGGCCGTCCGTCACCCAGTGGTAGATCCAGTCGAAGAGCACGAACGGGATCCCGGCGGCGAACGCGGCGCGAGCTAGCGCGAGCTGCTGCCCCACGGCGAGCGCGCTGCCGGTCGGGTTGTCCGGCGAGGTGACGATCAGCCCCGCCACGCGCCGGCCGCCGAGCTTCGCGGCGGCGCTCACGCACGCGCCGACGGCGTCCGGCGTCATCGCCCACGCGTCGCTCTCGGCGCCGGGCGCGAGCATGACGTTGGCGCCGATCGAGTACGGCCCCCAGTTGTAGGAGATCCACGGCACCCGCGTCGTCACGACGAAGTCGCCGCGCCGGCCCAGCCCGAGCACCTGCATCGCGTCGTACGCCTTGAGCAGCGCGTCGCGGCCGCCCTGGCAGGCGAGCACGTTGGCGGGACCCCAGCCGGTCGCGGCGTCGAGCCGCCAGTAGTCCTCGACCACCGCCTTGCGGAACAGGTCGGTGCCGTAGGGCTGGTCGTAGGCGCTGCCGTGCGACTTCTGCAGCTCGTTGGCGGCGTCGAGGATCTCCTCCGGCACGCCGGGCAGGCTGGCGCCGCCGTCGCCCTGGCTGGCGTCGAACATCTCGCCGTTGGGGTGGTCGCGCTTGTAGACGGCGAGGGCATCGCGGATCTCGAACATCCGGCTGCCCGGGATCGGCGCCATCGCGCCGGGACT
>DATIYW010000267.1:0-6071 GCA_035517415.1 Thermoanaerobaculaceae bacterium
TCCTCCTTGGACAGGTTCAGGAAGAGCTTCACCACCGTGAACCCGTTGTCGGTCAGGTAGCGCTCCCAGTCGTTGATCTCCCGGTAGCGCCGCTCCCAGATCCCCTTGCGCTTGGCCTCGGCGGGCAGCCGCTGGCGGTCCAGGTTCTCGGGGTGCACCCGCACCACCAGGACTTCCTCGTAGTGCGAGCGGTTGAAGATGCCGATCTCGCCGCGTTTCGGCAATGCTTGCTGGCAGCGCCAGAGGAAGTCATGCTCGAGCTCCCCCGGCGAGGGCGCCTTGAAGCTCGTCACGCGGACGCCCTGCGGGTTCACGCCGCTCATCACGTGCTTGATCGTGCCGTCCTTGCCGGCGGCGTCCATCGCCTGGAACACCAGCAACAGCGCCCACTCGTCCTGCGCGAAGAGGCGCTCCTGCAGCTCCTCCAGGCGCTCGACGCCGCGCGCGAGGAGGCGCTCCGCCTGCTGCCGCGACTTCAGGCCGGCGGTGTCGGCTGGATCGACGTCGGCGAGGCGGACGTGCGCGCCGTGGTCGACGCGGAAGCGGTCGTGCAACGCTCGAATCTGTCGGCTCATACGGACCTCGTGCCCCCAATGGTAGCGGATGCCTTCGCCGCGGCGCGACCTCACGCGGGCGCGACCGGAGGCCGCAGCTGGCGCCGGAGCGCGCCGACCTTCCTCCACATCGGCCCCGCCTGCGCCTCGAAGCGGCGGCGCTGCCGGCGCTGCGCCACGCGCGCGTCGCGGAGCAGGCCGCCGAGCACGAGGAACGTGGCGGGCGCGCCTCCGGCGGCGTGCATCTCGCCGGCGAGCGACTCCAGGCGCGCGGCCGCGACCACCGCGTCCTGGTGCGCGCCGAGGCAGTCCTGGCAGAGAACCAGCGCGTCGAGCGCCGGCCGGACCGGCACCGCGAGCACGCCGGCGAGGAACTCCAGCGCGTAGCGTGCCCGCTTGCCGGCGATGCGGACGGCGTGCAGCTCGGCGGGCTCGAGCGTGGCCAAGTCGCGGCGGCGCCAGCGCGCCAGCCGCCGCAGCTCGCCCTCGACCAGCGTCGTCGCCGCCGCCCCGACCGCCGCCGGCGGCGTCGTCGACCGGCGGCGGCGGAACGCCAGCTCGGGCGTCCGCAAGGTGCGGACGGCCCTGGCGAAGCGCACCGATTCGATGGCACGGGCCGCGGCGGCGTGGGCCTCCGCGCGCTGCGCCGCGAGCGCCGCGCGCAGCGGCGCGGCGCCGGCGGGATCGGCGCCGGCGTCGGCGAGCCCGGACTCGACGGCGGCGGAGAAGACGTCGAGGTCGCGCAGCGGCCCGCAGCTGCCCGCCAGCCAGGCGAGATCGCGCGCCACCGCAACCCGCGTCGGCCACCCGGCGAGGCGGGCGAGGCGAAGCGCAGCGCGGGCGCGGCGGGTCGCGACGCGCAGGTCGTGGACGAACTCGGGGTCGAGGTCGGCGACCGCGCCCGGGCCGTTCGCCTCGATCGCGAGCGCCTGGCGCGCGAGCAGCTTGGCGAGCGCCGCCGGCACCGGGTCCGCCGCGCCGAGGACGAGCTCCACGGGGATCGTGGCGCCGGGCACTGCGAGCCCGAGGCTGCGCAGGCCGAGCTCGAACAGGCCGGCGCGCAGCAGCGGGCAGCGCGCCACGGAACGGACCACCGCGCAGGCGCGCTCGAGCTCGGCGTCGTCGCCGCGGAGATGGATGAGCCGCCGGGTCCGCCTCGCGCCCGGACGGAGGACGCTCGACAGGCTCCAGCGCGCGAGCACCGTCTCGACCGCTTCCCCGCCGGGGCGGCTCGCGGTGAACGACTCCTCCTCGACCTCGCCGGCCAGCCACGGGAGCATGCGCCGGCCGGGGACGAGCGCCGCCAGCCGCTCGGCGACCGGCCCGGAGGCGGGCGGCGCCCCGGCCGACCCGGGCTGGCGCGCGGCGCCGTCCGGGCCTTCGAGCCGCCACTCGCCCCCGGCCGAGTCGTGGACCAGCTCCCAACGCTGCCGGCGCAGCAGCCCGTCGTGCGTGTCCCACCGCGATTCGGCCCGCACGCCGCCGCCGCGGCGCGTGACCCGGTAGCCGCCGGCGTCGAGGGCGTCGAGGATCGCCGGCGAGCCGACCGCGGCCGGCCAGCGCAGGAGCCGCTCGCGGCTCACTTCGTCTTGCCTTCGACGCCGCGCAGGAACGCCTCCGGCGCCACCCCGGGCACCTCGCGCTCCCGCATGTCCTCGGCCGCCGCCGGCGCGTCGTAGGCGAAGCGCACGATGCGGGCGCGCGCCCGACCCCGCTCGGCGTCGAGCAGCGCGAGGCTGCCGCGCGGGTCGCCGTCGTACGGCCGACCGACCGAGCCGCAGTTGACGACCAGCACGCCGGCGACGCGGCGGACGAACGGGACGTGGGTGTGGCCGCAGACGAGCACGTCCGGCGCCTCGGCGGCGAGGCGGGAGCGCAGCCCGCGGGCGGTGAGGCTCGGGTAGAGCGGGTCCTCCTCGCCGGCCGGGCTGCCGTGCACGACCCGGACTCGCACGCCCCCGGCCGCGAGCTCAAGCTCGCCAGGCAGCGCCGCGAGCCACTCCAGCTCGTCCGGAGCGAGGCGCAGCGCGGTCCAGGCGAGGTTGGCGCCCTTGCCGGCGGCGAGCCGCTCGCTCGCCCGCGCGCGGTGCGCCGCCAGCTCGACCACCTTGCGGTCGACGTTGCCGCGGATCGTCGCGATGCCGCGCGAGCGCAGCACGCCGACCACCTCGCTCGGGTGCGGCCCGCCGCCGACGACGTCGCCGGCAACGATCACGCGCCGCGCAAGCGCGCGCTCGGCCACGCGCAGCGCGGCGGCGAGCGCGGGCAGGTTGGCGTGGAGGTCGGAGAGGAGCGCGATCCTCACCGGCGTGTCCCTCGCGGCGAGGTCGCCTCGACCTGTGTGATGGATCGGTGGGAGCGACGGGTGGAGTCCGGGCGCATCGCGAAGCCCCGACGCCTATCGTCCGCCCGGGAGCAGCTCGACCAGCTCCTCGATCAGCTCGGCGAGGCGGACGATGTCCTTGACGCGGCCCTTGCGCGGCTTGACCCGGAGCAGGCGCACCTGGCGCAGCATCTCGGCCCGCGCGCGCGCCGTCGGCCGCGCCACCTTGGCGCCGTTCGGGCTGCTCCCCTGGACGCCGCGCTCCACCTCCGCGAGCTGCCCGCCGGCGCGGACGCGGAACTGCGCCACCACCTCGTCGAGCGTGGCGCGCAGCGCGTGCAGCTCGGCGACGATCTCCGCGCGTTGGTCCTCGCGCACCTTGCGCCCGCGGGGCGGCGCCGCGCCGCCGTCGCCCGCCGGCTTCGCCGCCGCCTGGCGCGCGCCGTCAGGCGCCGGGTCGTTCGGCTTCGGCTCCGCCATTGTCGTCTCCAGGTCCGTTCGCCGGCCCGAGCGTGCGCTCGACCACCGCGCCGACGCGGGTGCGGAGGTCGTGCTGCACCGCCCGGATCGAGCGCCCGGCGTTGACACGCTCGAGGCCGAACCGCGACTCCAGGCGCCGGTACTCGGCGCGCAGCCGGCGCTGGTAGACGAGGAAGCTGTCGAACCAGTCGCGCGACAGGCCGAGGTCCATCCCGGACTCCCAGTAGTCGAGCGCGGCGCGTGCCGCGAACGTGCGCTCGACCAGGCCCGCCGAGGTCACCGAGAGGAAGTAGGTCGCGTCGGGGACGAGCGCCTTCGAGTAGAGCGCCTCCAGCCACTCGTGGTCGACGCCGCGGATCGCCGCGCGGGCGATCAGCGTGAAGATGTAGCGGTCGGCGAGCACGACCGAGCCCGCCCGCAGCGCCGGCACGATGCGGTTCTCCAGCTGGTCGAAGAAGTCGGTCGCGTAGAACAGAGCCATCGTCCGCGGGCTCAGGACGTTGCCCTGCTTCGCCGCCTCCAGCTCGGCGCCCACGAGCTGCGAGCGGCGCAGCCCCATCTGCGCCACCGCGTAGCCTTGCTGCTCGAGCCACTGGCCGAGCAGCCCGATCTGGGTCGAGCGCCCCGAGGAGTCCGGCCCCTCGATCACGATCAGCGCGCCGAGGAGGCGGTCGGCGCTGACGCCAGGGAGCGGCGTGCCAAAGAAACGCTTGCCGCTCATGCGCCGCCCTGGTGGTGGAAGTGGGCGAGGTCGAGGCGCTCCGCGACGATCGCCCGCACCAGCTCCTGCTGCTCGTGGATCGCCCGGGTGGCGTCGATGGTGACGAAGCCGAACTCCCCGGCGAGCTGCTCGTACTGCTCCATCACCGCCCGCTGGAACATCCGGAAGCTCTGCTGCAGGTCGGCCGACAGGCCGAGGTCCATGCCCGCCTCGAAGTACTTGAGCTGCGGCCGCCCGTCGAGGATACGGCCGAGCGCGGTCTCGAGCGGCAGCCGAAAGTAGAACGTGATGTCCGGGCGCAGCGCGAACCCGTACAGGCTGCGCAGCCAGGCGCCGTCGCAGCCGCGCACGCGGTCGCGGGCGAACGCGGTGAAGCTGTAGCGGTCGCAGAGCACGACGTAGCCCGCCTTGAGCATCGGCAGGATCTGGCGCTCGTAGCGGTCGGCGAAGTCGGTGGCGTGAATGAGCGAGAACGTGGTCGGCGTGAGCAGCTGCCGCTTCTTGCCCTTCTTCGTCGCCTCCTTGACCAGCAGGCTCGAGTTCCACTCGGAGAAGAACACCTTGCAGCCGAGGCCGAGCAGCCACTGGTGGAGGAGGTGGATCTGCGTCGACTTGCCGGAGCCGTCCAGCCCCTCGACCGCGACCAGCCGTCCCGCGACCGGGGGGTGGGCGACGGCGTGCGCGCGCCGCACCAGGGTGGCGGTCTCGGCCGTCATGCGACCCGCACCCTGAGCTTGAAGACGTTGGTGAAGAACTCGGTCTTCTTCTTCAGCGCCCAGTGCTCGAGCAGCAGCTCGCCGCCGCCCTCGAGGTGGAGCACGAGGTCGTGCCCCTCGACGTGCGCCTGCACCTGCTGCACCCGCTCCTGGTGCTCGCGGTCGAGCGCGTCGGCGAGGCGGAGGATGCTGCCGAGCTTGCCCACCAGCTCGCGCTCGTCGGCGTCGAGCTCGGCGAACTCCTCGTGATCCGCGGACGGCTCGCCCTTGCGGTGGTAGCGGGCGACGTTGGCGATCAGCAGCATCTCGCGCTCCGAGAAGCCGGGCAGCTCGGAGTTGGCGATGAGGTAGAGCGAGTGCTTGTGGTGCCGCTTGTAGCTGACGAACTGGCCGATGTCGTGGAGCACCGCGGCGGAGAGGAGGAGGCGGCGCGCGTTGTCGTCGAGGCGGTGGACCGCGTGGAGCTGGTCGAAGAGCGAGCCGGCGAGGCGCGCGACGTGGACGCAGTGCGCCTCGTCGAACAGGTAGTGGCGGCCGAGCGCGACCGCGGCGTCGAGCGTCTCGCGCTCGCGGCGGGTGTGGTGCTCGCTGCGCGCCACCAGCTCGTCGGCGAGGTCGAGCATCACCCCCTCGCGCAGGCCGACGAACGGCACCACGATCTCGCCGCACCCCGCCAGCTCGCACAGCCGCTGGTAGACGAGCGCGGCGGGGAGGATCACGTCGGCGCGGTCCTCGCGCAGGCCGAGCTTCTCGATCCGCTCCTTGAACGAGAGGCGCGAGAGCGTCTTGACGATGCTGCCGAGGCGCTCGAGCGGGAGCTTGATCGTCGCCTCGCCGCTCGCCTCCGGCTCGGCGAGCCGGGCCAGCGCCTCGATGTTGCCGCCGGTGGCGATGAACCCGGCGATGCCGCGCTGGGCGGCGGCGAGCGGCAGCCGCAGCGCCCGCACGTACTCGGCGAGCAGCTCGGCGAAGCGGCCGGGCTCCTCGCCCGCCTGGGTGAGCTCCTCGAGCAGGCGCACCGACCCGATCGTGTGCGACTCGCTCCACAGGATGCCGTTGGCGTCGGCGAGCGAGACCTCGACGCTGCCGCCGC
The DNA here is from genome assembly GCA_035517415.1 of Thermoanaerobaculaceae bacterium. Classification (GTDB taxonomy): domain Bacteria; phylum Acidobacteriota; class Thermoanaerobaculia; order Thermoanaerobaculales; family Thermoanaerobaculaceae; genus DATIYW01. The sequence continues at coordinate 5,888 of DATIYW010000267.1, forward strand.
CGAGGTCGGCGAGCAGCCAGCGCTCGGTGCCCATCGCCACCCGGCGGCGCACCGCGGCGTGGACGAGCCGCACCTCCTCGACGCCCGAGATCATCTCGAGCTTGATGCCGGCCTTCGCCTTGACGCGCTTGACGAACGCCTCGCCGTTCGCGCTCTCGCGCACCGCGCTGGTCGCCACCGCGCG
>DATIYW010000268.1:0-3458 GCA_035517415.1 Thermoanaerobaculaceae bacterium
GTCCGGGCCCGGAGATGTAGATCATGTCGAGGTCGTGCGCCTTGATCACCCTGTTGAGGTGGACGTAGACGAAGTTCTGCCCGGGCGTGGTGCCCCAGTGGCCGAGCAGCCGCGGCTTGACGTGCTCGGCGGCCAGCGGCACCCGCAGCAGGGGGTTGGCGTAGAGGTAGATCTGGCCCACCGAGAGGTAGTTCGCGGCCCGCCAGTAGGCGTCGATCCGCTCCAGTTCCTCCTTCGTGATCGCCTTCGCCATCGCCATCGTCCTCCTGTCGCCGGGGCGGAAGCATAAGCGTACTCCATGGGAGCCTGGCCACCCGCGGGGCCGCGCCGGACGCCGTCGCAAGCCCGCCAGACCGTCCCCATCAGAGGACATCTCCGATCTCCCCGGGCCGATCCCGAGGCCTCGACCATCCCCGTCGCCCGGCTGTCGGCGCGCGGCGCCTTGGGCGCCGCACGCGGCGGGCGCACGGCGTGGCTCGCCCTGCCGCCCGAGCGGCGGCCCGGCGGCTGGCACGCTTTATGCCTTGGCTGACATTGAGCGCCGCACCACGCGGCGCGGATCGAGCCGGACCCGCGGGATCGCGAGCCCGGCGGGAGGCCAGCATGGCTACGATGAGGCGGATTCCTCGAGTCGCAGCGGTCATTGGGCTCGCCGGCGGGTTGCTCCTCGCCAATCGCTCGTTCGCGTACCAGAGCGCGACGCCGGAGACGAGGCAGGTCGGCGCGACCGCAGTCGTCTACCGCGGACCGGCGGTCAACCTGGCGCTGTCGTACAAGTCCGCCAGGGTGCGGCCGACCGGCAACTGGCTGTTCCTCGACGTGGTGATGAGCGCGGCGAAGGCTCCGCTCGAGCTGCCGAGGACGGCGATCGCCGTGCGCACGCCGAGCGGCGAGGTCGTGCCGATGGCCACGCAGGAGGAGTTCAGCCGGGACTACCCGCTGCTCGCCGGCGCGCTCCTCGGCGACCGGGTGGCGGCCGATCCGCTCGGCTACCTGACGCCGCAGCGGCCCCGCCGGCTGAACTACTTCAGCGGCCCGGAGCACCACCTGGTGTTCGCCTCGGCGTGGCTCGACGAGTGGCACAACTCGTTCGGGCGCCTGTTCTTCGAGCTGCCCGCGAGGATCCAGCCGGGGCGCTACGAGCTGCTCATGAACCTGAAGGAAGGCCAGGTCACGGTCCCCTTCACCATTTGAGCCGCACCCCATGACGGACTGCAACGGCCGGAGGGCAGACCCCTCCGGCCATGATCGTCGTCCGGCTTCCGGCGTCGCCGCCAGGTTCCCGCTATCGTCTGGTCCGCAGCACCACGGCGTAGCCGTCGTGGTCGCCGGTGGTGAGCTCCGACCCGGCGGCCACGGCGTTGCCGAGCTTGACGCGCATCACCGCCCGGTACGCGCCTGCCCGCTGCAGGCCGAGGACGAAGTCGTCGCGGGCACGGTTGAACGAGACGAAGCCGTGCCCGATCTTCGCGTCGTGCACCACCTTCTCCCGGCTCACCGCGCCGACGAACAGCCACCCCTCCGGGATGCGGCGCGGTCCGAACATCCGCCCGTGGTCGTTCTCGTTCTCGGCGGACCGGTCGGAGAACGCCTGGCCGCGACCCTCGGGCAGCTGCGGGTAGGCGGCGTCGCCGATGAAGCCGCGGTAGCCGGTGGAATGCCCACCGCGCGCCGGGAACCCCGCGGCGGCGAGCGCCGCCGCCAGCCGCTCCCGCGCCTCCTCGCCCGACCGGGCGACGGTGTCGATCAGGATCAGGTTGATCGGCTCGCGCATCGCCTTGCCGAGGTAGGGGACGCCGAGCCAGCTCGCCGGCTGGAGGTTCCCGTACAGCATCCACCTGCCGATCGGGGGAAGCCCGCGCGGCGTCGCCACGTCGGACGGCCCGGGCCGGTAGATCGAGGTCGCGGTGACCAGCTCGCGGCGCGGGCGCTCGGGGACGTGCGTCGGCGCCGGCGCAGGCGTCGCGACCGCCAGCAGCAGGATCCCGGGGGCGAGCCTCGGCACGGCGCGAGGATCGACGAGGCGAGCGATCCCGCCCGCGGTGCCCTTCACCAGCCCCGCACCGGTCGCCATTCGTCGACCACCTCGACGCCGCGCACCACGGCGTAGCGGTCGAACAGCGCCGCGGCGAGGCACGAGTGATTGGGCACGATCCGCAGCAGCGCGTCGATCGGCAGCGCGCGGGCGGCCTCCGGGCTCGGCGCGCGCACGATGCCGTGCTCCTGCGAGAGCGTCGTCACGCGGAAGCCCGCGAGCCGCTCCCCCGCCGCGGTCAGCACGAGGCCGAAGCCGCAGTCGGGGTCGACATGCGCCGGCCCCGCGTCCTTCGACAGCGCGAGCGCGCCGCCGTCGACGACCAGCTCGCGCCGCTCCGGGTGGCTGGCGATCACCCGCACCAGGACCGAGAACGCGACGTCCGCGAGGGCGCAGCTGCCGATCGCGACCTGCGTCGCGTCGAAGAAGACGTAGTTGCCCGGTCGCACCTCGGTCACGCCGGCGAGGTCCTCGGCGACCGCGAGCGTCGGGGTCGAGCCGATGCTCACCTCCTCGACCGCGATGCCGGCGCGGCGCAGGCGCGCGGCGAACCCGGTCATCGCGTCGCGTTCGCGGGCGGCCACGACGCGGATCTGGGCGGTGTCGCGGCAGTGGTAGGACTGGCCGCCGTGGGTGAGGATGCCGCGGAAGTCGAGGACCGGCGAGCGGGCCAGCCGTCCCGCCAGCGCGACGCTCGCCTCGTCGTCGGGATCCACCCCGGCGCGGTGGAGCCCGCAGTCGACCTTGAGCAGCACCGCCAGCCGCAGTCCGCGCTCGCGCGCGCAGCGCTCCACCGCCGCCGCGGCGTCGGCGTGCTCGACGAGCAGGTTGAGGCGGTCGATCCGGGCCGCGATCTCGGCGGCGCGGGCGAGCTTCGCGGGGGCGATCGGCACCGCGTAGGTGATGTCGCGGAAGCCGCCGGCGGCGAAGAACTCGGCCTCCGCCAGCGTCGAGACCGTGATGCCGCCGAAGCTCCCGCGCACCTGCAGCCGGGCGGCCTCGAGCGTCTTGTGCGTCTTCACGTGCGGGCGCAGGCGCACGCCGAGCGAGCGCGCGCGCTCGGCCATGCGGGCGGTGTTGCGCTCCACCGTGTCGAGCTCGACGAGCGCGGCCGGCGTCGGGAGGTCGTCCAGGCGCATCGCCGCTAGAATATCGCCCCAGCATGGACGAGAACGAAATCCGCCGCGGTCGCCCCGCGTTCGACGGACCCCCGCTCGCCGCGGCGGTCGAGTCCGGGAGCCCGGACGTCGCCGTCGCCGCGCGGGTGGGTCGCGGCCGGGGCGCGCGGTGGCTGCAGCGCTGGCTCGTCCCGGCGATCGGCGTGCTCGCGCTCGTTGGCTACGCCGCCGTCTACCGCTACGAGCTCAACGGCCCGCCGATCCGCTCCGACGCGGTCGGCTACTACGCCTACCTCCCGAGCTAC
>DATIYW010000269.1:0-5778 GCA_035517415.1 Thermoanaerobaculaceae bacterium
AGGAACGCGTAGTTGGCGAGGTTGAACGCCGCCTCGTAGAGCTGCGTCGGGTGGAGCGGGACGCCGAGCGGGGTGCCGGAGATCTCGTGCGCGAGCGGCTGGGTGAACGTCACCGCCCACGGCAGGCGGCACGACGCGCCGTAGCAGCAGCCGGCGGAGAAGCAGCCGAGCCGGCCGAAGAAGTGGCCGAGGGCGAGCGAGGGGACGAGCACGTCGGCGGTGGCGAAGAACGGCAGCCGGTAGCGCCGGAACAGCACCACGGCCGCGCCCACCGCGCCGATCAGCCCGCCGTAGAACACGCCGCCGGCGCGCAGCAGGCCCCAGACGCCGGCGAGCGAGGTGAGGTAGCTGGGGTCGGTGACGAGCAGCAGCAGCTTGGCGCCGGCGAGCCCCCACAGCACGACCCAGGCGCCGAGGTCGGCGATGCGGCCGCCGTCGAGCCCGGCCAGCTTCGCCCGGCGCGCGGCGAGGTAGATGCCGAGCGCGATGCCGAGGAACAGCAGCACGCCGTAGGTCGGGAGCTGGAAGAAGCCGAGGTCAACGAGGACCGGGTGCACGGTGGCTCCTCATCTGCGAGAGGATCTCCGCCAGGATCACGCAGCCGGCGCCGACGGAGATCGCCGAGTCCGCCAGGTTGAACGCCGGCCAGGCGTGCTCCCTTCCGCCCACGGTGACGAAGAAGAGCAGGAAATCGACCACCTCGCCGCGCGAGAGCCGGTCGATCACGTTGCCGAGCGCGCCGCCGAGCACGAGCGCGAGGCCGGCGGTCGCGAGGCCGTCGCCGCCCGAGCGGCCGAGCTGCCAGGCGACGAAGCCGACGATCGCCACCACCGCGGCGAGCAGCAGCGTCTGCGCGGCGGGGCCGTTCGAGCCGAACAGGCCGAACGCGATGCCGCGGTTGCGCGCGTGGACGAGGCGGAACAGCCCGGGCACGACGTCGATCTCGCTGCCGTACGGGTAGGTCGAGACGATCCACAGCTTGGTGAGCTGGTCCGCCGCCACCACGGCGAGGGCGAGCGACGCCGCTGCGAAGCGGCTCATCGCGCGCGCCAGTCCTCGAGGCTCAGGACCACCTCGAGGCAGCGGGGGCAGAGATCCGGGTGCTGGGGGTGGCGGCTGGGCGTGGCGCACACCTGCCAGCAGCGCGGGCACGGCGTGCCCTCGGCCCGGCGCACGCCGAAGCGCAGGCCGGGGTAGGCGCGCGACTCCGCCGCCGCCTCGCCGCCGACCACTTGTGAGACGATGCACAGCTCCTCGAGCGTGGCGCGGGTGGCGGCGAGGTCGGCGTCGAGCGCGGCACGGTTGCCGCCGAGCACCAGCGCGGCCTCCAGCGACTTGCCGAACTCGCCCTGCTGGCGCTTCACCTCGAGCTCCTTGTTGACCTCGTCGCGGAGGTCGAACAGCTTGCGGAAGCGCGCGTCGAGCGCATCCGAGTCCGCGTCGTCCGGCACGTCGGTGAGCAGGTCGAGCGTCTCGAGGTGGACCGAGCTCGCGTGCGCCCCGGGGAGGAAGTCCCACAGCTCGTCGGCGGTGTAGCAGAGCACCGGCGCCATCGCCGTGCCGAGGACGCGGGCGAGCCGGTGCAGCACGGTTTGCGCCGAGCGGCGCTGCGGCGAGGCGGGGTGCGAGCAGTAGAGCCGGTCCTTGAGGAAGTCGAGGTAGACCGCGGACAGGTCGACCGCGCAGAAGTTGTTGAGGGCGTGGTAGAAGACGTGGAACTCGTAGTCCCGGTAGGCCTTCTCGACGCGCGCCGCGAGGTCCCGCGCGCGGCGCAGCACGTGGGCGTCGACCGGGATCAACTCGCCCAGCGGGAGGCCGTCGCGGTCGGGGTCGAAGCGCGAGCCGAGCAGCGCGTCGTCGAGGTTGGCGAGGAGGAAGCGCAGCGTGTTGCGGATCTTGCGGTACGCCTCGGCGGTGCGGGTGAGCGTCTCCTTGGAGAACGGCATGTCCTCGCGGAAGTCGACCGAGGCGGCCCACAGGCGCAGCACGTCGGCGCCCTGCTGGTTGGCGATGTCGAGCGGGGAGATCACGTTGCCCATCGACTTCGACATCTTCCGCCCGGCGGCGTCGAGGACGTGGCCGTGCACCACCACGGAGCGGAACGGCGCCGCGCCGTGGGTGACGACGCCGACCAGCAGCGAGGCCTGGAACCAGCCGCGGTACTGGTCGTGCGCCTCGAGGTAGACGTCGGCCGGCCAGGTCAGGCCGGGGAAGCGGTTGTTGTCGCACACCGCCAGGTGCGAGGCGCCGGAGTCGAACCACACGTCGAGGATGTCGCGCTCCTTCTCCCACGCCGTGCCGCCGCACTTCGGGCAGGCGAGGCCGGCCGGGGCGAAGTCGGCGGTCGGCCGCGCGTACCAGGCGTCGGCGCCCTCGGCGGCGAACAGCGCCTCGACGCGGGCGAAGAACGCGCGGGTGGCGGCGGGGTCCGAGCCGTCCGGCCACACCGCGCCGCAGCGCTCGTTGGCGCACACCAGCACGGTGATCGGCGAGCCCCAGCGCCGCTGGCGGGAGACGCACCACTCGAAGCGGTTCGCGACCATCCCGGCGATCCGCGCCTCGCCCCAGCGCGGCACCCAGGTCGCCTTCGCGATCTCCTCGAGCGAGCGCGCGCGCAGGTCGATCGCCGCGTGCGGCGCGGCGTCGGGCGTCAACGCGATGAAGTACTGCTCGGTGGCGCGGAAGATCACCGGCTTCTTGCAGCGCCAGCAGTGCGGGTACTCGTGCTCGCCCTCGCGGCTGGCGAGCAGCGCGCCGACGCGCTCGAGCTCGGCGGTGACGCGCGGATTGGCGTCGAAGACGTGGACGCCCTCGAGCGCGGCGACCTCCGAGGTGTACTTGCCCGCGGCGTCGAGCGGGGAGACGATCGGGATCCCCTCGAGCTTGCCGGTGCGGAAGTCGTCCTCGCCGTGCCCGGGCGCGGTGTGGACGAGGCCGGTGCCGGTGTCGAGCGTGACGTAGTCGGCAGGGACGACCACGAACGCCTTCGCGCCCGCCGGCAGCGTCGCGCGCCAGCCGGGCGCGAGCGGGTGGAGGTAGCGCTGGCCGACCAGCTCACGTCCCGGCACCCGCGCCGACGTCTTGCCTTCCAGGCCGGCCGAGGCGAGCAGCGCCGGCGCGAGCGCCGCGGCCGCGACCAGCCCGCCGCGCGCGGTCTCGAGCAGCACGTACTCGGCGTCGGGGTGGACGGCGATCGCCAGGTTCGAGGGGATCGTCCACGGCGTCGTGGTCCAGATCGCGAACGCCGCCGGCGCGTCGCCGCTCGAACCGAAGAGTCGGCGCAATGCGGCCGGGTCGGCGGCGGGGAACGCGACGGTGATCTCGGGGTCGCGACGCGAGGCGTACTCCAGCTCCGCCTCGGCGAGCGCGGTGCGGTCGTGCCAGCACCAGCGGATCGACTTGCGCTCGCGGTAGAGCAGCCCCTGCTCGATGACGCGGCCGAGCGCGACCGCGATGTCGGCCTCGTAGCGCGGCGACATGGTCAGGTACGGCGCGTACCAGTCGCCGATCCCCCCCATGCGGCGGAACTCGTCGCGCTGGATGGCGACGAACTTCTCGGCGTAGCCGCGGCAGGCGGCGCGGATCTCGAGGTCGGACATCGCCAGCTTCTTCGCGCCCAGCTCGCGGTCGACCTTCTGCTCGATCGGCAGGCCGTGGCAGTCCCACCCCGGCGTGTAGGGCGAGTCGAGCCCCATCATGGTCCGGGTGCGGACGACGAAGTCCTTGAGGATCTTGTTGAACGCGGTTCCGAGGTGGATGTGCTCGTTGGCGTAGGGCGGGCCGTCGTGGAGGACGAAGCGCGGCGCGCCGGCGCGCGCGGCGCGGACCTGCGCGTACAGGCCCGCCGCGTCCCAGCGCGCGAGGCGCTCCGGCTCGCGCCGGGCGGCGTCCGCCCGCATCGGGAAGTCGGTGGTCGGCAGGTTCAGCGTGTCCTTGTACATGCGATCGCCTCGCAAAAACGCGCCGGAGCGCGGAATGCTCCACCCTACGCAGCGCGCCGGGTTTCGTCAAGCAGGGACGAGCTTTCCAACCTCCTCGAGCACCTGCTGGAGCGAGAAGGGCTTGGTGATGTAGGCGGCGGCGCCCAGCTCGAGGCCGCGCCGCACCTCGGCCGGGAGCGAGCGGGCGGTGAGGAACACGACCGGGATGCGGCAGTACCGCGGGTTGTCGCGCAGTTTCTCGGCGAGATGGAACCCGGTGGCGGGAGTCCCCAGTGAAACGTCGAGGATGAGGCACGCGACGTGCGTGCCGGCCAGAATCGCCATCGCCTCGTCGCCGTTGGTCGCCTCCTCGGCGAGGTAGCCGGCGCGGCGGAGCTTGAAGGCGAGGATGCGGAGGATGTAGGGCTCGTCGTCGACGATCAGCACGCGCGCCGGCATCCCCGAGAGTATAGAGCCTCGGGTCGCGCTCGTACGCCCTGCGCCGCCGGCGTCGGACCTCTCGCTGCGTTGCGCTCGCCGTCACGGATGCTCACGTACCCTCCGGGTACGCTCCGCTCCGACCGCCTCGCGCGCCTTGCGATAGGCCCAACGCCGGCGGCGCGCTCCACGCGTGCTCCCGTCGCCCTGCCTGTTGTTGGTCGTCATCCCCGCGAACGCGGCGATCCAGTAGTCGCCTTGATGTCATTGCAACGAGGCCAGAGCGACGCGAGGGACGACGAAGCAATCCCGCGGACAGCGCGACGGCCTCGGGATCGCGTCGGCGGCTGCGCCGCCTCGCGATGAGAGCGGGCGCGGTCGCGTTGGAGAATGGAATCGTCCGAGAACTGACTTGTCTCGCCGGACCCCGGACCCCGGACCCCGGACCCCGGACCCCGGACCCCGGACCCCGGACCACGGGCCACGACCCACGCTCCCCGTCGCGTACAATCCGCGCGTGGCCGCCTCTCACCCGGCTCGTGCCGCCGGCGTGCTGACCGTCGTCGTGTACCTCTGCGCCGCGGGCTGGTTCTTCGTCCTCGCGCCGTGGAGCCGATTCTGGGCGGTGAAGGTGGTCCAGGACGCGCCGCCCTGGCTGCTGCCCTGGCTCGACAGCCCAGCGCTGCGCGGCGCGCTCTCCGGGTTCGGGCTCGTCCACTTCGCGGCGGCGTTCTCCTGGCTCGAGGCGGCCGCGAGGCGGACGTGATCGCCGGCCTCGGCCTCGACGTCGTTGCGGTGGATCGTGCCGCGCGTCTGCTCGAGCGCCACCGCGACCGCTTTCTGGCGCGCTGCTTCGCGCCCGGCGAGCTGCTGCGGCCGCGTGACCCGCAGCACGTGGCGGGCCTGCTCGCCGCCAAGGAGGCCGCGTTCAAGGCGCTCGGCTGCGGCTGGGGCGCGGGCGTGGGGTGGCGCGACGCGGTCGTCGCGCGCGCAAGCGAGGGAGCGCCCCGCCTCGTGCTGCGCGGCGCGGCGGCGGCGCGCGCGGCGGCGATCGGCGCGCACGCGGCGTACCTGTCGATCACCCACGCCGGGGGCGTGGCGGTGGCGGTCGTCGTGCTCGAGGCCTGAGTCCGGCGGGGATCTTGCGCCTGCCGCGACGGGGCGCTACCTTGGCCACAGGCAGCCAACCGCTGAACGAATTGAATGCAGGAGGGCGCGATGGCGGGGAAGACGCATGCGGTCGTCAAGGTGTCGATGAAGGGTGGGAAGCTGCAGTGCAACCCCGACTGGGTCCGTCTGTTCTGGGACGACGGACCGGCCGACATCCGCTGGGTGTTCGGCAAGATGCCGGAGCACGCGACGCGCGCAGTGGTCGAGTTCCACGAGCGGGTGCCGGCGAAGTACGCGCACAAGAAGGCCG
>DATIYW010000270.1:0-22989 GCA_035517415.1 Thermoanaerobaculaceae bacterium
CGGACGACGTTCGCCTTGTGGACCACCGTGACCTTCTTGTAGCCGTGCTCCGCCGCGTATTCGAAGGCGGCGCGGATGATCCGCTCGCAGCCCTTGCGGGTGTTGATCTTGCAGGTGATCGCGAGCTGGTCGCCGGGGATCGCGGCGAACGGCGCGAAGGGCTTCGATATCTCCTTCAAGGTCTCGCGCAGCTTCTCGGGGACCGGCGCGAACTCCACGCCCGAGTAGAGGCCCTCGGTGTTCTCGCGGAACACCACAAGGTCGACGGTCTCCTTGAAGTTGAGCGGGTTGCCCGGGTACGCCTTGCACGGCCGGAGGCAGACGTAGAGGTCGAAGAGCTGGCGCATGCGCACGATCGGCGAGCGGTAGACGAGCCCCTTGCCCTTGAGCGCGGGCGCCAGCTCGGCCTCCGCGGCCTTCACCGGCTTCGAGGTGATCGCGCCGAACAGCGCCGCGTCGACGCGCTTGAGCAGGTCGATCGTGCGCGGAGGCAGCGCGTCGCCCTCCTTGCACCAGAACTCCCAGCCGATGTCGCCGTCGATGTACTCGGCGTCGAACGACATCGCGTCGAGCACGAGCCGCGCCGCCTGCATCACCTCGGTACCGATCCCGTCGCCGGGCAGCCAGGCGATCTTGTATCTGGACATTTCGCGAGTCTCCTTCCTTCGATCCTGCCTTCGTCGCTCGGCGGGAGGCGGTGCGAGCGGACCCGGCTCCCGCTTGCGGTCTCTACGCCACGTCCCGCGGCGGCGGGCCGTCGTAGGCGCACGCCTGCTGGTCGATGCGCCGCATCGGCTTCTCGCGCGAGAGCTCCTCCGCCACGTGCGCCATCCAGCCGGCGGTGCGCGCGAGGATGAAGAACCCGTTCGCCAGCTCGGGCGCGAAGCCGAGGTCGGCGAGCACCGCGGCGATCGCCCCGTCGACGTTGAGCGGCAGCGCCTTGCCGCCGCGCGCCAGCTCCGCGACGATCGCGACCGCGACGGCGACGTGCGGCCCCGCGGCGCCGCTCGCGCCCGCCAGCTCGAGCAGGCGATGCGAGCGCGGGTCGTCGGTGTGGACGCGGTGCCCGAACCCCGGCAGCCGCCGGCCGGCCGCCTTCTCGGCCGCGACCAGCGCGGCGGCGGCGCTCGCGGCGGTTTCGCCGGCGGCGACCCGCTCGGCGCCGCGCGCGAGCAGGCGCATGCAGTCCTCGACCGCGCCGCCGTGGTGGCGGTTGACCGCCAGCGCGCCGGCGGCGATGCAGGCGTTGAGCGGGGCGCCGGTGGTCGCCGCGTTGCGCACCGCCAGCGTCGACGGCGGCGTCACGCCGTGGTCGATCGAGGCGACGATCATCGCCTCCATCAGCCGACCCACCGCGGCGCCGGGCAGCTCGCCGCGCAGGATCAGGTACACCGCCTCACCGAACGAGACGCGTCCCATCAGCTCGTCGATCCGGTAGCCGCGCACCCGGATCTGGTTGGGCACGACCGAGGTGATCGCCGACGCCCAGGTGTTGTCCGCCATCTGCTAGCCCTCCACGACGCGCGCCACGGCGGCCGGCAGCGCGTCGAACGCGTCCACCACCGTGGCGCCGGCGCCGCGCAGCGCGGCGACCTTCGCCTCGTGCGTGCCGCGCCCGCCCTCGACGATCGCGCCGGCATGGGAGAAGCGCACGCCCGAGGTCGCGGCGCGCCCGCCGATGTAGGCCACCACCGGCTTGGTGACCTCGCCGCGAGTCATCATCTCCGCCACCTGCTCCTCCTGCGAGCCGCCGATCTCGCCGAACATCGCGATGCAGGCGGTGTCGGGGTCGGCCTCGAACAGCCGCGCCACCGCCGGCAGCGGCAGGCCGACGATGCCGTCGCCGCCGACGTGGACGAGCGAGGAGAGACCGACGCCCGCCCGCGAGAGGTAGTAGCCGGTCGACGAGGTCATACCGCCGGAGCGGGAGGCGACGCCGACCTTGCCGGCCTTGAACCAGGCCCGCGCCGAGGCGGCGCGGCCGCCGATCATGCCCAGCACGCCCTTGCCGACCGAGAGGCAGCCGAGCGTGTTCGGGCCGAGGAAGCTCACCCCCCGACGCGCCGCGGCGCGGGCGATCTCGAGCACGTCCCAGACCGGCACGCGGTCGCCGACCAGCACGGTCAGGCCGATCCCGGCCGCGATCGACTCGAGCGCCGCGTCCTTGACCTGCGGCGCCGGCACGAACACCACGCTCGCGTCGATCCCGCCGTGCCGCTCGATCGCCTCGAGCACGGTGTCGTAGACCGGCACCCCGTCGACCGTCTCACCGCCGCGCCCCGGCGTGCAGCCGGCGACCACGGTCGTGCCGTACTCGCGCATCAGCTTCGCCCGCGCACGGCCCTCGCGCCCGCTGATGCCCTGGACCAGGACCCGCGTGCTCTCGTTCACGAGGATCGCCATCGCTACACCATCCCCCGCCGCGCGCGGTACTCGTCGAGACCGGGCACCGGCAGCTCGACGTGCCCGCCGCCGGCGCCGAGCGCGCGGCAGTCCACCTCGCACGCCAGGCACTCGGTGCAGCGCCCCCGCTTGGCCTCCTCGAGCGTCACCGCGAGCACGGGCAGCCCGGCCTCTGAGAGCTTGAGGATCTGCGGCACGCAGGCGCCGACGCAGGCCTTGGACTCGCACCGCGCGCACACCGCGTGGTCATAGGTGATCTCGCCGGTGGGGGTCGCGAACGAGTACGGCTCGGTCGCAGGGGTGGTCCTCCGCGCGCCCGCCCTCGGCCCCGGCGGAGCGGCGGAGGCCACCAGCGCCGCGAGCCGCTCGGCGCAGGCGCCGACCGGGGTGTCCTTGCCGTAGCACTCCACCGGCACGCCGAGCGAGCGCGTGTAGCCGGTGAGGATCTCGATCGCCTTCTCCTCGCCGTTGCCGCCGAGCCGCACCACCGCCGGCACCGCGAGCGGCTCCTCGAGGAACGCCTTGACCAGCCCGCGGGCGGAGTGGAACTGCTCCTGGCTGGCGACGCCGGAGCCGGAGCCGAAGTAGCCGTCGACGCCGGGCTGCGAGAGGAGGACGCGCGCCGCGCGGTACACCTTCGACGCCGGCGGGTTGCCCGAGGTGTCGCAGAAGTTCGCGACCGTGAACCCGCGGCTCTGCAGCGCGTCCATCGCCATCATCGAGCCGCCGCCGCCGGCGCCGTGGAACGCGACGACGCGCTGGCCGCGGGCGAAGCCGTCCTTCATCTGCAGGAAGTAGAACGTGCCGCGGTAGTCGTCGCGCTCCACCGCCCACGCGATCCGCTCCAGCTCGGTGGGCAGGTGGCCGAGCTCGCGCGCCACCTCGATGCCGAGCTCGGGGTGGCGGAACACCGCCGCGTCGTCGAGCGTGATGCGGCAGTCGAGCGCGACCACCTTGCCGTCGGCGGTGAACACCAGCGGGTTGATCTCGGCGGAGCGCGCCTCGACCTGGCGCGCGGCGCGACCGAGGCGGACGCAGGCGTCGGCCAGCCGCCGCTGCTCCTCGCCGTGCACGCCGACCCGCCGCCATAGCTCGCGCGCGGCGTGCTGTGGCAGCGCCTCGACCGCGTCGAACGGCAGCTCCGCGACCGCCTCCGGATGCGCCCGCGCGGTCTCCTCGATGCCGGAGCCGCCGCGCGCCGAGACCAGCAGCAGCGGGCAGCGGCGGCGGTCGTCGATGATGACGCCGGCGTAGCGCTCGGTGGCGATCGCGACCCGCTCCTCGACCAGCACCTCGGTCACGGCGAAGGCGCCCACCTGGGTGGCGAGGATGGCGGCCGCGGCATCGCCGGCGGCGGCGGGATCGGCGGCCATCCGCACCAGCCCCTGCGCCGCCCGGCTGGTGGTCGCCGCCTGCGCCTTGACCACCACTGCGCCCCCCACGCGTGCGGCCGCCTCGACCGCCTCGGCCGCGCTGCGCGCGACCTGACCGCGCGGGACGGCGATCCCGACCGAGGCGAGGACCTGCTTTCCCTGGGATTCGGCGAGACGTGCCATGGGGGGTCTCCACCGGCGGGCGCGAGCCGCCGCCGGCAGCCCGAAAACCTACGCGAAGGCCGGGGTGGTGTCAAGCGCCGATCCGCCTGTGCGGACAGGCTATGATGCCTCGCGTCGGGAGGGACCATGGCGCGTCGGACTGCGGTGCCCGGCTCCTGCTATTTCTACTATCCCCACCTGGTCTGCGTCGTCGGCGTGCGGGACGAGGCGCAGGGGACGACGAACTTCGCGCCCGCGGCGTGGACGACGCCGCTGTCCTCGGACCCGCCGCTGTTCGGCGTCTGCCTCTCGCCGACGACCCACAGCCACCAGCTCGTGCTCAAGACCGGCGAATTCACCGTCAACTTCCTCCGCCGCGAGCACGCCGCGCTCGCCGATTCGCTCGGCCGCCTCTCCGGCCGCGCCACCGACAAGGTCAAGACCCTCGGCCTCGAGCTCGAGCCCTCCGAGAGCGTGTCCACGCCGACGCTCGCGGTGGCGTACATGGCCGCCGAGTGCCTGCTGCTCGAGCGCCACCACGTCGGCGACCAGACGCTGTTCGTCGGCGAGGTGCAGCGCATCCACGCCAGCGAAGGCGCGTTCGACGCCGATGGCGTGCTGCGCATCGAGCGGACCAGCCCGCTGCTCTACCTCGGCAGCAACCGCTACGCCAGCACCGACCCCGGCTCCGAGGTGCGGCCCGGCGCGACCGAGGCGGCGGGCCGATAGCCCGGGAGCGCCGGTCGCCCGGCGCTCCCATCCGCTTCCCGGCAGCTCGCTGCGAGGCTCACGCGCCCGGCGGCGGCGCCGGCGGCGCGGCGCCGACCCCGCCCAGGGCGGTGGTCCCGAGCATCCCTCCCAGGCCCATCGTCTCGACCGCCGAGGAGGGCACGATCACCATGCTGCCCTTCTCCTTGATCGCCTCGTAGAGCATGTTCATCGCCCGCAGGTGCATCGCGGTCGGATTGGTGCGGTAGAGCTCGGAGGCCTTGGCGAACAGCTGCGCGATCTCCGTCTCGGCGGTGCCGAGGATGATGCGCGCCTGCCGCTCGCGCTCCGCCTGCGCGCGCCGCGACATCGCGTCCTCGAGCTCGGAGGGGATGCGCACGTCGCGGATCTCCACCGACTGGACCGTGATCCCCCACGGGTTGGTCTTCTCGTCGAGGATCCGCTGCAGCTCCTGGCCGAGCTTCTCGCGCTCGGTGATCATCTCGGCGAGGTCGTGGCGGCCGATCGCCTCGCGCAGCGCGGTCTGCGCCGAGAGGAAGATGGCGTCGAAGTACGACTGCACCTCGAGCACCGACTTCTCCGCGTCCCAGACGAGCCAGAAGATGATCGCATCGACGTTGACCGGGACGGTGTCGCGGGTGAGCGCCGATTCGGCCGACACGTCGGTCGCGCGCACGCGCTGGTCGACGACGTGGGTGACGACGTCGAGCACCGGCACGATCCAGTACAGCCCCGGGCCCTTGAGCCCGCGGAACTTGCCGAGGCGGAGGATGACCGCCCGCTCCCACTGGCTGGCGACGCGGATGGCGAACAGCAGGTAGAGGCCGACGAGGAAGGTCGGGACGAGGATGAACGGCACCAGATCCTCCCGGCCCGTCGATCCGGTGATCGCGGCGGTCGCGCCGACGCCGGCGGCCCAGACGATCGCCGCGGCCCACGCCGCGGGGCCGCTCACCTGCCGGCACCGCCCGGGGCGGTGATGGCGGGAGCCCTGCGCGCTCCCGCTCGGGTTCGCGCCCTCGTCCTTCTGTCTTCTCGTGATCGTGATGTTGGGGAACCCGACGAACGGACTCATAACCTCCTCCTTTGCAGCGGCGCGGACGGACGCCGCCGCGTCGCGGCGAGAAACCACAGGTACCCGGCGAGCGAGAGGCCGCCGACCAGCGCCAGCCCGGGCGCGGCAACCAGCCTCATGCCCTCCGCGAGCGCGGCGCCCACGGCGACGACCAGAGCCGCGACCTTGATGGCGAGGCTCATCGCTTCGGCTCCTCGACCCGCGCCGTCATCTCCTCGAGCACCTCACCGGGCGGCAGCCCGGCCGCGGCCGCACGCGCGAGGAACTCGTCGACCAACTGCACCACCTGCCGCCGCCGCTCGATGCGGTCGCGCTCGACCTTGACCGGCGCGATGTACGTCCCGGAACCCTGCTGGGTGCTGAGCACGCCGCGGATCTCGAGCTCCTTGTAGGCCTTGGCGACGGTGTTGAGGTTCACCTTGAGCTCCACGGCGAGCGCCCGCACGGTCGGGAGCTGGTCTCCGGTGGCGAGCGTGCCGGTGGCGATCCCGCCGAGGATCTGGTCGATGATCTGGCGGTAGAACGGCACGCCCGAGGCGGCGTCGAGGCGGAAGGTGGTGGGCATCGCGTTCACCTGTTGTAATAGTTCACCATGACAATAGAACTATAGGTCCTCTCCCGGCGGCTGTCAAGTCCGCTCCCCGGGTGCCAACCGAAGTCCCTCCCGCGCCCGGGTTTGCGCCCTCCGCGAGCTGCTAGGATGGCGGCCGTCATGGGGGAGCCGCTCGACGTCGGGATCGTCGGCGCGGGCCCGGTCGGGCTGGCGGCGGCGATCGCCGCGCGGCGCGCCGGGCTGGCTGCGCGCGTCTGGGACCGCGGCCCGCTCGCCGCGTCGATCGTCGACTACCCGACCAACATGGTGTTCTTCACCACCAACGAGCTGCTCGAGATCGGCGACCACCCGCTCGTCAGTCTCGGACCCAAGGCGACCCGTCGCGAGGCGCTCGACTACTACCGCAAGGTCGCCGAGCGCGAGGGCCTCGACGTCGCCACCCACACCAGCGTCGACTCGGTCGCCCCGGCCGGCGACGGCTGGCGCGTCGGACTGAGCTCGCCCCGGGGCCGGAGCGCGGTCGCGTGCGGCAACGTCGTGATCGCGACCGGCTACTACCAGCACCCGCGGCGGCTCGGCGTGCCGGGCGAGGACCTGCCGCACGTCTGCCACTACTACCGGGAGGCGCACCCGTTCTGGCGGCGCCGGGTGGTGATCGTCGGCGCCGGCAACAGCGCCGCCGAGGCGGCACTGGAGTTGTGGCGGGCGGGCGCCTCGGTCACGCTGCTGGTGCGCGGCGAGCGCGTCCGCGACACGGTGAAGTACTGGGTCCGGCCGGACCTCGAGAACCGTATCCGCGAGGGCAGCATCACCGCGATCTTCTCCGCCCGGCTGCGCGAGATCACCGCGTCGATCGTGCGCTTCGAGCGCGGCGGCGCCGACGCCGAGGTCGAGGCGGACGCCGTCCTCCTCCTCACCGGCTTCATCGCCGACGCGTCGCTCGCGCGCGGCGCGGGCGCGGCGGTCCGCGACGACGGCAGCGTCGTGCTCGACCCCGACAGCTTCGAGACCACCCGGCGCGGGCTGTTCGTCGTCGGCTCCGCGGGTTTCGGCGACCGCACCGGCGAGGTGTTCATCGAGAACGGCCGCGGCCACGCCGCCGCCGCGATCGCGGCGATCGCCGCCCGCCTGCGCCGCGGCTGACGCTACCGGTCCGACCCGCCGAGCGCGCTGCCGGCGAGGACCACGCCGGCGACCACGATCAACCCGCCGAACGCCATACCGAGGCTCGGCGCCTCCAGCCCCATCGCCACCGAGGTGAGCGCGGCCGCCACCGGCTCGAACGCCAGCACCACCACCGTCACGCCCGCCGAGAGCACGCGCTGCACCGCCGTCATCACCCAGAACGCCGCGATCGTCGCGACCAGCGCGCAGATCAGCACCGCGGTGACCAGTCGCGCCGAGGGCGTGAACCTCCACCGCTCGGTCGCCGCGAACGGCAGCGCGAGCGCCGCCGCGGTGGCGACCTGGAGCGTACTGGCGCGCGCCGGCGGCACGACCCGCACCGTCCACTGCAGCAGCAGGACGTGGGCCGCGAAGGCGACGGCGCAGACCAGCGTCAGCGCGTCGCCGCGCGAGAACGCCGACGTTCCGGGGCGGAGGAGGATGGCGAGTCCGCCGAGGGCGAGCAGCGCGCCGCCCCACACCCGCGGCGTCGCGCGGCCGATCCCGAGCACCGGCTCGAGCAGCGGCACCAGCACCAGCGAGAGCGCGGTGATGAACGCGGCGCGCGCCGGCGTGGTCGACGCCAGCCCCCAGGTCTGGAACACGTAGCCGACGAACAGCGCCGCGCCGCAGCTCACCGCGCGCCAGACGCCCGGGCCGCGGAGGCCGCCGCGCAGCGCGGGCGCGAGGAGCAGCGCGGCGAGGCCGAAGCGCAGCGCGAGGAACGTCGCGGGCCCGGCGTCGGCGAGCGCCGCCTTCACCACCGGGAACGTCGCTCCCCAGGTGGCGCCCGCGGCGAGCAGCAGGAGCACGGCGGCGGTCCGCGTCATCCGCGTACTCTAGCCCGGACCGGCTGCCGGTAAGATGCCGCCGGCGTCTCGGCGGGCGGGGGCGGGTTATCATGGCGGGCGCGGTTGCGGCGTCCCGGCCGGAGCCGGGATCCCGGAGAACCGGGGGCGGGTCGATGAGCGATGTCGTGGTGATCGGCGTGGCGGGCGGCACCGGTTCGGGGAAGACCACCGTCGCCGAGTCGATCGTCGCCCGCATCGGCGCCTCGCGCATCGCCTACCTGCAGCACGACAGCTACTACCGCGACCTCTCCGCCACCGCCCGGCACTCACTCCTCCACCACAACTTCGACCACCCCGACGCGCTCGAGAGCGAGCTGATGGCCCGCCACGTCGCTGCGCTCAAGGCGGGGCAGGCGATCGAGGTGCCGATCTACGACTTCACCCGGCACGTCCGCACCGGCCGGACGCGGCGGGTCGAGCCCCGCGGCGTGGTGCTCGTCGAGGGGATCCTGATCTTCACCGAGCCCGAGCTGCGCCGGCTGTTCGACATCAAGATCTTCGTCGACACCGACGCCGACCTGCGCTTCATCCGCCGGCTGCGGCGCGACATCGAGGAGCGCGGACGCACCGTCGACAACGTCATCGGCCAGTACCTCGAGACCGTCCGCCCGATGCACCTCGAGTTCGTCGAGCCCTCCAAGCGCTGGGCCGACCTGATCATCCCCGAGGGTGGCTTCAACGCCGTCGCGCTCGACGTCGTCTGCGCCCGGGTCGAGGCGCTGCTCCAGCCGGCGACGGCATGAGCGTCGGCCGGGTCATCACCGTCTCGTCGGGGAAGGGCGGGGTCGGCAAGAGCACGTTCGCGGTCAACTTCGCGCTCGCTCTCTCCCGTGTCGCGCCGACGATCCTGGTCGACCTCGACACCGGCACCTCCTCGATCCGCAACACGATCGACGCCAAGGTGGAACGCGACCTCTACCACTTCTTCCGCCGCGACCAGCCGCTCCACGACTGCCTCACCCGCCTGCCCGAGCACCTCGACCCCGCCGGGAGCTTCCGCGACTTCGCCTTCGTCGCCGCGCCGCTGCACGCGATGGACGAGTTCACCAACCTCTCCGGCCGGCACCGCGCGCGCCTGATGGAAGCCATCAACGCGCTGCCGGCGCGCTACGTGGTGGTCGACCTGCGCGCCGGGCTCGACGCCAACGTCCTCGACTTCCTGCCCCACTCGAACTCCGGCATCCTGATCTTCACCCCGCACCATCCGGCGGCGACGATGGCGGCCGCGGACATCGTCAAGGCGCTGCTGTTCCGCAAGCTCCGCCTCGTCTTCGCCGGCGACGGACCATTGGCCGGCAGCGCCGGCGCCGGCCAGCAGCTGCGCACGATCAACGCGCTCCTCGACCAGGTCGAGGACAGCTACGACGACCGCATCGCCAACCTCGACGCGTTCCTTGCCGACCTGTCCGATGCGTTCGGCGACGCGCCGATCGTGCGAGCGCTCGCCGACAACGTCGCCTCGTTCCGCGTGCACTTCGTGCTCAACCTGTTCGACGGCGTCCACGAGTCGTTCGAGCGCGCGGTCAAGCCGTTCGTCGCGTCGATCCAGTCCCAGGTCTCCGCGCAGATCGCGATCCACAACCTCGGCTGGATCGTCAACTCGGCCGAGATCCACGAGGGGAACTGCCGCCGCCGGCCGGTCGTGCTCCAGTCCCCCGCCGCCCGCACGCCGGAGCGGGCCGCGCCTCTCGCCGAGATCGAGGCGCTGGTCAAGGGCGTCCGGGGCGAGGCGAAGGCGCGCACCGGCGCGGACCGCGACTACCTGCTGTCGGTCAACCGCGAGCGGGCGTTGTTCGACCAACTCGAGGTCCTCACCGCGATGCACCGCGATCCGGCGGCGCTGCAGGTGCGCGACAACTTCGCCTACATCGTGCGGCGGGCGCTGCACCTGCTCGACGCACTGCCGGCCGATCGCTTCGGCCAGCGCCGCCTGCTCACGCCCGAGGAACTGGTTCAGACCCTGTTGCAGTCGGTGAGCGGCGTCACTCCCGCACCCGACGCCGACGCTGGCGCAGCTCTTCTTCCTTGAACATGTAGCGAATGGAGTGCTTGTAGATCATCAGGTTGGGGCCTTCGGTGCGGTTCAATTTGATGCAGTCCCGGTCGTACCATTCGACCCAGCCGTGCAGCTCGGTGCCGTCGTCGAGCATCACGACCATCGGGGTCTTGTTCTGCATCTGCTTGATAAAGTAGTAGTTCTCGGCGTTGGTCTGCTCCGGCGGGGCCTGCTTCCGGTGCACCATCCCACGCAGCGGCGTGCGATCCGCCACCTCCGAGATCGAAGGGCGGATGAGCCTGCGGCTCGTCAGGGGCTCGTCCCCGATGTGATCCGATTCCCTCATGCAATCCCCACCAGAAACGCTAGCAAGGAGTATACCACCTGGCTGGCATTCCTGCCAGCATACGGTCGTCGCGGCAGTTCAGTTTAGGGCTGCGGCGCAGGCCGCGGCGGGTGCGGGTGCTCGGCCTCGTGCGCGAGGCAGCACATCAGGCGCCCACACATGCCAGAGATGCGCGTGGGGTTGAGCGACAGCTTCTGCGCCTTGGCCATGCGGATCGTCACCGAGTTGAACTTGGCCATGAACGTGCTGCAGCACAGCACGCGGCCGCACGGCCCCCACCCGCCGCACGCTTTGGCCTGGTCGCGGACGCCAATTTGGCGCAGCTCGACGCGCCGCCGGGTCCGGCGGCCGATCTCGCGGAGCAGCTCGCGGAAGTCGACGCGCTCCTCGGCCGCGAACGTGATCACCACGGTGTCCCGGTCGAGCGGCACCACGGCGCTGACCGGCCGCATCGCCAGGCCGAGCTCGCGCGCCCGGTCGCGGCAGAAGCGGATCGCGTCGCGCGCGACCGCGCCGAGGTCGGCGCTCCGCGCCACCTCGCCGGGGGTCGCCTGGCGCACGATCGTGCCTGCCAGCCGGTCGTTCGACGCGCGCACGACCGGGAGCTCGAACCTGGCGATCCGCCCGACCCGCTCCCCCTCGTGGCACGCCACCACCACCTCGGCGCCGGAGCTCACCTCGACGCCGTCGCCGATCGCGCACACCGGGCCGGGCACGTCGCCGCTGAACGCGACCCGCGCCAGCCGCTGCGGGTCGCTGCGGGTCGGGCAGCTGGCGCCGTTCACGTGGCCTCCCGGCCGCGGGCCAGCTCGGCGTCGGCGGCCGCTACCGCCTCCGCCTGCTCCGTCCTGGCGCGGTCGAGGCGCGCGGCGATCTCGCCGTCGGCGAGGGCAAGGATCTGTGCCGCGAGCACCCCGGCGTTGCGGGCGCCCGCCTTACCCACCGCCACCGTTGCGACCGGGATCCCGCCCGGCATCTGCACGGTGGCGAGCAGCGCGTCGAGGCCGTCGGCGATCCCGCCGGGCAGCGGCACGCCGATGACCGGACGCCTGGTCGTGGCCGCCACCATGCCGGCGAGGTGGGCCGCCATCCCGGCGCCGCAGATGAACACCTGCGTCCCCGCCGCGTCGGCCCGCCGCACCAGCTCGACCGTGCGCGTCGGTGAGCGGTGCGCGGAGGCGACGTGCGCCCGCCAGCGGACGCCGAGGCGGTCGAGCTCGACCGTGGCCTCGCGCATCACCTCCCAGTCGTTCTTCGACCCGATCAGGATCAGCACCGGTTCGCTCACTTCACGTCCTTCCGATGTCACGGCGAAACTGCGCGCCGTCGAATGCGATCCGCGCCACCGCGTCGTAGGCGGTGCGCTGCGCCTCGTCGAGAGTCGCGCCCCGCCCGACCACCGAGAGCACGCGTCCGCCCGCCGTCACCAGCCGCCCGTCGTGCAGGGCGGTGCCGGCGTGGAACACCAGCGCCCCGGGCTGGGCGAGCGCGTCGCCGAGGCCGGCGATCGGATCGCCGCGACGGGGCGACTCCGGGTAGCCGGCCGAAGCCAGCACGACGCACGCCGTCACCTCGTGCCGCCATGCCGCTCGCAGCGCGCCGAGGTCGCCGCGCGCCGCCGCCAGCAGCAGCGGTACGAGGTCGCCGTCGAGGCGCGGGATCACCGCCTGGGACTCCGGGTCGCCGAGCCGGCAGTTGTACTCGAGCAACACCGGGCCGCCGGCGGTGACCATCACGCCGGCGTAGAGCACGCCGCGGTAGGTCCGCCCCTCCTCGGCGAGCCCGTCCACCGTCGGGTGGACGATGTCGCGCAGGATCGCCGCCGCCACCTCGGGGTCGACCGGCGCCGGCGAGATCGAGCCCATGCCGCCGGTGTTGGGGCCACGATCGCCGTCGCCGAGCCGCTTGTAGTCCCGCGCCGAGGCGAGCGGCAGCACGCCGGCACCGTCGGTCAGCACCATGAACGAGACTTCTTCGCCCTCGAGACACTCCTCGACCAGGACGCGGTCCGCGGCCGCACCGAACGAGCGCTGGTCGAAGTAGCGGGCGAGCGCCGACTCCGCCTCCTCGGGGCTGCGGCAGATCGTCACGCCCTTGCCGGCGGCGAGCCCGTCGGCCTTGAGCACCACCGGCAGGCCGATCTCCCGCACCGCCTCGGCCGCCTCGTCGCGGTTCGCCACCACGCGGGCGCGTGCGGTCGGGATCCCGTGCCGGAGGCAGAACTCCTTGGTGAACACCTTGCTCCCCTCGACCTCCGCCGCGGCGCGCGACGGCCCGAGCAGGAGCAGGCCGCGGCGCGAGAACTCGTCGGCGATGCCGAGCACGAGCGGCAGCTCGGGACCAACGACCGTGAGGTCGATGTGGAGCGACGAGGCGAACTCGGCGAGCTCGACGATCGCATCCGCCGGGATCGGCACGCAGTTGGCCACCGCCGCGATCCCGGGGTTGCCGGGCGCGGCGTAGACCTCGCGCACCGCCTCGGAGCGCGACAGCTTCCACGCCAGCGCGTGCTCGCGCGCCCCGCTCCCGACGACCAGGACCCTCAATCGTGCCCCCGCGCCACCAGGCTCGCCTGGAGCAGGGACAGGCAGGCGGTCTCGACGACGTCGCGCGCGGAGCAGCCGCGCGAGAGGTCGTTGGCGGGGCGGGCGAGCCCCTGCATCAGCGGGCCGACCGCGCGCGCGCCGCCCAGCCGCTCGGTCAGCTTGTAGCCGATGTTGCCCGCATTGAGGTCGGGGAACACCAGCACGTTCGCCTTCCCCGCCACCGGTGAGCCCGGCGCCTTGCGCGAGCCCACGGCGGCGAGCAGCGCCGCATCGAGCTGGAGTTCGTCGTCGAAGGCGAAGTCGACGGCGCGCTCACGCAGGATCCGGCCGGCGCTGCGGACCTTGTCGACGAGCGGGTGCTCGGCCGAGCCCTTGGTCGAGAACGACAGCAGCGCGACCCGCGGCTCGCCTCCGACCACGGCGCGGAATGTCGCCGCGGCGCCCGCCGCGATGTCGGCCAGTTGCTCCGGGTCGGGGTCGGGAAGCACGGCGCAGTCCGCGAACACCATCACGCCGTCCTGGCCCCAGCGCGGCTCGGGGTGGACCATGATGAAGGCGGACGAGACGGTCTTGATCCCGGGCGCCGGGCCGATCGAGTGGAGCGCCGCGCGCACGGTGTCCGCGGTGGTGCGGACCGCGCCGCCGACCGAGGCGTCGCACTCGCCGAGCGCGACCAGCAGCGAGGCGAAGTAGAGCGGGTCGCCGAGCGCCGCCTCGGTCTGCTCGCGGGTCCAACCCTTGGGGGCGCGGCGCGAGTGGAGCCGGTCGAACAGGCGGCCGCGGCGGGGATCGGAGGCCGGATCGACGACGCTCACTCCGAGGCCGGCGAGCTTGCGGTGCTCATCGGTCTGCTTGTCGGCGGGGCAGAGCACGGAGACGCGGGCGATCCGCTCGCGGCGGAGGGTCTCGGCGGCCGCGACGATGCGCGGGTCGTCGCCCTCCACCAGCACGACGTGGCCGTCGACCGCTCGCGCGCGGCCGGCGAGTTCCTCGACGAAGGGCATCGCAACCTCCCCGGCGCATTGTAACCGCTTCTTGACGAACGAGGGTTGAGATTGGGGCTGCGTCACGGGGGGGTGGCGGCGCGGGGTTGCTGGTGTGGGAGCAATGCGCCTGATCTCAGTGCGTTCGGGTCCCCGGGGCGGGCAACGGCGCCTCTTGACAAACGTCACGGGATCGTCGTAGATATGTAAGTGAAGTTAACCGCGATCAGCGGGCGTCGTGCGGGGGTCCGGGAGGTTCCATGCGCGGAAAATCGTGGTGGTTGGGGGGTGCGCTCGCCTCGCTGGCGGTCGCCGCGTCCGCCCAGGAGTGGGGCCAGGTCGGCGTCGGCTACGCCTGGCTCAACGGCGACGGCAATCGGGACGCCTACGCGAGCCAGTACGACCTCTCCAACGGACTCTTCCTCGACACGCTCCGCCTCGACCTGCACTCGTTCTTTCCCGGCGTGAGCCGGTTCGAGGTCAGCGCCAGCGGGTTCGGTGCCGAGCCGTTCGCTCGTGCCTCCGTTCGGGCCGAGTGGGACCGCGAGTGGTCGCTCCGCCTCGACTACACCCGGCGCCGCGGCGCGTTCGCGCCGCTCTTCGTCGGCCTCTCCGCCGCCTCCGGCTTCGTCCCGGCGCAATGGCGCAGCGACGAGTTCGCGATCACCCGCTGGACCGGTTCGCTGGCGTACGACGGCTGGGACTTCGGCCGTCTCCGCCTCGACCTCCGCGACGTGAGCCGGAGCGGCTCGCAGACGTTCGCGTTCTACGGCCTCGGTCTGCCGTACGTGGCCCGCAACTCGCTCGATGACCGCGAGTCGGAGGCAGGGATCAGCCTGGAGACGCGCCACTGGCCGGTCCACCTCCTGCTCGAGCAGGACGTTGCCTGGTACACGCGCAAGTCGCGCGGGTCGGTCGCCGACGGCGGCCAGCCGCTCAACACCGACGACCAGTACCTGCTCTCACAGTTCACCACCCCCGGCAAGGACAGCGGCACGGTCCCAACCACGCGGCTCGGCGTGAACTACCGCGACGACCGCTTCGAGCTGATCGGCCAGGGAATCTACCGCCGCGACCGGTTCGACGCGGACCGCAACGACACGACCGGGTGGCACCTCGTCGGCGGCGCCGGCGACACCTCCTTCATCGACGCGCTCACCGGCAAGGCCGACACCGACACCAAGCTCGGCGACCTCCGGCTCGGCTGGGCGGCGACGCCGGCGCTGACGCTCCGGGTCGTCGGCCACTACCAGGACTCCTCCTCCGACCTCGGCGTGGTCGGGAACCAGATCCTGCGGATCGTCGCCGGCGGTGGGACGTTCGACTTCCCGCTGCCGGTCGCCGACCAGGGCTTCCTCGACCGTACCGACAAGGACGTGGCGGGCGAGGTCGACCTCCACCAGGGGCCGTTCGGCCTGGTGGTTTCCTACCACGACGGCTCGCAGCAGGCCGACTGGCAGCACGGCCTCGCCTACCAGGGCGAGAACGTGACCCGTGACGCGAAGGGGTGGAATGCCACCGCGTCGGTCGCGTTGGGACGGACCCTCACGGCTCAGGTCGGGTGGCAGGATCAGAGCTTCGAGCACTACGTCTTCCTCACCGACCCCGAGACCGTCAGCCGCGTGTGGGCGAAGGTCACGACGCGACCCGTCGCCGGTCTCGAGCTCTCCGCCTACGCCAACCACGACCGCGCCGACAACCCGTCCTCCGAGGCGTCGCTGCGCCAGCCGGCGGACGGTGCCGGGATCTCGGGCACGTATACCGCGCCGAGCGGCGCGTTCGTCAACCTCAACCTCGATCTCTTCAAGCTCACGAGCAGTGCCGACATCACGTTCTTCGCGCCGCTGCTGACCAGCGGCGTGTCGCGCTACGACACCGACCTGCTGACCGCCGGCGTGCGCGGCGGGCTGCCGATCGGCAAGACGTTGCGGATCGAGGCGGGCGCGCTCCAGGTCAAGGACCGCGGCGACTCCCTGCCGTTCACCTCGCACGCCTACGACGCGCGGCTGGAGATGGCCGGGCCGCTGCAGTTCGACTTCGGCGTGTTTGCGAACTACTGGAAGTACGACCTCAAGAACTCCGGGGACCAGGACTACAACGTGACGCGCTACGGGATTTCCGTGCGGCGGAGGTTCTAGACCATGCGCAAGATCCTGCTTGCCACGCTCGCTCTCGGCGCCGCCGTGCCGGTCGGCGCCGCGTTGCCCAAGGGCTGGGTCGGGAAGGACACCTGCAACACCTGCCACGAGGACGTCGTCAAGGCGTTCGTCGCCGGGCCTCACGGCCGGCGCATGGCGACGGTGGCCAAGGACATCTGCCCGCTCGAGTTGAAGGGCGATGTGTTGGAGCGGTCCTGCGAGTCGTGCCACGGCCCCGGCGAGGCGCACGCCAACGAACCGACCAAGACCAACATCAGGACGCTGCACGGCAGCGCGCGCGACGCCTCCTCCGGCTGCGCCAGTTGCCACGCCGCGCAAGCCGCCGGCATTGCCCTCCGCACGCCGGCGCACGAGCGCGCGGGAGTCGCCTGCCTCGACTGTCACGTCAGCGGCCACGCCGTCCCGGCCGCCGAACCGTTGCTGGCGCGCGACCGCGGTTCGCTCTGCACGCCGTGTCACGGCGCCGAGGTCGCGCAGTTCAGCCTGCCGTACGCGCACCGCGAGGGACGCAAGCCGTTCGAGTGCACCTCCTGTCACAGCGTCCACGGCGGGACCACCGTGCGCGGCAGAGTTGAGGAGCTCGGCCGTGACCGCTGCGTGACCTGCCATACCGAGAAGGCGGGGCCGCAGGTCTATCCGCACCCGCCGCAGATGGTCGGCGGTTGCACCTCGTGCCATCGGCCGCACGGCTCGCCCAACGCGTCGCTGCTGACGCGGTCCTCAGTGGCGCAGCTCTGCCTCGAGTGCCACAGCGACACGACAAAGTTCCACGACTTGTCACGGCCGATGTTCCAGAACTGCCCGTCGTGCCACTCTGCGGTGCATGGCTCGCAGCGAGACCCGAAGCTGTTCAACGAGTAAATCTCGGATTCCGCCGGCCTGGCCTGAGCTCTTGACAATTGTCACACTAATGTTGTAGAGTCACCAGTGATGTTAACTCCGCTCGACTCTTTCGCGACCCAATCGGTGGCAATCGACAAGGACGGGCTGCGCGCCGGCCATGAGGCACCCACCGGCTCAGCGACCCGCGGCGGGGGGAAGCCCCAGAAAAGGGAGGGTTTCGTCATGCGTAAGGTCCTTCTGTGCCTCGTCGTCTTCGGGCTCGTGAGCTCGGTGGCGATCGGGAGCGAACTGGTGCGCTCGCACCTCAACCCGGCCGTGAGCCCGCAGGTCATGGTCTCGACGGGGCAGCTGCAGGCCAAGCTCGTGGCCCTCTACGGGGTGAACGCGCTCAGCCAGAACCTGTACGTCGGCGCCAACATCTGCCTCGCGTGCCACAACGGGAAGAACGGCCTGGAGGACAAATCCACCTGGCTGCACACCCGCCACTCGCAGATGCTGCGGCGGCCGATGGGGATCTACTCGACCATCGCCGGCAAGGGCGTGATCGCCAACCAGGCCGGGGTCGCCAACAAGGACGACTTCATGGCCGGCCTCGACCTCGGCACGCTGGCGGCGTTCTCGAAGTTCGGCGCCAACGCTCCCAAGCTGTCGTACGACGCCGCGACCGACACCTACTGGATGACGATCGGCGCCCTCAAGTGCAAGGTCGTCGCGACCGTCGCCGGGAGCGAGGGCGGCCAGGGGCAGCGCTACCTGCTCCGCGTCCCGGTCACCGATACCGACACGAAGCTCTCGAAGGCGCTCTACTTTGCGCCGGCGACCTTCACGCCGGGAACCGGCTGGGCGAGCGCGACCGGCTGGTACGACTCGAGCAACAACCCGAAGTTCACGGCGAGCGTGACTTCGGCCCAGCTCGTCGCCAGC
This sequence comes from Thermoanaerobaculaceae bacterium, assembly GCA_035517415.1. GTDB lineage: Bacteria > Acidobacteriota > Thermoanaerobaculia > Thermoanaerobaculales > Thermoanaerobaculaceae > DATIYW01. Next base: position 18,108 of record DATIYW010000270.1, read on the forward strand.
GGCGGACCCTCGAGCCACACCAAGAGCTGCGTCGGCTGCCACATCACCGGCATCCGCTCGCTCGGCACCACCGCCGCGGGTGAGGCGACCGTGCTGCCGTACTTCGCCACCGCCTACGACATCAACGACCCGGACTACTTCGACTACAACGGCGACGGCAACTTCAACCTCGTCAACATCACCTGCGAGAGCTGCCACGGCCCCGGCGCCCAGCACGTGATGGGCGGCGGCGACACCTCCAAGATCGTCAACCCCGCCAAGCTCAAGGGCGCCCAGTCGGCGGAGATCTGCGGCCGCTGCCATGTCACGGGCACCTCGGTTCCGAACGGAACGTACGCGTGGCCGTACGACGACGCCAACATGGTCGACTGGATCCCCCTCAACACCCCGGTTCCCCTGGCGAGCTTCTACAACTCCACGGTGAAGATCTGGCCCGACGGCTGGCTCCCGAACGGCGGCCGTCCGTACGACGCCTTCATCAAGTCGGCGCATTACTCGACCAAGTACGGCCAGAACGGCAGCTCGATCCCGTGCTCCGACTGCCACGACCCGCACGACAAGCAGCAGGACTCGCAGATCGTGACGTCGCGCCCCGGCGAGGGTTCGGCGAGCAACATCACGATCGCGACCGCCGTTGACAACGACACGCTCTGCCTCTCCTGCCACGCGACGCACACGTTCCCGACCATCACCTACCAGATGGTGGCGGATTACGCGAACAACCTCGACGCGATTGCCAAGGGCGTCTCCGCCCACACCTTCCACCCCTACGCACCCGAGCGCACGATGGGCCTGTCGCGCTGCACCACCTGCCACATGTCGGTGAGCGGAAGCCACACGTGGGAGCCGATCGAGCCCGAGAAGACGATCATGTTCCAGTCCAAGGGCGGCATGCCGAACATGTGCGCTGCGGGCTGCCACGCCACCCTCGTCAACGCCTCCATCCCGGGTTCCGCGACGCCGGGCACCGAGGCGACACCGAACTGGAGCGGTCAGTTCGAGCAGGATCTCGCCACCGCTCTGATGGCGAAGTACGGTCCCAACGGCGTGTGGTGGAAGCACACCATCCCGCCGAGCGAGATCGTGGGCCAGTAACGCTCGCTCCGACCGACGCACCTCTCGGGGGCGGGGCAACCCGCCCCCTTTCCTTTCTTCACTCACGACGATCGGCTCGGCGCCGTCGTTCCGCCGGCTCCCCGCCGCGGTCGCGACCCCGCCGCGACACGCCGGGTCCGTACCGGCTTCCATGACCACCCCTTGACAGGAGGGATCGGCGATCCTAAATTCCGTTACATAGACCACGTCCCATTTGTCACGTCGCTTCCGTGGGACGGACGGCAGGGGGGGAAAAGCCATGGCGTTGATCCAGTGTGGACTCGTTGTCGCCGCCGTGAGCGCGGCGCTCGTTCCGTCGCACCCGTCGGACCTCGCACGCCGTGTGCTTCACGGCGCGAACCCGCCGACCTATGCGACCGACCAGGCCGAGCACTACCTCACCGCCGACCAGATCGCGTACATCCGCCCCGGGCTCAACATCACCGTCAACAGCGTGCAGATCGGCGCCGACCTCAAGCCGGTCGTGGACATCACGTTCGCGGACGACGCCGGCCAACCGCTCGACCGCGCCGGGGTCCTGACCCCGGGGTCGCTCTCGATCTCGTTCATCCTCGCGTGGTACGACCCGGCAGGGCGGTTCTACACCAGCTACTACACCCGGGTGCAGACGAGCCCGATCACCCACGTCTCGACCAACCAGGCCAACACCGCGTCGGGCACGTTCGAGGACGTCGGCATCGGCCATGCGCGGTTCCACTTCACCACGGCGCTGCCCGCGAACTACGACACGACCAAGACCCACACCCTCGGGATCTACGCCACGCGCAACATCAGCCTCACCGACCCGATCGTGATCAGCAAGCTCTACGTCGACGACGTCGAGTACGACTTCCGCCCCGACGGCAACGCGGTCACCGACACCTGGAACAAGATGACGAACGCGACGTGCAACCAGTGCCACGACCCGCTCGCCGCCCACGGCACGACTGGCCGGCAGGACATCAAGCTCTGCGTGCTCTGCCACAACCCGCAGACGATCGACCCCGACACCGGCAACACCGTCGACGCCAAGGTGTTCATCCACAAGATCCACATGGGCAGCAGCCTGCCCTCGGTGCAGGCCGGCCACCCCTACCAGATCATCGGTTTCGGACAGTCGGTGAACGACTTCTCCACCGTCGTGTTCCCCCAGAACATCGTCAACTGCACCACCTGCCACAAGGCCGACTCGCCGCAGGGGTTTGTCTGGTACACCTACCCGTCGCGCGCCGCGTGCGGCTCCTGCCACGACAACATCGACTGGGTGACCGGCAACAAGCACCCCGCCGGACCCCAGCCCGACGACGCGCACTGCGCGGACTGCCACCAGCCACAGGGTCAGCTCGAGTACGACGCCTCCATCCAGGGGGCCCACATCAATCCGCTCAAGTCGAAGCAGCTCAAGGGCCTGTCGATGCAGATCATGTCCGTGAGCCAGACCGCACCGGGGCAGAAGCCGGTGGTGACGTTCAAGATCACCAACGGCGACGGCTCGCCGGTCGACCCCCGGCCGCTCGGGGCGCTCCGCTTCCTCCTCGGCGGGCCGACCACCGACTACGCCAGCGTCGTGTCCGAATCGGCGCAGGCGAAGACCACCTTCGACGGCACCGTCGCAACCTACACGTTCCAGAGCGCGATTCCGGCCAACGCCACCGGCACCTGGGTGGTCAGCGCCGACGTCGAGCGCGCATTCGACCTCTCCCGCGCCGACGCGCTGCCCGACATCACGGGCAACGAGTCGCCGCTCAACCCGATCTTCTACATCCCGGTCACCGACGCTCAGGCGATGCCGCGCCGCACCGTGGTCGACATCAACAAGTGCAACGTCTGCCACGACCGGCTCGGCGCGCACGGCGGGCAACGGCTGGCGGCGCAGGAGTGCGCGATCTGCCACAACCCCAACGGCGACGACAGCAGCCGCCGGCCGGCGGCGGCCAACCCGCCCGAGTCGATCCAGTTCGCGCGCCTGGTCCACCGCATCCACACCGGCGAGAACCTCACCCACGACTACACCATCTACGGCTTCGGCGGCTCCGTGAACACGTTCAACGACGTCCGCTTCCCCGGGGACACCCGGGACTGCGCGAAATGCCACGCCGACGTCGCCGCCGGCGCGAAGCAGACCTACGAGGTCCCGGTGCCGGACGGACTGCTGCCGGTCACCACCTTGCGCGACTACTACTCGCCGATGCAGCCGACCGCCGCGGCGTGCCTCGGCTGCCATGACTCGAAGCCGGCCGCGGCGCACGCGACGCTGAACACGGCGACGTTCGGCGAGGCGTGCGAGGTGTGCCACTCCGCCGACGACGAATTCGGAGTCGCCAGGGTCCACGCGCGTTGACCGGCCGAGCCGCCGAGCGCCCCCGGACCGGCCTCGACAGTTCCCGTCCCGTGCCGGCCGGTCGATGGGCGAGGGCCGCCGCCGCATGGCTGCGGCTCCTCGCCGGCGGCGGCGCGGCGGCGCTCGCCGCCGGGGTGGCCCTCGCGGACCCGCCGACGGCCAAGAGCGTCTCCGCCTACGCGCCCTGCGACACCTGCCACGACGACATCACCGCGTCGTTCGCCGCCAACCCGCACGCCCGCCTCGCCGCCGCGACGTGCGCCAGCTGTCACGGCGACGGCAGCAAGCATGCCGCCGCCGACGGCGACAAGGCGCTGATCAACGTGCCGACCGGCCCGTCCGGCGCGAAGCTGTGCCTCGGCTGCCACGGCGGCGGGGCGGCGTTCACCCGGACCGGCACCGGCGCGCACGCCACCGCCTCGGTGTACTGCGCGAGCTGCCACTCGATCCACTCGCCGGCGCCGGCGAACGCGGCGCTGCTGCGCGCTGAGCGCGGCGCCGAGTGCGTCTCCTGCCACCCGGCGCAGCGGCGTGAGTTCGACAAGCCGTTCGCGCACCACCTCGGCCGCAGCGGCCTCGCCTGCTACTCCTGCCACAACCCCCACGGTGGGACGGGCAGGGCGAGCCTCAAGACCGGCACTGCGGGCGAGCTGCCGTGCCTGACCTGCCACGGCGAGAAGCGCGGCCCGTTCGTCTTCCAGCACGTCTCCGGGATGACCGGCGACTGCATGTCGTGCCACGAGCCGCACGGCTCCAACAACCCCAAGCGGTTGACCCGCGCCCGCGTCGACCAGGTCTGCCTCGAGTGTCACAGCGCGCTCCCCGCCGGCAACCTCGGCGCGGGGCCGCCGTCGTTCCACAACCTCCTCCTGCCGCGCTACCAGAACTGCACCGTCTGCCACGTCGCCATCCACGGCTCCAACAGCTCGCCGATGCTGCTCAAGTAGGGGAGAGCGCATGCGCCATCGCCACCGCACGCCGGCCCTCGCGCTCCTGCTCCTCGCCCTGCTCGCGGCCTCCGCGGGTGCACAGGCGACCCACTTTTCGCTTGGCGCCGGCTACCAGTGGCTCGACGTCTCCGGCAACGAGGACATGTACAAGAGCCAGCTCAACGAGCGCCAGGGGTTTGCGCTCCAGGAGCTGTCGCTCACCATCGCCGCCCCCTCCGGCAGTCTGTTCGACCGGCTGCGCATCGACACCAGCGGCTTCGGCGCCGAGCCCGAGGGACGCTTCCGCCTCTCGGTCGGCAGGTCGGGGATGTACGACCTGCGCATCACCTACTTCCGCGCCCGCGCCTTCAGCGCTCTGCCCGCCCTCGCCAACCCGTTCCTCGACCAGGGGATCGTCCCCGGCCAGCACACCCAGGACCGCGTCCTCGACAACCTCGACATGGACCTCCAGCTGTTCCCGGGCGCCGTCATCACGCCGCTGGTCGGCTACAGCCGC
>DATIYW010000271.1:0-2695 GCA_035517415.1 Thermoanaerobaculaceae bacterium
GGATCCGGGGCAGGACCAGATCGCCAAGATGAGCCTGTTGCTCCGCGGACTGCGGATCCCGTGCATGATGAGAGTCGTAGCGCCCGATCCTCTGATCAGGGGCGCGGATCAGCGCAAGGTCAGCGCAGGGAGATGCCCATCACCTCAATCGCTCGCTCTTGCCGGACCCCTGACCCCTGACCCCTGACCCCGGACCCCAGGCCCCAGACCCCGGACCCCGGACCGCGGACCCCGCTCTTCAAGCCACTCCGTGGCGGAGCGTGCCGATCCCGGAGATCTCCACCTCGACCCGGTCACCGGAGGCGAGCTGGCCGACGCCGGGCGGGGTGCCGGTGGTGACGAGGTCGCCCGGGTAGAGCGTCATGATGTCGGAGATGAAGACGAGCAGCTCGGCGATGGTGAAGATCATGTCGGAGGAGCTCCCCTTCTGCCGCGTGACGCCGTTGAGGCGCAGCTCGATGTCGAGCGCCTGCGGGTCGGCGATCCCGGTCTCGAGCCACGGCCCGACCGGGCAGAAGGTGTCGAACCCCTTGGCGCGGGCGTAGATCTTCTCGCGTTTCTGGATGTCGCGTGCGCTCACGTCGTCGAGGCAGGTGTAGCCGAGTACGTGCCCGAGCGCCTGCGAGGCGGGGACGTGCGCGGCGGTCTTGCCGATCACCAGCGCCAGCTCGCCCTCGTACTCGACGCGCGCCGACTGCTTCGGCAGGACCACCGCGCCGCCCGGCGGCAGCAGGGCGGACGGCGCCTTCAAGAACAGCACCGGCTCGCTCGGCGGCGTCGAGCCCATCTCCGCGGCGTGGGCGCGGAAGTTCAGGCCCACTGCGACGATCTTCGACGGCTCGCAGGGCGGCAGGAGCTTCGCGGTCGCGAGCGGCGAGGCGCCGCCGAGGCGCTTCATCCCCTCCCACGGCTTGGCCGCCAGCAGCGTCACGAGCTCGCCCTCGATCACGCCCCAGTGGGCATTCCCCGCCACCTCCAGACGGCAAAGTCGCATCTCAGGCCTCCTTCCCGGCCGGGCCGGTGCAGAACATCTTCTCGAACTCCTCGAGGTGGACCCGCGCGCCGAGGACGACAAGCACGTCGCCCTCCAGCAGCGCCAGGTTGGGCTCGGGGTTGGGCAGCAGCGCGCCGCGCCGCTGCACCGCCACCACGCCGACGCCGCACTTGCGGCGCAGGTCCGCCTCCGCGAGCGTCGAGCCGACCAGCGGGCTCGACGCGGCGAGCCGCACCTGCTCGAGGTCGAGCCCGGCGACCTCGCCGCTGCCGAGCGAGAAGTCGAGGAAGTCGACCACCGTCGGCTTGACCACCAGGTGGGCGAGGCGCGCCCCACCGTGCTGGTAGGGGTTGACGACGCGGTTGGCGCCGGCGCGCAGCATCCGCCCCTCGGCGCCCTCCTCGCCGGCGCGGGCGACGATGAACAGCTCGGGGTTGAGCGAGCGGGCGGTGAGCACGGTGTAGACGTTGTGCGCGTCGTCGTTGAGGCAGGCGACCAGCCCGCGCGCCCGCTCGATCCCCGCCGCGCGCAGCGAGTCCTCGCGGGTGGCGTCGCCCGCCACCACCGGGATCTCGAGGTCGTGGAGGCGCTGCACCTTCTCCGGCTTCGCCTCCACCACCACCACGCCGTGGCGGGCGCGGCGCAGCTCGTCCACCACCGCCTGGCCCATCCGCCCCCAGCCGCATACGATCTCGTGCCCGGAGAGGCTTTCGATCATCCGAGACCTCCGCACCTGCCCGAACGCCTCGCGCAGCTCGCCCTCCAGCACCGACCGGCCCAGCTCGGTCGCGACCAGGAGGATCATGCCGAGCCCCGCGACCAGCAGCACGACCGTGAACACCTCGGCGGGTCGGCTGAGCTGCGCGGTCTGGTTCGAGCCGACCGTCGTCAGCACCATCACGGTCATGTAGAACGCGTCCCACCAGCCGACGTGCTCGATCAGCCGGTAGCCGATCGTCCCGGCGGCGAAGACGCCCGCGAGGAACAGACCGGCCCTTGCCAATCGGGAGCGCACGGCGCAACTTTAGCCGAGTCCCGCCCGAACCGCGTGCCGAGCCACGCGGTCGCGGCGACCGCTCCGCTCCTACGCGTCGGGCCGCCGCGACGCCGGGGCGGGGAAGCCGGGCGAGGCGATCACCGCGTTGATCTGGGCGAGGTGGCGGCGCTCGTGCGCGCCGGTGATGTCCACCCACTGGTAGAGGTTGAGCTCGAAGCCCAATGGGTGGGGGAAGCGGAGCGCGTCGAGGTCGAGCGCGGCGAGGCCGGGGATCTGCTCGGCGACCGCCGCGTGGCTCGCCGCCAGCTCGCGGCGCAGCTCGTCGACGGGCAGACCGCGGGTCGGCGTCACGCGCGCCGGGTGCTTGATCGGCCCCGACCGGCTGGCGTCGGCGATCGAGCGCATCCGCGGCCACGCTCGCCGCGACCCCGGCGGCGCGGCCAGCCCCTCGCTCCGCCCGCGGCCGATCAGCATCGCCACCGCGCGGGCGAACTGCCGGTTGGCGAGCCCGAGGTGATGCAGCAACTCACCGACCGACCAGCGCTCCGGCGCCGGCTTCCAGTCGGCCTGCTCCTGGCTCACGTCGGCCACGGCCGCAAGGAGCGCGGCGAGATCCTCGTCGAGCCGCTGCCGCAGCTCAACAAGCGCCGGCTCCAGCGCAACCTGCGCCTCGCCTGGCTCCGTCATCCGCCGATTCTACGACC
>DATIYW010000272.1:0-17250 GCA_035517415.1 Thermoanaerobaculaceae bacterium
CGGCGCGGAGGTCGCCGGCCACGTCGTCGACGAGACCGGCCAGGGCGTGCAGGACGTCGACGTGATGATCTCCACCGCGGCGGTGTTTCGCTCGGCCCGCGGGCCGGTGGCGGCACGCACCGACGGCTCGGGGGCGTTCGCGATCCCGGACCAGCCGCGCCAGGGCGTGCTCGTGCTCGAGGCGCGCGGCGACGGGATCGCCCCGTCGCAGCCGACCCGGGTCACGCTGCCCGCGACCGGGCCGGTCGAGATCCACGTCCGGCGCGGCCGCGCCATCGACGGCAAGGTGGTCGACGCGGGCTCCAACCAGCCGGTCTCCGACGCGATGGCGGAGGCGAGCATGCCGATGCAGCGTCGCGGCGGGCCGGGCGGTTTCACGATGAACCGACCGGTCGGCACGGCATTCACCGACGACACCGGCGCGTTCCACATCGACGGGCTCGACGTCGGCAGCTACACCGTCACCGTGACCGCGAGCGGCTACAAGCCGACCACCGTCGTGGCGGACGTCCCGGCGGACGGGTCGGTCAAGTCGGTGACGGTCGCGATGAAGCCGGGACTGACGCTGCACGGCATGGTGGTGGACGGCCAGGGCGGGCCGCTGCCCGGGGTCGACGTCACCGCTTCGCTCGCCGCCCCACAGGCCGGCGGCAACATGTTCGCGACCGGCGCGAGCGCCCGCACCGGACCGGACGGGCGCTTCCTCGTCGACGGCCTCGAGGCCGGCCGCTACCAGCTCGTCGCCGAGGACGACACCGGCGCCCAGGCGCGCGACGTCGCCGACGCCGGCCGCGCCGAGGACGTCGTGCTGCACCTGCAGTCACCGGGCGCGATCGCGGGCCGGGTGACGGCCCCCGACGGCGCGCCGGTGGCGGGCGCGTCGGTCTCGACGCGCGGCTCGGGCACGGTCCTGGCCGGCGGCGACGTCACGACCGACGCGGGCGGAGGCTTCTCGATCCAGTCGCTCGCTCCCGGCGCGTATCAGGTGATGGCGCGCGCCAACGGCTACGGCGCGACCTCGCAGGACGCGACCGTCGCCTCGGGGCAGACGGCGCAGGTCGCGCTCGTGCTGCGCGCCGGCGGCACCGTGACCGGGCAGATCACCGGCCTCTCGCCGGCCGACCTCGGCAGCACGCGGGTGATGGGCGGCGGCGCGTCCGCGAGCCCGGGCACGGACGGCGGCTTCGAGCTCGACGGCGTGCGCGTCGGCACCTTCCCGGTCACCGCGATGGTCTCGACCACCGGCCGCCAGCGCTCCGCGAACGTGACCGTCGCGGACCTCGACACGCCGGCCAGCGTGACGCTCGACTTCTCGACCGGCATCACGCTCTCCGGCACCGTGCTGCGCGCCGGCCGCCCGGCCGCCAGCCTGACCGTGGACGCGGTCGCGGCCGGGCGGCGCGGCGGCGCCACCGCTCTCACGGACGAGAGCGGGGCGTGGGACATCGCCGGCCTCGACCCGGGCGACTACGACGTCAGCGCGCTCGACGTCAACGGCGCCGCGCTCGCCACCCAGCACGTGACGGCGCAGGCCGACACGCGGGTGGACCTGGTGGTCCCCGGCGGCACGCTCGCCGGGCACGTCACCGACGCGCAGAGCGGCGAGCCGGTGTCGGCGGCGCAGGTGCGCTCGACGCTCGCGACCGACCCGAGCCAGGTGCGCACGGTCGTGACCGACGCGAGCGGCTCGTTCTCGATCACCGAGCTCGCGGACGGCGCCTACGCGCTGCGCGTCAACGCCACCGGCTACAGCCCGGGCGAGGCCCAGGCGGTGCTCGCCGACGGCCAGTCCGACAGCGTCGCGGTCACGCTCCAGCCGCAGCAGGGGCTGACGCTCGACGTGCGCGACATCGACGGCAGCGTCCCGAGCCAGGTCAACCTCGTGCCGATGCGCAACGGCGTGGTCGAGGACCCGGCGTTCGCCGACACCGGCAGCGACGGCCACGCGGTGTTCACCACGCTCGTCCCCGGCGGCTACACCGTGCGCGTGTCGTCGAGCGTGGGGCAGGCGATCCTCGCGGTGATGGTGCCGTCCGAGGTGCCGGTGCAGCTGGTCCAGACCGGCGCGCTGCTCGTCGCCCCGCCGGCGGCCCCGGCGGCGAAGCCGTGGCAGGTGCAGCTCGTCTCCGGAGGGCTGGTGGTGCCGGTGCCGGCGTGGCAGAACCCGGGGCGCGGCGCGTGGGTGCCGCTCGGCGCGGGCGGGATGCGCCAGATGCTTCCGTCCGGCGCGTGCACGGTGCAGACGCTCGGTCCCGACGGGGTGGTGCACGAGCAGACCGTGGTGGTGCCGCCCGGCGGCCAGGTCAGCGTGCGGCCCGAGGGGCCCTGAGCTGCGGGCTTCCGGGCCGGCCGCGCGGCGGGATCACGAAGGGCCCGGCGCCGTGGCGCGCCGGGCTCGTTGCTTCGCGACGTCTCCACCGCGTCAGTAGTCGAGCAACTGTCTCAGCTGTTCATCGCCGAGCGGGGTGTCGAGGCTCCAGCGCGCATTGGCGGCGACGATCGGGTCGTCGGAGCGCGACAGCTCGACCAGAAGCTCCCTCGCCTTCCCGCGCATCGGCTCGGGGGCGAGTTGGGAGACCAGGTGAAGGGCCGCTGCCGCCTCGAAGCGGAAACGCCGGTCGGGCGATTTGGTGGCGGCATCCTTCAACGCCTCGAACCGCGCCTCCGGCAGGTCGAGCGTCCGCGTGCCGTCGGCGGCCCTGCGGGCGTAGGGCCCGAGCTCGATCGCCGTCACCCGCGCCGCGGTGAGCCACCTCTGCGGCGCCCCCTCGCCGGCGACCACCGCGGCGAGCAGCGCGAGGTCGGTCCGGCCCTCCTTGCGGGCGCGGTCGTAGATCGCCTCGGCGCCCCAGCGGATGCACGGCAACCCGATCAGGTCGCTGATCAGGATCGTGTCCTCCTGCCGCAGCAGTCGGCCGAGCCGGATCACGCGCCGGAAGTCGGCCATCGCGTCGTCGAAGTTGGGGGCGTCGCTGCCGCGCGCGATCCACGAGCGGGCGAACGTCAGCGCGAGGAGGAGGTTCGGGATCGGCGTCCAAGCGCCGCGGAGCGGCAGGAGGTCGGGGTAGAAGCGCATCGTCGCCTGGTCGCACCACGGCGCGGCCTCGGCGAGGAGCGGGTCGTCGGGCGGCAGCACGTCGGTGCCCTCCGGGGCCATCGGCAGCAGCGGAGCGTGGTGCACCCGCCGCGCCAGCGCGGCGTTGGCCTCGGCCAGGCGAGGCCCGTCGGGCTTCCTGAACGCGGCGAACCAGGTCGCGGCGTTGCCGGGCCCGGTGCCGAGCGGCGCGAGCATGTCGAGGTCGGTGCGGAACTGCAGCGGCCACTTCTCGGCCCACAGGCAGCCCCAGCACGGCAGCTCCAGTTGCGAGAGGTCGCACGGCCGGGGGGCGGGGACGGACGCGGCGGGCGCGGCCGGCGCGGCGGAGGCGCTCGCCCCAGGAGCGGCGAGCAGCCGGGCGCCGAGCAGGCCGGCGAGCAGGACGATCACGGCGGCGGCGAGGACGACGCCGACGCGGGCGGCGAGGTCACGGTTGTCGGTCATGAAGGGTTCTCCTTTGCGGGCGAGGCGGGACCGCGCCTCGGCTCGCGGCGCGGCGCGAGCCGCGTCGGGTTCACGTCGGTGGCGGCGTACTCGGGCTTGAGGCGAGGCAGCGCGACCTCATCGCGGAGCTCGCGAGCGGCGGTGCGCTCGGTCTCGGGGCGCGCGGCCGCGGCCTGCTGCCGCCGCGAGCCCCCGGCCGGCAGCGCGAGGTTGGCGGCGGCGAGGGCGACCGCGGCGGCGGCCCACGCCAGGCGCAGCGGCCGGCTCTCCCAGACCCGGCGCCAGGCGTCCGGGGGAGCCGGGTGGGGCCACGCCTCGGCGGCGCGCGCCAGCGTCCTGGCGCGCAGCGAGGCGGGCGGGTCCGAGGCTGCCGCCGCGAGCAGCGGCGCGACGGGATCGTGTTGATCGCTCATGGCTTGGCCTCCAGCAGGCGGCGCAGCGCGGCGACCCCGAGGCGGTAGCGGCTCGCCGCAGTGAACGCGGGGATCCCGAGGCAGCGGCCGACCTCGGCGTGGCTCATACCCTCGTGGTGGTGGAGGAAGACGACCTCGCGCTGCTTCGGCGACAGCCGCGCCAGCAGCGCCCAGGCGCGCTCCGCGTCGACGCCGCGCGCCGGGTCCCTCGGCCCGGCAGGGAGGTCGGGGTGGTCGTCGATCGGCTCGGCGCGGCGACGTCGCCGCCGGCGCGTGAGGTCGACCGCGAGGCGGTGGGTGAGGGCGAGCAGCCAGCCGCGCGGGTCGCGCACCGCGGCGAGCCGCCCCCGCAGCGTGGCGAGGCGGACGAACGCCTCCTGCACCACCTCCTCCGCGTCCTCGCGGCTGCCGGTGCGCCAGAGAGCGAGGCCGTAGAGGCGCTTGAAAGCGAGGTCGTAGAGGCGGCCGAGCGCCTCCGGGCGTCCGGCCGCGAGCTCCGCGAAGAGCGCGAGCCAGGGCTGCGCGTCGCGCCACGGGCCGGAGCGATCGACCGCAGCGACGGGGTCGGTGAGCGCCATGGCCGGGGGGGCCGCCACGTCCATGCTACGAGAGACGCCCGGCGGCCGTCACCTTGTCACTCGCCGGCCGCGCCGCGCGGGGGTGCGCCCCCGGGGGGGGCTTGACTGTAACGAACGTTTCATGTAACACTCGTTTCATGAGCGGGCGGCGCGACGAACTGGTCGAGCGGGCGCTGGGCTACTTCCTCGAGCACGGCGTGGCGGCGCTGTCGCTGCGCCCGCTCGCCGAGGCGGTCGGGACGAGCGCGCGGATGCTGGTCTACCACTTCGGCTCGAAGGAGGGGCTCGTCACCGCGGTGATGGACGCGCTCCAGGCCCGCATCCGCGCGTCGTTCGCGGAGCTGGCGTCGGCCGCCGCCAGCCGCAGGCGGGGCGGGGAGATGCGGGCGTTCTGGACGTGGCTGATCGAGCCGGAGCGCGCCGCCTACCTGCGCCTGCTGTTCGAGGTGCAGGCGCTGGCGATGCGCGACCCGGCGCGCTACGGCCGCTACCTCGAGGGTACGTCGTCGGGCTGGCTCGACCTGATCGAGGCGTCACTGCCGCGCTCGCGCTCGCGGCGCGCGCTCGCGACGCTGTGCGCCGCGGTGATCGACGGCCTGCTGCTCGAGTACCTCGCCACCGGCGACGCGCGGCGCACCGGCGAGGCGGTCGCGCTGTTCGCGCGGCTGATGAAGGACGGCGCGGCGGCCGTCGCGGCGGCGGGCCGGTCGGCGGCGCGCCCCGGCATGGAGGTGTCCGATGGAAGGTGAGACGAGCGTCCCCACGACCGAGCGCGCGCCGATCGCGAGCGCCACACACACCGCGATCTTCCTGGCGATCGCCGCCGCGACGGTGGCGGCGGGGTTCGTCGCCCAGCACCGCGACGCCGCCGCCGGCGGGATTCCGGCCTCGCACGCGCACGTGATCCCGATCTACGCCTCCGCGGCGGCGCTCGACTGGCTGCTGGTGCTGTTCGTCTGGCTCGGCATCCGCCGGCGCGGCGTCCGCATCGGCTCGCTGATCGCCGGGCGATGGACGGGCGCGCGCGACGCGCTGCGCGATCTCGCCCTCGCGGCGCTGTTCTGGGGCGGCTCGACCGCAGTGCTCGGGGTCGTCGAGGCGCTCGTCGGGCACGGCACCGCCAAGTCGCTGCAGGTCCTGCTGCCGCGCACGCCGCTCGAGATCGGCGTGTGGATCCTGACCTCCATCACCGCCGGGTTCTGCGAGGAGTTGGTGTTCCGCGGCTACCTGCAGCGCCAGCTGCTCGCGATCGCCGGCCGGCTGCCGGTTGCGGTGGCGGGGCAGGCGGTCGTGTTCGCCGCGATGCACTCCTACCAGGGGTGGCGCGCGGTGGTGCAGATCGCGGTCTTGGGCGCGCTCTTCGGCGCGCTCGCGGCGTGGCGGCGGACGCTGCGGGTGGGGATGATCGCCCACGCCTGGCAGGACGTCTGGGCGGGCTGGCTCGGCCTCGCGATCCTGCGCTGACGGCGGCGCGGCGCGGGCTTGACAGCGCCAGCGGCGTTGAGATAGCGTCTTGACATGCGGTACGTCGACACGCCACGCCACCACCATCACTGGCACTGGTCCGTCAGGCGCTAGGCGGGGTGTCGCCCGCTTGGCCGCCGGGCTCAAGCGGGGAACAAGGTGGACATGAAGCTGACCTCCCCGCACCCGGCGGGGAGGTTTCGGTTCATGGAGATCGTCGCGACATACCGGCCGGCGCCCGGATCCGATCCGGCGCGCGAGCTCGGCCACCCGCCGGCGGGGGCGACCGCCGTGGAGCTGCGCGCCGACTTGCTCGGCGGCGTGGACCTCGCCGGCCTGCTCGGCGCCTCGCGCCTGCCCGTCATCCTCACGCTGCGCTCGCGCGCGGAGGGCGGCGAGGGGCCGGACGGGGCGGCGGAGCGGCGGGCGTTCTTCGCTCGCGCCGCGGCGCTGCCGGCGGCGTTCGTCGACCTCGAGGCCGCGCGCGACCGCGAGCTGCTCGGCGTGCTCGTCCCGAAGGAGAAGGCGATCCTCTCCGCCCACTTCCCGGACGGCGTGCCGGCCGACCTCGAGGAGCGCGCCGCCGCCCTGCTCGCCTCCGGCGCGCGCTTCGCCAAGGTGGTGCCCGCGGCGCGCTCGCTCGCCGACCTCCTCGCGGTGGTGCGCCTCGCCCAGGGCCTCGACCGCGGCGACCGCGCGATGCGGCGCGCGGTGGTGTTCGCGACCGGCGAGGCGGGCCGCGCGAGCCGGCTGCTCGGGCCGCTGTTCGGCGCGCCGCTCGCGTTCGCGGCGTGGGGAGCCGGCCGCGCCGCGGCGCCGGGCCAGTACACGCCGGAGGAGCTGACCGCGCTGATCGGCCACCTCTCCGGGCGGCCGCGCCGGCTGTTCGCGGTGCTCGGCCGGCCGGCGGGCGGGTCGCTGTCGCCGCGCATGCACGCCGCCGCCTACCGCGCGCTCGGCCTGCCGCTCCTGTTCGTCCCGCTCGAGGTCGGGGAGGCGGCGGAGCTCGACCGGCTGCTCCGCCCGGTCGGCGAGGGCTGCCTCGACGAGATCGGCCTGCCGTGCGGCGGGTTCGCGGTGACGATGCCGTGGAAGGCCGAGGCGGCGCGGCGCTGCACCGTGCTCGCGCCGCGCGCGCAGCGGGCGGACGCCGCCAACACCGTGCTGCCGCGCCCCGCCAGGGTGCTCGGCGACTGCACGGACATCGACGGGCTGACGCGGGTGCTCGCCGAGGAGGGGGTCGAGCTGGGCCGGAGCCGCGCGCTCGTCCTCGGCGCGGGCGGCGCGGCGCGCGCCGCGGTGGTCGCGCTGCAGCTCGGCGGCGCGTCGGTCGCGGTCGCCGCGCGCGAGCCGGAGCGCGCGCAGCGCCTCGCCCGGCTGCTCGGCGCCGCGGTCGCCGAGATCGCGGCAAGCGATCGTTTCGACCTGGTGGTAAACGCGACGCCCGCGGGCGGCGACGGCGCGGCGTCGCCGTGGCTGGAGGCGCTGCGGCTGCCGGCGGGCGGCGTGGCGGTCGACCTGCCGTACGGCGCCGCGCCGACCTGCCTGGAGCAGCTCGCCGCCACGCGACGCTGGCGCTACGTCGGCGGGCGCGACGTGCTGCTCTACCAGGGCGTGTCGCAGTTCGCGGCGATGACCGGGGTGGCGCCGCCGGTGCGGGCGATGGCCGCGGCGCTCGGCCTCGAGGAGGTGCAGGGATGACGCCGCAGGCGGGCGTCCCCACCGGCGTGTTGACGCTCTCCGGCGAGGCGCTGCGCCGGCAGCGCGGGGCGGAGCGGCGCTGCGTCGAGCTCCTGGAGGCCGAGGGTTTCCAGCTCATCCACCTGCCGGTGCTCGAGTACGCCGACGGCGAGCCGGCCGCCGGCTACCGCTTCGTCGACCGCGCCGGGCGCCTGCTCGCCCTGCGCACCGATTTCACGCCGCTCGCCGCCCGCGTGCTGGCGCCGGCGCTCGCCGCCGGGCCCCTGCCGCTCGCGGTCTGCTACGCCGGCGAGGTGGTGCGGCCGCAGCCGGCGCGGCTGCGCCAGCTCCCGGAGCTCTACCAGCTCGGCTTCGAGCGCTACGGCGCCGGCGGCGACGGCGTCGGAGTGCTGGCGCTCGCGCTGCGCCTGCTCGGGGTGGCGGGCGTGCCGGCGGCGCGCTGCCACGTGACGGTGAGCGCGGCGGGGCTGGCGGAGAAGCTGCTCGCGCAGCTGCTCGAGGAGCCGCCGGACGCGGAGCTGGTCGAGCTGCTGCGCGTGCGCGACCTCGACGGGCTGGGCGCGACGGTGGCGCTCGGCGAGCCGGCGCGCGCCGCGCTCGAGGCCGCGCTGTTCGGCGAGGACGACACGCTGTGGGCCGACTTCTTCGGCCTGCGAGAGGAGGTCGCCGGGCTCGCCGCGCTGCGGCGGGCGGCCGAGGCCGCGGGCGCCTCGGCGGGCGTCGACGTCGCCCCGCGGGCCGCCGGCGAGTACTACCGCGGCGCGATGTTCTCGATCTGGGGGCGCGCCACCCGTGCGATCCTCGGCGGCGGCGGCGAGTACGCGGTGGCGCTGCCCGCGGGCGAGGTGGCGGCGGTGGGCGCGTCGATCGCGCTCGGAGTCGCCCTCGAAGAGGCAGGGTGAGGACCGTGGCCCGTTTCCCGTCACCCGTCGTCCGAACCACGAAGCGGTCGGCGAATGGCAGGCTGAACGCCATGATGATGTCGGGACCACGCGACCCCAGCCCCTCTACGCGCGTCGCAGCACCGGTCACGGGCCACGGGCCACGGGCCACGGGTCCCGCGTCGGGGGTCGGACGGTGCTGACGCTGGCGCTCGCCAAGGGGCGGCTGCTCGAGCCGCTGGCCGCGCTCGCCGAGGCGCGCGGGCTGCCACTCGCCGGCGCGATCGCCTCGGCCGGCCGCGCGCTGGTGGTGGAGGCGGGCGAGATCCGCGTGTTGCTGCTCAAGGACGCGGACGTGCCGGTGTACGTCGAGCAAGGCGTGGCGGACTGCGGCGTGGTCGGCCTCGACCAGGTGCTGGAGCGCGGCGCGGACGTGATGCGGCTGCTGCGTTTCGGCTTCGCGCGCTGCCGGCTGTGCCTGATCGCCCGCGACGGCGCCAACGTCGCCGACGACGGGCGGCCGCTGCTGCTGGCGAGCAAGTTCCCGCGCCTGGCGCTGCAGCTCGCGCAGCGCCGCGGGCGCCACGCCACCGTGGTGCCGCTCGCCGGCTCGGTCGAGCTGGCGGCGCGCCTCGGCCTCGCGGACGCGGTCGTCGATCTGGTGGAAACGGGCCGGACCTTGCGGGAGAATGGCCTGCATCCGGTGGAGGAGTGGTTGCAGGTGGCGCCGTACCTGATCGCCAACCGGGCGGCTTTCTTCCTCCAGGGGCGGGAGATGCGCGCGCTGCGGCGCACGCTGGGAGGGTGAGATGAAGATCTGGCGCAGCGACGAGGCGAGGGGCGAGCGCTACCTGGAGCGCCTCGACGGGCGACTCCGCGAGGTCATGTCGCCGCAGCTCGACGAGCGGGTGCGGCGGGTGGTCGCGGCGGTCGCCAAGCGCGGCGACCGGGCGCTCGTCGGTTTCGTGCGCCGCTTCGATCTCAAGGGGATGCAGGCCGGGGACCTGCGCCTGCAAGGCGAGGTGGAGGGCGGCGAGAGCGTGTCCGACGACTTCGTCAAGGCGGTCGAGCTGGCGCTCGAGAACCTCAAGGCGTTCCACGCGCCGCAGGCCGCCAAGGGCTACACCCTGGAGCAGGACGGCAACGACCTCTCGATCCGGGTGCGGCCGCTCGACTCGGTCGGCGTGTACGTCCCGGGCGGCGCCGCGGTGTACATCTCCTCGCTGCTGATGGCGGTGGTGCCGGCGCGCATCGCCGGGGTGCCGCGGATCGCGGTGGCGACGCCGCCGCGCGCCTTCCTCGCCTCGCCGCAGCTGCGTTACGTCCTTGACCGGCTCGACCTGCGCGAGGTCTACCTGATGGGCGGGGCGCACGCGGTCGCGGCGCTGGCCTACGGCACCGACTCGGTGACGCCGGTCGACAAGATCGTCGGCCCGGGCGGGCGCTGGGTCGCGGCCGCCAAGCGTGCCGTGTACGGCACGGTCGACGTCGACTCGATCGCCGGCCCGTCGGAGGTCGTCGTCCTCGCCGACTTCCACGCCGAGCCCGAGATCGTCGCCGCCGACCTGCTCGCCCAGGCCGAGCACGATCCCGACGCGCTCGCGGTGCTGGTCACGCCGTCCAAGTCGCTGGCGGAGAAGGTCGACCGCCGCGTCACCGCGCGGCTGCGCACGCTCGGCCGCAGCGCCGCGGCGCGGGCGGCGATGCGGAACTGGGGCGCGATCCTGCTCGTGCCCGACCTCGACGCCGGGCTCGAGGTGGTCAACCGCATCGCGCCGGAGCACGTCGAGCTGCTGGTGCAGGACCCGCTCCGCTTCCTCGACGGGATCGAGCGCGCCGGGATGGTCTATCTCGGGCCGTTCTCGCCGGCCGTGCTCGGCGACTACGTGGTGGGCACCAACCACGTGCTGCCGACCGCGGGCGCGGCGCGCTTCGCCTCGCCGCTCGGCGTGTGGGACTTCGTGCGCCGCACCGCGGTGGTGCGGGTGGCGCCCCACCGCTACCCGGCGCTGGCGCGCGCGGCGGCGACGTTCGCGCGCGAGGAGAAGCTGCCGCTGCACGCCGAGTCGCTGCGGGCCGGCAGCCGGGGGCGGGCGTGAGCGCGAGCGAGGCGGTCGGCGGGTACCGGCGCGCCTCCGCCGCCGGCCTGCTCCGCCTCGACCTCAACGAGGCGCCGCACGGCGCCGGCGTGGCGCTCACCAAGCGCGTGCTCGAGCTGCTCGCGAGCCGGCCGTGGAACCGCTACCCCGACATCGACGGGCGGGCGGCGCGCGAGGCGGCGGCGGAGCTCTACGGCTGGCAGGCCGACGGGACGCTGGTCGGCAACGGCTCCAACGAGCTGCTCGCGGCGCTGACCCGGGCGCTGCTGCCGCGCGGCGGGACGATGCTGACGCTGTCGCCGTCGTTCTCGATGTACCCGGTGCTGGCGCACCGCCGGTCGGCACGCCACGTCGAGCTGCGCCTCGACGCGCCGGGGTTCGCCGCCGACGGCGCGCGCCTCGTCGAGCTGGCGGCGGGGGTCGACCTCGCGGTGCTCGCGTCGCCGAACAACCCGACCGGCGGCACGCTCGACGCGGGCGTGCTGCGCGCGGTCGCGGCGCTCGGCCGGCCGCTGGTGTGGGACGCCGCGTACCTCGAGTTCTCGGCGCAGGACGTCCTGCCGGCGCTGCGCGAGTTCCCGAACCTGCTCGTGCTGCGCTCGCTCTCCAAGGCCTGGGGCCTGGCCGGGCTGCGGGTGGGCGCGCTGCTCGCGTCGCCGGCGATGGCGGAGCGGGTGAGCGGCGAGCTGATCCCGTACGACACCGGCTGGCTGCCGTGGGCCGCCTACCGGGCGGCGGCCGAGATGCGCGAGGTGGGCGCCCGGCTGGTCGCCGACATCGCCGCCGAGCGCGAGCGCCAGATCGGCCGTCTGCGCGGGGTCGCCCGCGTCCACGTCGTCGGCTCGGCGGCGAACTTCTTCCTGCTTCGGGCCGAGGGGCTCGACGGCGCGGCGCTGTCGGCGGCGCTGCGCGCCCGCGGCATCGCGGTGCGCGACATCGCCGAGCTGTCCGAGGAGGGCTACGTCCGCGTCACGGTCGGCGCCGCGGCGGAGGGCGACGCGCTGGCCGCGGCGGTGAGCGAGGTGGCGCATGGCTGAGGGAAGACCGGGGACCGGGGTCCGAGGACCGGGCTCCGGGGATGGAGCTCGCATCGGGCGCGCCGAGCGCGCGACCGGCGAGACGCGGGTCGCGGCGGCCGTCGACCTCGGCGGCGGGCCGTGCCGAGCCGCGACCGGCGTGGGCTTCCTCGACCACATGCTGGAGCAGATCGGACACCACGGCCGGGTCGGCCTCGAGGTCGAGGCGCGCGGCGACCTCCACGTCGACGCCCACCACACGGTCGAGGACGTCGGGCTCGCGCTCGGCGAGGCGCTCGACCAGGCGCTCGGCGGGCGCGCCGGCATCGAGCGGTTCGCCAGCGCCCACGCGCCGCTCGACGAGGCGCTGGCGCGCGCCGTGGTCGACGTGTCGGGACGGCCGTTCTGCCGGGTCGAGATCCCACACGAGCTGGCGACGGCGTTCGTCACGCCGCAGTTCCCGCTCTCGCTGGTCGGCGAGTTCTGGCGCGCGGTGGCGTCGCGTGCCCGGCTCACGCTCCACCTCGACCTCGAGCGCGCCGTCGACGCGCACCATGCGGCGGAGGCGATGTTCAAGGCGGCGGCGCTGGCGCTGCGCCGGGCCGTCGCGCTGACCGGCGACGGCGTGCCTTCGACGAAGGGGACATTGGGATGAGGGGTGTGGCCCGTGAACCGTGGCCCGTGGCCCGAGCGACGTGGTCGGTAGTCCGCGGCTCCCGCCCGGACTATCCGGGCGCGACCACTCCCGGTCCTTGCGCCCGCCGTGCCACCTCGGCGACATCGGCCTGGTTCCGCTCTCGCAGGTCACGTGACCGCCTCGGTTCACGGACCACGGGCCACGGACCACTGCACCCGGGAGTCTGGGCGTGAGGGTCGTTGTCGTCGACACCGGCGTGGGCAACGTCCCCAACGCGGTTCGCGGCCTGGCACGGGCCGGGGCGGAGGTGACGCTCAGCGCCGACCCGGCGGCGGTGCGGGCGGCCGAGCGCGTGGTGCTGCCGGGCGTCGGCGCGTTCCCCGCGGGGATGGCCGCGCTGCGCGAACGCGGCCTCGACGCCGCGGTGCGCGAGGCGGCGGGCCGGGGCGCGGCGGTGCTCGGCATCTGCCTCGGCCACCAGCTGCTCTTCGAGTCCTCCGGCGAGTTCGGCCGCACCGCCGGCCTCGGCCTGCTCGCCGGCAACGTCACGGCGCTGCCGCCGGTCGCGCGGGTGCCGCACATGGGCTGGTCGCGGCTCGAGCCGCGGCGCGCCGACCCCCTCCTCGACGGTCTCGGCGGCGACGCCTGGATGTACTTCGTCCACTCGTTCGCCGCGGTGCCGGCCAACGGCGACCTGCTCGCGTCGGTCCGCTTCGGCGGCGCCGAGGTGGCCGCGGTGGTGCGGCGCGGCCGCGTGTGCGGCGCGCAGTTCCACCCGGAGAAGAGCGGCGCCGCGGGCGCGCGCTTCCTCGCCAACTTCCTGGAGCGCGTGTGAGCTTCGCGATCATCCCGGCGATCGACCTCTCCGGCGGGCGCGCGGTCCGCCTCCACCAGGGCCGGCGCGACCGGATGCGGGTGGTCGCCGAGGACCCGCTCGCCCTGGCGCGGCGCTTTGCCGCCGAGGGCGCGAGCCTCCTCCACCTCGTCGACCTCGACGCGGCGTTCGGCGACAGCGGCAACGGCGCGGCCGTGGAGGCGATCGTCGCCGACGCGGGGTGCCCGGTGGAGGTCGGCGGCGGGGTGCGCAGCGCCGCGCGGTTCCACCGGCTCCGCGCGCTCGGCGCGGCGCGGGTGGTGCTCGGCACTGCCGCGCTGCGGGCGCCGGAGCTGCTGGCGGAGCTGGTCGCCGCGGACCGCGACGCGGTGGTGGTCGCCGCCGACGCGCGCGGCGACGAGGTCGTCGTCGCCGGCTGGACCGAGGCCGGCGGCGAGGACGTGGCGACCGTCGCCGCGCGAATGCGCGGGGCCGGCGTGCGCCACCTGCTGGTCACCGCGGTCGAGCGCGACGGCACCGGCGGCGGCCCCGACATCGCGCTGCTCGAGCGCGCGCTCGGCGCCTTCGGTCCCGGGGTGATCGCCTCCGGCGGCGTCGGCGGCGTCGAGCACGTGCGGCTGCTGGCGCCGCTGGCGGCGCGCGGCCTCGCCGGCGTGGTGGTCGGCTCGCTGCTGGTCGACGGCCGCGCCACCCTCGCCGACCTCTGCGCCGCCGCCGCGGTGGAGCCGGCGCCATGACGCCGCTGCCCTCGCCTCGCCGCATTTCGGTCCACGGTCAACGGACCACGGGCCACGGGTGGGAGGGCGGGAGCTGCTGATGCCGGCGTTCCGCGTCATCCCGTGCCTCGACGTCCACGGCGGCCGCGTCGTCAAGGGGGTGCGCTTCGTCGACCTGCGCGAGGTCGGCGACCCGGTCGCGCTCGCCCACCGTTACCGCGAGGAGGGCGCCGACGAGCTCGTGTTCCTCGACATCTCGGCGACGGTCGAGGAGCGCGCCGCGCTGCGCGGCGTCGTCGCGCAGGTCGCCGAGGTGCTCGACATCCCGTTCGCGGTCGGCGGAGGCGTGCGCAGCGAGGGCGACGCGGCGGCGCTGCTGCTCGCCGGCGCCGACAAGGTCGCGGTCAACACCGCGGCGGTCGAGGACCCGGGCCTGATCGAGCGGCTGGCGCGGCGCTTCGGCTCGCAGTGCGTGGTTCTGGCGATCGACGCCAGAACGACCGGGGCCGGTGGCCGGTGGCCGGTGGCCGGCGACCACGAAGAAGCAGCCGACAAGGCCCTGGACTCGGGTCGTCACCGGCCCCCGGTCCCCGGTCCCCGGCCACGCCTCTCCCCAGAGGGGACGGGTCGTCACCGGCCCCCGGCCCCCGGCCCCCGGCCCCGCCTCGCCTTCGAGGTGGTGACGCACGCGGGGCGGCGCCCGACCGGACTCGACGCGGCGGCATGGGCGGCGGAGGGCGCCGCGCGCGGCGCGGGCGAGGTCCTGCTCACCTCGATGGACCGCGACGGGACCGGGCTCGGCTTCGACCTCGACCTGCTCGCGGCGGTGCGTCGCGCCGCGCCGGTGCCGCTCGTCGCCTCGGGCGGCGGCGAAACCGCGGCGGACTTCGTCGCTGCGGCGCGGGCGGGGGCGGACGCGGGCCTGGCGGCGAGCATCTTCCACGAGGCGCGGGTGGCGATCGGCGCGCTCAAGCGCGACCTCGCCGCCGCCGGCGTCGAGGTGCGACTGGAGGCGCGATGAGAGCGAACCGGCGTCTCGCTCGGCCTCGCGGGGAGGGCCGGCGGGCATGATCGACCTCCGCTTCGACGAGTGCGGGCTGATCCCGGCGATCGTGCAGGACGCCGACGGCGGCGCCGTGCTCATGCTCGGCTACATGGACCGCGAGGCGCTCGACGCGACCCGCGCCAGCGGCCAGGTCCACTTCCACTCGCGCTCGCGCGACGCGCTGTGGCGCAAGGGCGAGAGCTCGGGCAACACCCTCGCGCTCGTCGGCCTGGCCGCGGACTGCGACGGCGATGCGCTGCTGGTGCTGG
This sequence comes from Thermoanaerobaculaceae bacterium, assembly GCA_035517415.1. Classification (GTDB taxonomy): domain Bacteria; phylum Acidobacteriota; class Thermoanaerobaculia; order Thermoanaerobaculales; family Thermoanaerobaculaceae; genus DATIYW01. The sequence continues at coordinate 15,196 of DATIYW010000272.1, forward strand.
CGCGGCCGGCGGGCCCGACCTGCCACACTGGGGCGGCGAGCTGCTTCCACCAGCCGCTCGAGGAGGCGGCGCTGCCGGAGGGGATCTCGCTTGCGCCTCTTTTCACGATCCTCCGCCGGCGCCTCGTCGAGCGGCCGAGCGGGTCGTACAGCGCGCGGCTGTTCGACGAGCCGGACAAGGCGCTCAAGAAGCTCGCGGAGGAGGCCGCCGAGGTGGTGCTGGCGGCCAAGAACCGCGACCACGACAACCTGGTCTGGGAGGTCGCCGACGTGCTCTACCACCTCGCCGTGGTGATGGTCGCCAACGGCGTCGCGCCCGCCGAGGTCAACCGCGAGCTGGCGCGGCGCGCGGGGGAGGCGAAGTGACGCGCCCCGACGGCGTCCGCTTCGCCGCTCTCGCCGCGCACCACCGGCTGATCCCGGTGGTGCGCGAGCTGACCGCCGACACGGTGACCCCGACCGGCATGCTGCTGCGCCTCGCGCGCGCCGGCCGCCACCCGTTCCTGCTCGAGAGCGTGGAGGGCGGCGAGCGGGTCGCGCGCTGGTCGTTCGCCGGGTGCGAGCCGGCGCGGGTGGTGACGCTGCGCGGCGGGCGGGTCGAGGTCGACGGCGCCCCGCGCGAGGGCGCGCCGCTCGAGCTGCTGCGCGAGCTGCTGGTCGGCGCCGGGCGCGCCCCGCTCGACGACCTGCCGCCGTTCGCCGGCGGCGCGGTCGGGTTCCTCGGCTACGACGCGGTGCGGCTGATCGAGCGCGTCCCGGCGCACCTCCCCGACCCGGTCGGGTTGCCGGACGCCTGGTTCGGCGTCTACCCGCTGATCGCGGCGCTCGACCGCGCCCGCCAGCGGCTCCTGCTCGTGACCACCGCCGACGCGGCGGAGGGCGTCGAGGCGGCGTACGCGCAGGCGATCGCGTCGCTCGACCGGATGGAGGGCGTGCTGGCGGCGCCGCTCGACGAGGCGCGGCCGGCGCCGGTGCCGCTCGCCGACCCCGCGCCGCAGCCGGACGCCGGCTGGCTGGTGGCGCCGGAGGACGAGGCCTACCTGGCCGCCGTCACCCGGGCGGTCGAGGAGATCCGCGCCGGCGAGTGCTTCCAGATCGTGCTCTCGCGGCGCTGGTCGCGGCGCGTCGCCGCCGCGCCGATCACGGTCTACCGCGCGCTCCGCCTGGTCAACCCGGCGCCGTACATGTTCTACCTCGACGCCGGCGACGCCGCGATCCTCGGCGCCTCGCCGGAGACGCTGGCGCGGCGGCGCGGGCCGATCGCCGCGACCTGCCCGATCGCCGGCACCCGGCGGCGCGGCCGCACCCCGGCGGAGGATGCCGCGCTCGCGGTCGAGCTCGCCGCCGACGAGAAGGAGCGCGCCGAGCACCTCATGCTCGTCGACCTCGGCCGCAACGACATCGGCAAGGTGGCGCGGCCCGGCACGGTCAAGGTGACGCGCTTCATGGAGATCGAGCGCTACTCGCAGGTCATGCACCTGACCAGCGAGGTGCAGGGCGAGCTCGAGCCCGGCCGCGACGCGCTCGACGTGCTGCTCGCCTGCTTCCCGGCCGGCACCCTCACCGGCGCGCCCAAGGTGCGGGCGATGGAGCTGATCGAGGAGCTCGAGGTGGTGCGGCGCGGCGTCTACGGCGGCGCGGTCGGCTATTTCGACTCCGGCGGCGACATGGACGCCTGCATCGCGATCCGCACCGCGGTGGCGGCGGGCGGGAGCGTCCACCTCCAGGCGGGCGCGGGGATCGTGTTCGACTCGCTGGCGGAGAGCGAGCTGGCGGAGTGCGCCAACAAGGCGCGGGCGCTGGCGGTGGCGGTCCGCCTCGCCGAGGGGATGCAGCCGTGATCGTGCTCGTCGACAACTACGACTCGTTCACCTACAACCTCGTCCAGTACCTGCGCGAGCTCGCCGGCGGCGAGGAGGTGCGCGTCGTCCGCAACGACGCCGCGAGCGCGGAGGAGCTGCTCGCCGAGCGGCCGCGCGCCGCGGTGCTGTCGCCCGGGCCGGGCGTGCCGGAGGCGGCGGGGATCTGCGTCGAGCTGATCCGACGCGCCGGCGAC
>DATIYW010000273.1:0-4989 GCA_035517415.1 Thermoanaerobaculaceae bacterium
TGGCGTCGACCGACCTGGAGGGCGAAGCGCTCACCTATGCGAGCTGGGAGGAGATCGGCGCGCTCGCGCGCGCGGAGGCTCGACTCCAGGCGGTGGCAGGGGTCGTGCCGTCGGCGGTCGTCCTTTGCGACACCGGCGGCGACCTGGTCTGGGCGAACCCGGCGTTCACGGAGCGGAGCGGGTACGCCGGCGGTTCACTCGGCGACCGCTCGCTCCTCACGCTGGTCGAGCCGTCCGACTGGCGGCGGATGCGGGCGGCGCTCGGGCGCGCGCGCCGCGGGCGAGCGAGCGCGGGCCCGCTGCGCGTGCGCGCCAAGGACGGACGGCTGATCGACGCGCGCTTCAAGTCCGCGCCCGTCTCGCTCGCCGGAGAGGTCATCGGTGTCGTGTTCGTCGCCGATCCGGCCGGCGGCCCGGGTGGCGCGGCGGAGGCGGTCGAGGTCCGCCACAACCGCGTCATCTCGGCGCTCGGCGCATCGCTGGCGCATCGGCTCCGGAACGACCTGCAGGCGCTGCTCGGGGTCCTCGCGGAGCAGCGGGCGGCGGACGGCCTCTCGGACGGGGGCGCCGCCATTCGCAGGCTGGTCGGCAGCGCGGTCGAGGATCTGCGGCGCTTCGCCGCGATCTCCCGCACCGGCGCCGGCAGCTTGCAGGAGGCGCACCTGGGCGATGCCGTCGAGCGGTGGATGGCTCAGGCGCGCCCCGGCCTGCCGGGACGGATCCGGGCGACGCTGCGGCGGTGGGGGGACGAGGATCGCGTGATGCTCGACGCGGTCCAGCTCGGCCTCGCCCTCGACGTGGCGCTGGCGGCGAGCACCGCGGCGATGGGGGAGGGCGGCGGCGCCGTGGAGGTCTGGGTCGGACCGGGAGACGAGCGCCGCACGGTGCGGGTGCGGCTCGAGGACACCGGCGAGTCGATGCAGCGCCCCGGTTTTCCCGGCGTGCGCGGTGGCGGGTTGCTGACCACGCGCGAGACCGCCGCCGCGCTCGCTGACCTCGTCGCCCGCCGTCACGGCGGCAGCGCGGGCAGTCGGGCCGTTCCCGGCGTGGGCTGCAGCGTGTGGATCGAGATCCCGCTCGCCGCGGAGCCGTCGGGGCGCCAGGAGGCCGGCGCGGTCCGCCGGCGCGGCGCGGTGCTGATCGCCGACGACGAGGAGATGGTCCGCTCGACGCTCGCCGCGGCGCTGCGCGAGCAGGGCCTCGAGGTGGTGGAGGCGGGCAACGGGGAGGAGGCGGTCGCGGCCGTGCTCGGCTCGCCCGGTCGCTTCGCTCTCGTCGCGCTCGACCTCGTGATGCCGGTGATGGACGGGCGGGAGGCGTTGCGGCGGCTCCGTGCCGCCGTGCCGGACCTGCCGGTCGTGATCTGCACCGGCTACGACCCCGCCGACGACGCCGAGCTGGTGGCCGCCGGACTGTTGATCAAGCCGTTCACGATCGAGGAGTTCGTCGCCAAGGTCGGCGGCCTGCTCGAGGCCGCGCCGACCGTCGTCGGGGGCGGTGCTAAGATCAGTCAGTGAAGGTGTACACACGAGTCGGTGACGACGGAACCACCGGACTGCGCGACGGTTCCCGGATCTCCAAGGCTGCGCCACGGGTGGCGGCCTACGGCGATGTCGACGAGTTGAACGCGGTGATCGGGGTCCTCCGCACCGAGGAGCTGCCGGCGCCGGCCGGGACGCGGCTCGAACAGGTCCAGGCGACGCTGTTCGAGGTCGGGGCGTTCCTGGCCGACCGCCAGGCGAGGTTCCGCCTCTCGGACGCGGCGACCCAACCCGACTGGCTCGAGCGCTGGATCGACGAGATGGACACGGAGCTGGAGCCCCTTCGCAACTTCGTCCTCCCGGGTGGGACGCGCGCCGCCGCGATCGCACATCAGGCCCGGACGGTCTGCCGCCGTGCGGAGCGAGGTGTGGTGGCGCTCGCCGACGTCGGCGAGGCCGTCGCCGCGACCGTGCCGTTCCTCAACCGCCTCTCCGACACCCTGTTCGTGCTCGCGCGCTGGCTCAACCGCCGCGCCGGGACGCCCGACGTCCGCTGGCAGGCGGGGAGCTGAATCGGGCCATGCGCGGCGAGTGGACGGCGAGGCACGGGACAACGGTTCCCCGAGACGATGCCTGACGGGTGGATCTCGGCTGCGGGTGCGCGGCGCCGGTGCGTCCGCTCGGCCTGGCAGGGCCCGGCAGGATGCGGTGTCGATGCGGGCCGGTCGAGGCCGCCTCGATCCCAGCACGGTGCGCCATGACGCGGATCACGTTCCCGGAACGCGACCTCGAGATCCTCTCCGGGACGCTCGAGGAGAACCTGCGCTACCTCGGCGAGCGGCTCCGCGTCAAGGTCGCCGCGCGCGGCGACACGGTCTCGCTCGACGGCGAGCCCGAGCCCGTCGCGCTCGCCGGGAAGCTGCTGCAGGAGTTGGGGAGGCTGGTCGCGAGCGGGTACGCGGTGGGGAAGGAGGAGTTCCGCACGGCGCTGCGGGTGCTCGAGGAGGATCCCAACGTCGACCTCGTCGAGTTCTTCACCGACGCCTCCATCCCGGACTCGGTCAAGCGCCTGGTGGTGCCGCGCAACCTCAAGCAGCGACTGTTCATCCAGGCCGTTGCCCGGCACGACATCGTGTTCGCGATCGGGCCCGCCGGCACCGGCAAGACCTACCTCGCGGTGGCGATGGCGGCCGCGGCGCTCGCTGAGCACCGCGTCCGGCGGATTGTCCTGACGCGGCCCGCGGTTGAAGCGGGAGAACGGCTCGGGTTCCTGCCCGGCGACTTGGTGGAGAAGGTCAACCCCTACCTGCGGCCGGTCTACGATGCGCTCTACGACATCCTCGGCTACGACCGGGTGGCGCGCCACCTCGAGCGCGGCGTGATCGAGATCGCGCCGCTCGCGTTCATGCGCGGCCGCACCCTGAACGACTCGTTCATGCTCCTCGACGAGGCCCAGAACACGACCCCGGAACAGATGAAGATGTTCCTGACCCGGCTCGGTTTCCACTCCAAAGCGGCGATCACCGGCGACGTCACGCAGATCGATCTGCCGAACGAGAAGACCTCCGGGCTGGTGCAGGCGCGCGAGATCCTCGGCGGCCTGGCCGGGATCGCCTTCTTCGACTTCGCCAAGGAGGACGTGGTTCGGCACCGGCTGGTGCAGAAGGTGGTCGACGCCTACGAGCAGTTCGACGGGCGGCGGGGGAACGGCAAGTGAGCGGGAACCCGACCGGCCAGACGAAGACGACCGCCGCGCGGCTCGCGGTGAGGCGCGGCGAGTTCGTCCAGCTGCGCCGGCGGCTGCTCGGCAAGCCGTGGCTCTGGTCGGTCGCGTTCGTGGTCGGCGGCGCCCTGCTGGTCGCGCCCGGCCGCTCCAACCAGATCCCGGTCCTGGCGCAGGGTGAGATCGCGCCCTCCGATATCGTCGTCGACCGCGACGCCGTGCTGCCCGACCCCGAGTCGACGCAGGACAAACGCCAGCGGGCGAGCCAGGAGGTGCCGCCGGTCTACGTCGTCGACGACGGCGCCGCCGCCGCGCTCGCCGACAAGCTCGACCGGCTCTTCCAGGAGGGGAAGCGGCACTGGCTCGGGCCGGAGGACGACCTGGCGCAGAAGCTGAGCGAGGCGAGCGGCTTGGTGGTGCAGCCGCGCGAGGCGGGGGCGCTGCGCGCGGCCCGCTTCAACGCCGGCCTGCTGGCGACCTTCCGCGACGTGGTGGACCGCCTCTACCGCCAGGGCATCGTCGCCGACCGCACCGAGCTGCTCCGCTCCGCGGACCGCGGCATCACCGTGCGCACGCCGGCGACCGGTCAGGAGCACGTCGAGCTCGACGTCTACCACTTCATCGACGCCGGCCAGGGCCTGGTCGAGGCGGTCGAGCAGCAGCTGGCCGGCGAGCCGTCGATCACCCGCGGGTCGCGGACCTACCTCGCGGCGTTCCTCGCCCGCGCGTTGGTGCCCAACGTGGCGCTCGACCGCGCGGAGACGCTGGCACGCCGGCTCAAGGCGGCCGGGAGCGTGGAGGAGGCGGCGGTCCACCTGGCGAAGGGCAAGGTGCTGGTCCGCCGCGGCGACGAGGTGACGGCGCAGACGGCGCGGCTGCTGGCGGCGCTGGCGCAGCGCAACGCGCCTTCCCAGACGCTGCCGCCGCTCCTCGGGACGATGCTGCTGGCGGCCCTGCTCGCGGGCGGCTGGTACTACTACCTCGGACGGCAGAGCCCCTCGCCGGAGGAGGCGCGGACCCGATTCGGCGGGATCGTGCTCCTCACGCTGGTCACGCTGGCTCTCGAGCGCGGCTTCGTCTTCCTCGCCGGCGGCGTGGCCGCGAGCGTCATGCGCGACCCGTTCGGCCACGTCGAGCTCTACCTCCCCGCGCTGCCCCACGGCGCGGGGCCGATCATCGCCGGCCTGATGTTCGGCCTGCCGGTCGGGGTGCTGTTCGCCGTGATCCAGAGCGCGCTGGTCGGCCTGATGGTCGGCGGGGAGGTGTCGGTCGGCGTCTACGCCCTGATCGCCGGCGTGGCGGCCGGGTTCGCCTCGCAGCGCCTCAAGGAGCGCTACGTGCTGGCGCGGGTCGGCGCGCTGGTCGCCGGCGTCAACGCCGTCACGGTGGTCGGGTTGGCGCTCTGGCACGGGCGGGTCACCGACGGGTCGGTGCTGGCGACCCAGGTGCTGGCGGGCGCGGCCGGCGGCGTGGTCGCGGCGGCGCTGGCGAGCTTCCTCCTGCCGGTGCTCGAGTCGGCGACCGGCACGATCACCGACATCCGTCTGCTCGAGCTCTCGAACCCGAACCTGCCGCTCCTCAAGCGACTCTCGCTCGAGGCGCCGGGGACGTTCCAGCACTCGCTGGCGATGGCGAACCTGGCCGAGGCGGCGGCGGAGTCGATCGGCGCCAACCCCCTGCTCGCGCGGGTGTGCTGCTACTACCACGACATCGGCAAGCTGGCCAAACCCGAGTACTTCGTCGAGAATCAGCGCGGCGAGAACCCGCACGACAACCTCACGCCGT
>DATIYW010000274.1:0-13326 GCA_035517415.1 Thermoanaerobaculaceae bacterium
GACTGGGTCTACGTGAACGACTTCTCGAGCTGGATGTGGCGGCCGCGGGTTGATGCTGGCTGGACGCCTTACTCCTATGGCCGATGGTACTGGACCCCGCTCGGTTGGGACTGGATCGATTACGAGCCATGGGGATGGTACCCGTCTCACTACGGGTCGTGGTACCTGGACGCTTCCTTCGGCTGGGTTTGGGGCTGGGACAGCGTCTGGGCGCCCTCGTGGGTCGATTGGATCTACACGCCGGGCTACGTCGGCTGGTGCCCGCGCGGCTACTACGACTGGTGGTTCGTCCACAACTGCACGCACTGCTGGGGCGAGGGATGGCGCCGCCCCGGCCGATGGGGCGAGTTCACCTTCAACTTGTCCGGCCGGGTGCGATTCGGCGAGGTCGACCCGCGCCCGTGGACCGTCGTCCCGACCGAGCAGTTCCGCAACCCGCACCTCGAGCGCGTGCGGCTCGACCCGGCGCGGATGCGCGACCAACTCGGCCCGCGCGACGCGCTCGTCCGCTCCGGCCCGATGCTGACGCCGCCGCCGTCGCGCGGCCAGTTCACCAATGGCGTCGACTCGTTCTTCCGCGGCGGCGGGCCCGGACGCGAGGTCCCGGACCTCTCGGCGGTGCTGCGGCGCGAGCCCGGCTCGAACCTGCCGATCGGCTCGCTGAAGCCCGGCCGGACCAACGACTTCGTCGCCCCGACGCGGTCGCGGGCCGTCGACGTGAGGGGCGGGACGCGCACCCTGCTCGACGGGCGGGACGTGGTGAACGGCTCGCAGCGCTGGCGGGGTCAGGTCTCCACGCCGATCACGCCCGGGACCTCGACCGAGCCTTCCCGTCGCCTCTACCGGAGGGACGGCGGGACCGTCAACCCCGGCGGGCACAACCCGCCGCCGGTCGTGCGCGGGGCGCAGCCGGCGCCGCCGCCCCGCGTCGCGGCCCCGGACGGCCGCGGCGGATCGCAGTCGCCGCCCGCGGCCAAGCCGGCGCCGGCGCCGCAGCGCCCGTCCAGCTCGAGCCTGTCGTACTCGCGGCCGCGCAGCGTCGACCGCAGCCGCTGGCAGGGCGGCGCCTGGGGCGACCGGCGGGTCGCCCCCACCTACCGCGCGCCGTACGCGCCGCGCGCGTGGAGCCGGCCGCTCGGGGGCTCGTCGGGATACGCCGGTCCCAGCGCCGGCGGCGCCGCCCGCTCGTACAGCGCGCCCAGCCGCGGAGGCTCCACGTCCCGCGGCGGCGGCTCGACGTGGCACCCGACGTCGGGCCACAGTGGAGGCACGCGCCCGCGCCGCTAACACCTCGAACGTGAGCGTCGCTAGAATCGCTCCGTGAGAGCGTTCGAACCGACGGAACCTGGGAGGCCGACCACCCACCTTGCCGGCCTCCCGATTTCTTTGCCCCGCGCCGCGGCCGTGTCGCTCGCGCTGCTCGCGGCGGTTCTCGCCCCGGCGTGCTCGGCGCCGCCGGCGTCGAGCGTTCCGCTGCCGCTGACGCCGGAGTGGTGGGTGCCGGCGTTGCCGATGAGCCACGCGCCGCTCTCCGCGCTGCTCGGCGCCGCGCCCGCGGCGGCGGCGCGCTGGGGTCCGGCGCACCAGGCGGCGGTCGAGTCCTACCTCGCCACGCTCGCGCGCGGCGGCCCGCAGACCGACCCCGAGCTGTTTCCCGCCCCGGCGTACGTGCTCGCCTACCTCGTCGACGCGCATGTCGGGTGGACGCTTGCGCTCGGCCACGCCCCGGCGCTGGCCGGTCGTGACGTCGCGGGGCTGCAGCGCGTGCCGTTCACCCTCGGCGGCGCGCCGATGACGCTCGAGCGGCTGGTCGGCGAGATCTGGCTCCGCTCGCCGCTGGAGCCGCGCATCCGCCTGCTCCTCAACCCGGGCTGGCGCGGCGGGCCCGAGCTCCCGGGCTGCGCGGTCGAGGGCCACAGCCTCGACTGGCAGATCGCGGAGCAGGCGGCGCGCTGCGGGCGGACGCCCGGGTTCTGGGCCTTCGACCCGCCGTCGCGACAGGTCAGGCTCTCGGCGTTCAGCTCGCTGCTCTGGGGGCTGCCGGACGCGCCGCAGGCGAGGGCCCGCCGCCTCCTCGACCTCGTCCCGCCCCCGCCGGAGCTGCGCACCGCGATCCTGTCGAGCTGCGGCACCGCGCTCCAGCACTGCTCGGTCGTCCTCGTGCCGTTCGACCAGTCGCGCCGCTGGACGCCGAGCTCGGACGCGCGGTCCGCCGCCCGGTCGGGCGCCTAGCCAAGTCCCCGCGGATCGATCGCACCCTGGCGGAGCGAGCGCCGGGGAGCCGCGTCTATACTCCGCGCGTGCCGCTCGAGATCGCCCGCTGGCTGCCCGAGTTCCCGGTGCGCCAGCACTGCCTCTATCTCAACCACGCCGCGGTCGCGCCGCTGCCGGCACGGGTGGCGAGCGCGATGCGCGACCGCATCGCCGACCAGGAGACGATCGGCTCGCACAACTGGGAGCGCTGGCGCGAGACCGAGCTGCAGGCGCGCGCCCTCGCCGCCGACCTCGTCGGCTGCAAAGCCGAGGACGTCTCGCTCGTGCGCAGCACCTCGGAGGGGCTCTCGCTCGTCGCCCAGGGGGTGAGCTGGCGCAAGGGCGATGCGGTGCTGGTCGGCGAGGAGGAGTTCGCCGCCAACGTGGCGCCCTACCTCGCGCTCGGCCGGCGCGGCGTGCGGGTCATCCGCTTCGCAACCCCGAACGGCCGCATCGACCCGAACGCGGTCGTCGCGCTGTTGAAGCCCCCAGTCCGGCTCCTCGCCCTCTCCTGGGTCGCGTTCCACACCGGCTGGGTCGCCCCGGTCGCGGAGCTCGCGCGCGCCGCCCGCGAGCGTGGCGTGCTGGTCGTCCTCGACGCGATCCAGGGGCTCGGCGTCCTACCCGACCGGTTCGAGGAGCTGGGGGTGGACGCGCTGGTGGCGGACGGGCACAAGTGGCTGCTCGGCCCGGAGGGCGCGGGGATCCTCGTCACCCGCCCCGAGGTGCGCGCCGAGCTGCAGCCGGTGCTCGCCGGCTGGCTCAACGTGCAGCGCAGCGAGCGCGACCTCTTCCTCCACGAGCTGCGCTTCCACCAGGACGGACGGCGCTTCGAGCCCGGCGCGATGCCGAACATCCTCGTCGCCGGCCTCGCCGCCGCGCTCGACCTGCTGCTCGAGGTCGGCCTCGACGACGTACACGAGCGCGTCGTCGCCCACGCCCGCGCGATCACCACCGGTCTGCTCGAGTCCGGCTGGCAGGTGGGCTCGCCGGGCTCCGGCCACCCGGTCGCGGGGATCGTCGCGGCGCGCCACCGCTTCCTGCCCTCGCACGAGATCGCGCGCCGTCTGCGCGAGCGCCGCATCGAGGTCACGGCGCGCCAGGGCTGGGTGCGCTTCTCGCCCCACTTCTACGCCACCGCCGGCGAGCTCGACGCGCTCAAGGTGATCCTCGCCAAGCTTTGACCGCGGCGCGCGGAGCCGCCGGCCACCGGGCGCGATCGAGACGAGGTACAATTTGGCCGTGGCGGGCGAGCGCAGCGTCGACGTGCTGATCCTCGGCGGGGGCCCGGCCGGAAGCACGGCCGCGACCATGCTGGCGCAGGCCGGGATCGGCTGCGTCGTGCTCGAGGGCGAGCGCTTCCCGCGCTTCCACGTCGGCGAGTCGCTGCTCCCCCACAGCCTGCCGCTGTTCGACCGCCTCGGCGTCCACGACGCCGTGCGCGCCCTGCCCCACACCCGGCACAAGGAGGGCGCGAGCTTCGTCACCCACGACGGCGGCAAGCACGTCGTGTACTGGTTCGACGAGGCGCTCGCGCCCGCCATCCCGCACGCCTACCAGGTGCGGCGCGACGAGTTCGACGAGGCGCTGCTCGACCACGCGCGCGCGTCCGGCGCCGAGGTGCTGGAGGGCTGGAAGGCGACCGCCCTGCGCTGGGAGGGCAAGCGGCTCGCCGGGCTCAGCGCCCGCGACCCCGACGGCCGCGAGGTCTCGTTCCGCTGCCGCGCGTTCCTTGACGCGAGCGGCCAGTCCTCCTTCGTCGCCTCCCGCATGGGCTGGCGCTTCCCCTACCCGATGCATCGCAAGGTCGCCGCGGTCACGCACTTCCGCGGCGCGTGGCTGCCCCCCGGGCGGGAGTCCGGCAACATCACGATCGCGCTCACCGGCGGCGGCTGGTTCTGGCTGATCCCGTTCAAGGACGACACCGTCTCGGTCGGCGCCGTGGTCGACGTCGAGAAGTGGCGCGAGAAGGGCGGCGGGCCGGAGGCGATCTTCGAGGCCGCGGTCGCGGCGACGCCGGAGGTGGCGCGCCGCCTGGCGAGCGCGCAGCGCCTGATCCCGTACAACGCGGTGCAGAACTTCTCGTACCGCGTCATGCACATCGCCGGCGACGGCTACTGCCTGGTGGGCGACGCGGCCGGGTTCCTCGACCCCATCTTCTCGACCGGCGTGTTCATCGGCACCACCACCGGCGCCTCGGCGGCGCAGGACGTGATCGAGGCGTTCGGCCGGCGCGGGAGGGTGGAGGCGAACGACTTCGGTCCGACGATCGCGCTGACGCGCTCGCTGCAGCGCATGTTCTTCTCCTTCATCCGCGCCTACTACGACCCCCACTTCCTCGCGTTCTTCTTCAACCCGCACGACTTCCTCGAGCTGCCGGCGGCCGTCGTGTCGCTCCTCGCGGCGGACGTGGTGCGGCCGGGGCGGTGGAAGCGCACCGGCCGCTACCGGATCCTGCTCGGCCTCGCGCTGCTGCAACGCGTCACCTCCCGGCTCGGGCGGCCGATCGTCGAGCCGCTCCACGCGTCGCCGGCAGGGATGGCGCCGTGACGGGCGCCCCTCGCCGCCCGCAGCCGAGGGCCGGAGCCGCGTCTCGATGAGCGACGAGTCGGTCGAGGTCCAGCCGGCCGGCGGCGGCCCGGACCGGCGGCTGCTCGGCTGGCTCCTGCGCTGGGCGGCGCCGTACGGCGGCCGCGTCGCGACCGCGATCGTGCTCGTCCTCGCCGGCTCGGTGGTGCAGATCGCCGGGCCGCTGCTGACGGCGGCGGCGATCGACCTCTACCTCAAGCCCGAGCCCGGGCGCGAGGCGACGGCGGTGCTGCACTTCCTGCAGGCACTGCACCTGCCGAGCGTCGGCGGCGCGGGCCTGACCACGCTCGCGCTGCTCTACCTCGCGAGCCTGGTCCTCTCCGCCGCCCTGCTCGCGCTCCAGGCGCGGACGATGCTGATGACCGGCCAGCTCGTCATGCGCGACCTGCGCGACGCGCTCTTCGCCCACCTGCAGGAGCTCGAGGTCGCCTGGTTCACCCGCACCCCCGCCGGGCGCGTCATCACGCGGCTCACCAGCGACGTCGAGGCGCTCAACGAGCTGTTCACCTCGGGCCTGGTCGACATCCTCTCCGACCTCGTCCTGCTCGGCGGCATCGCCGCGGTGCTCTTCACCCTCGACTGGCGGCTGGCGCTGGTGTCGTTCGCCGTGCTCCCGCTCATGGTCCTGCTCTCGATGTGGTTCCGCACGCGGGCGCGGCACATCTACCGCGAGGTGCGGACGCGGCTGGCGGCGATCAACACCCACCTCCAGGAGCATCTGGCCGGGATGTCGGTGGTCCAGCTCGCCCGCGCCGAGGCGCGCACGCAGGAGCGCTTCCGCGAGATCGACGCCGCCCACCGCGACGTCAACATCCGCGGCGTCTTCTACTACGCCGTCTTCTACCCGACCGTGGAGCTGCTGATCGCGGTCGGCACCGGGATGATCCTCACCTTCGGCGCCGCCTGGACCTACGCCGGGACGCTCTCGCTCGGCGTGCTGGTCGCGTTCCTCCAGTACGTCCAGCGCTTCTTCCGGCCGATCGCCGACCTGGCCGAGAACTACAACGTCCTGCAGGCCTCGTTCGCCGCCGCCGAGCGCCTCCGCACCCTCCAGCACACCCAGCCCGCGCTGGTCGAGACCGACACGGAGCCGGCGCCGCCGCGCCGCGCGACGTTGGCGTTCGACGCGGTCTCGTTCGCCTACGAGGAGGAGCGCTGGGCGCTGCGCGAGGTCGCCTTCGAGGCGCGGGCCGGCGAGCGCATCGCCGTGGTCGGCCACACCGGCGCGGGCAAGAGCACGCTGGTCAACCTCTTGCTCCGCTTCTGGGACCCGCAGAAGGGCGCGGTGCGGGTCGACGGCCTCGACGTCCGGCGCTGGGACCTCGGCGACCTGCGCCGCCGCTTCGCCGTGGTGCTGCAGGAGATCGACTGCTTCGCCGGCTCGCTCCGCTCCAACGTCTCGCTCGGCCGCGACGGCATCGACGACGCACGCATCCGCTGGGCGCTCGAGCAGGTCGGCGCCGCCAACCTCCTCGCCCGGCTGCCGCAGGGGCTCGACACCATGCTCGGCGAGCGCGGCACCGGGCTCTCGCTCGGCGAGCGCCAGCTCGTCTCGTTCGCCCGCGCGCTGGTGGGAGACCCCGAGTTCCTCGTCCTCGACGAGGCCACCTCCTCGGTCGACCCGCTCACCGAGGAGGTCATCCAGCGCGCGCTCGACCGCCTGCTCGAGGGTCGGACCGCGCTGATCATCGCCCACCGCCTCGCCACCGTGGTCGGGTCCGACCGCGTGCTGGTGCTGCACGTCGGCCGGCTGGTCGAGGAGGGCACCCACGAGCAGCTCCTCGCCCGCGGCGGCCTCTACCGCACGCTCTACGAGCTGCAGCTCCTCCGCCCCGCCGAGGAGCGCCCCCGCGCCTCCGGCGAGCCGTGATCCGGCAACACCGCTAGCGCCGAGGGTCGCGGCCCTGCGCCGCCGAGGTGCGAGGTGCGGGACTCGCCGTCGCCTGCGGCTGCACGATCGGGAGGCCCGCCTCCTCGCGCAGGCGGAGGTTGCGGTACTGCTTGACCGCGCCCTTGAGCGTCGAGAGCGCGAGCGTGGCGCAGCGCGGCCGGCTCTTGACCACGTCGCGGCCGAGCGCGTCCATCAGGTCGGCGGCGTCCATGCCCTCGATCTCGGAGAGCGGCGCGCCCTGCACCGCCTCCAGCAGCACCGACGCCGCCGCCTGGCTGATCGTGCACCCCTCGCCGGTGAAGCTCGCCGCCGCCACCGCGTCAGCGTCGCGGTCGACGGTGAGGTAGACCGTGACGACGTCGCCGCAGCCGGGGTTGCCGCCCGCCAGCGTCACGTCGCAGCGCTCGGGCTTCCCGTGGCGGCGAGGCGCGGCCGCCTGCTCGATCAGGAAGTCGATCGCCTCCTGGCGCGACATCCCGGCGGTGGTCGCGAGCGCGCCGCGCACGTGGCGTTCAGTCATGGCCGGCCCGGGGCAGGCGCCGCCTCACATCGCGCCGGTGGTGGGCCGCGCCTTGGCGTGCGACTCCGCCTGGCGGGCCTTCTCCAGCGCCGGGTTGTCGATCGGCAGGCCGACCACGTTCCCCCACTCCGTCCACGAGCCGTCGTAGTTGCGCACCTTGGCGTAGCCCATCAGCTCCTGGAGCACGAACCAGGTGAGCGAGGAGCGCTCGCCGATGCGGCAGTAGACGATCACGTCCTTGTCCGGGGTGATGCCCTGGCCGTCGTAGAGCGCCTTGATCTCGGCCGCCGGGCGGAACGTGCCGTCCTCCGCCACCGCCTTCGACCACGGGATGCTGACCGCGCCCGGGATGTGCCCGCCGCGCAGCGCGCCCTCCTGCGGATAGTCCGCCATGTGGAGCAGCTCGCCGGAGTACTCGCCGGGCGAGCGCACATCGACCAGCGCGCGGCCCGCGGGCAGACGCACCTCCGCCTGGCGCGGGTCGGGGCCGCCGAGGTGCGCCAGCACGTCGTCGCGGAAGGCGCGGATCTCGGGGTGGCGGGTGCGGACGCTGTAGCGCACCGGCTCGAGGTGGGGCACCTCTCGGGTCAGGGGGCGCTTCTCGTCGATCCACTTCTTCCGCCCGCCGTTCATCACCCTGAGGTTCTCGTGCCCGAACAGGCGGAACACCCAGTAGGCGTAGCACGCCCACCAGTTGCTCTTGTCGCCGTAGAACACCACCGTGGTGTCGTTGCCGATGCCGAGCCGCGACATCAGCTCGGCGAAGCCCCAGGCGTCGACGTAGTCGCGGATGCGCGGGTCGTTGAGGTCGGCGTGCCAGTCGACCTTCACCGCGCCCTGGATGTGCCCGGCGTCGTAGAGCACCACGTCCTCGTCGCTCTCGACGATCCGCACCGCCGGGTCGGCGAGGTGGCTCGCGACCCACTCGGTGTCGACCAACAGCTCAGGGTTCTTGTACTTGACCATCGGTCCCTCCATCGGGGGGGAGGGCGATCTCGATCGCGTCGCCGTTCTCGCGGACGGGGAACACCGGCACCGGCTCGGTCGCCGGCGGCGTCAGCACCTCGCCGGTGCGCAGGTCGTACTCGGCGCCGTGCAGCGGGCACTCGACGGAGTTGCGGAAGCGGTCCACGCTCCCCTCGTGCAGCAGCGCGTGGGCGTGGGTGCAGACGTCGCCGATCGCGAAGTAGGTGCCGCGGCAGTTGAACACCGCGACCTCCTGCTCGCCGACGAGGAACGGCCGCCCCTCGCCGTCGGGGATCTCCTTCTTCGACGCCAGCCTGACGAACCTGGCTCCCGCCGCAGCCTCCATCGCAGTCCCTTCCCTCGTCATGGCCAACGCCGCCGGCGCCGGGGCATTCCGCGGTTGCCGTGCGCGCAGGCCGTCGGTGCGCCCGGTCACGCCGCCGCGCGCTGCCCGGCGATGCTAGATTTGCTCCCGTCTCGTTCGTGCCGTGCCGCAAGGAGGAACCATGGAGGCCGAGCGCGAGCTGTCGCGGCTGCGGGACGCGATCACCGACGTCGACCGCGCCCTGCTCGAGCTGCTGCGCCGCCGGATGGAGCTGGCGGCCGAGATCGGCGACGTCAAGGCCGCGGCCGCGGTCCCGGTGGTGGTGCGCGACGCCGAGGACCGCGTCCTCGCCCGGGCACGCGAGCACGCCGAGGCGTGCGGCGTGACCCCCGACGTGATGGAGGAGATCTTCCACGCCATCATCCGCGGCTCGGTGGAGCGGCAGCACCGGGTCGGCCTGGCGGCGCGCTCGCAGCGCGGCCGGCGCGTGCTGATCGTCGGCGGCGCCGGGGCGATGGGGAGCTGGCTCGCCCGCTTCCTGCCGCTCGTCGGCCACCGCGTCGACGCGGTCGACCCGGCGTTCCCGCCGGAGGCACGGTCGGCGACGCGCCTCGGCGCGCTCGACGACGCGGCGGAGCTCGACGCCTACGACTACCTGATCGTCTCGGTGCCGCTCGCCGCCACCGCCGCGGTGCTGGACGACCTGGCGGAGCGCCGGCCGCGCGGTGTGGTGGTGGAGATCGCGTCGATCAAGACCCCGCTCGCCGGCGCCGTCGCCCGGGCGCGCGCCGGCGGGGTGCGCGTCGCCTCGCTCCACCCGATGTTCGGCCCCGGCAAGTCGCCGTACGAGCCGCTCACCTTCGTCCTCGCCTGCCACGACGAGCCGGCGGCCGAGCGTCAGCGCCTCGACGAGCTCCTCCGCCACCCCTACACCGACCTGGTCACGATCCCGTTCGCCCACCACGACCGCCTGATGGGCTGGCTGCTCGGCCTCGCCCACCTCACCGGCATGGTGTTCGGCGCCGCGCTCGTCCGCTCCGGGCTCGACCCCCAGGAGCTGCAGGCGTGCGCCTCCACCACGTTCACCCGCCAGGCGGCGACGGCGCGTTCGATCCTCTCCGAGGACCCGGCGCTCTACCTCGACATCCAGCGCCTCAACCCGCACCGCGACGAGGTCTACCAGGCCTCGCGCCAGGCGCTCGAGCAGCTCGTCGCGCTCGTCGCGTCCGGCGACCGCGACGGCTGGAGCGCCACCCTCGCCGCCGCCCGCGACGCGCTCGGGGCCGAGCCGTGAGGCTGCGCTACCACGTCGAGTACGGCAGCCTGGTCGCGCTCGCGGCGCTCGTCCGCGCCCTGCCGCGGCCGACCGCGCTGCGTCTCGGCGCCGCGATCGGCGAGCTCGGCTGGCTGCTGCGGATCCGCCGCCGCCTGGTGCTGGCGAACCTGGCGCAGGCGCTGCCCGGGCTCGCGCCCCGCGAGCGGCGCCGGCTCGGCGCCCGCGCGTCGCGGAACTTCGGCCGCACCGTCGCGGAGTTCGTCCGCTTCGCCGGCGGCGACCGCGCCCGGGTCGGCGAGCTGGTCGCGCTCGCCGGGCTCGACCGCCTCCGCGCCGCGCTCGCCGAGGGCAGGGGCGCGATCGTCGTCACCGCCCACCTCGGGAGCTGGGCGCTCTACGTCACCGCGCTCGCCGCCGCCGGCATCCCGAGCGCGCTGCTCGTCGGCAAGCAACACAACCCGAAGGTGGACGCATTCATCCTCGGCATCCCGGGCGACGCGGTGCGCTTCATCTCCAAGGGCCGGACCGCGCCGCGCGACATCCTGCGCTCGCTCCAGGAGGGGCGCGCGGTGGTGATGGTCGCGGACCAATCCGCCGGCCGCCGCGGCGTGCTCGCGCCGTTCCTCGGCCGCGTCGCCTCGACGCTCGCCCTGCCGGGCGCGTTTGGCGCCCGCTACGGCACGCCGATCTTCATCCTGCTCGGCCGCAGGGCGTCGGCGCTGCGTCACGAGGTCGAGATCGCACCGCTCCCCTACTCGCGCGACGGCGGCGAGGAGGCGGTGCGCGAGGCGATCACGTCGGCCTGCAACCACGCGCTCGGCGAGGGCATCCTCCGCCACCCGGAGCATTACTTCTGGTACCACCGCCGCTGGCGCGACCGAGCGATCAGATTGGGCAGCGCCTAGCAGGTGTCGCCGACATCGGGCCATCTGCGTCGTTGCGGAGAAAGCACAGCTGGCGGTCGCCGTTTGCGAGCCTGGGGCGAACTGGACGGTTGCACCTCCAGCTTGCGGCCGCTCGATCGGAAAGAAGGAGGCAATGGGGGTTCGGATAGCGGCGTGTAGCCGCGCCGCCGCCGATGGGCCTATCGCAACGCGCGCGGGCCGGTCGCACCGGAGGCGTAGCCGGAGGGCACGTTGAGGATGCGAACCGGCGAGCGCAACACGGCGAGAGGTCCGGCGCCGGCGGCGCCGAGGGTCAGGCGGCGGGCTCGATGCAGCGCGAATCGTCGTTGGCCGGGTTGTTCACGACCAGCCCGACGCGGTACGCCTCCATCCGCTCGGCCGGGTACGGCCGCAGCAGCCCGGCCAGGCGCTCCGTGTCGCGCTCGCCCGGGTCGAGCCACGCGGCGAAGTCGTCCGGCTCGACGATCGCCGGCATGCGGTCGTGGAGCGGCTCGAGCACCTCGTTCGGCGTGGTGGTCACGATCGTGCAGCTCTCCACCGGCTCCCCCTCGCCGCTCCAGCGCTCCCACAGCCCGGCGAAGCCGAACGGCGAGCGGTCGCGCATCCGGATGAACCACGGCTGCTTGCGGGCGCCGAGCTTCTGCCACTCGTAGAACCCGTCGGCGACGATCAGGCAGCGCCGGGCGCGGAAGGCGGCGCGGAACGCGGGCTTCTCCGCCAGCGTCTCGGCCCGCGCGTTGATCATTCGCGCCCCCATCGCCCGCTCCTTCGCCCACGACGGGATCAGGCCCCAGTGCAGCTCGACCAGCTCGCGGCCGCCGGCGCCGGCGCGCACCGCGGCGACCGGCTGGGTCGGCGCGATGTTGTACCTGGGTCGGAGCGCGGGCGCCCCGGACAGGTCGAAGAGCTGCGCGATCGTCTCTCCCGGCGTCGCCTGCGTGAACCTGCCGCACATGCCCCGATGATACCGCCCGGAGCGACGGGCTACGGCTCCTCGGGCTCGATCTCGCGCGGCCGCAGGCGCGGGCGGATGGCCGCCGCCGGCGGCGGGAAGTGGTCGCGGAGGAACGCCATCAGCGCCTCGGCGGTCGGGATCGGGCGCTCCACGCTCGGGGTGTGGCCGGCCTGCGGGATCAGCACCAGCTCGGCCTTCGGAATCGCCGCGGCGAGCGCGCGCGCCGACGCGGGCGGCGTGATCGCGTCCTCCTCGCCGGCGATCACCAGCGCCGGCACCGCGAGCCCGGCGAGCAGCGCGGTGCTGTCGGCGCGGTCGCGCATCCCGGCCAGGCAGCCGGCGAGCGCGTGGGCGGGCACGTCCGCCGCATCGGCGCGCAGCTCGGCGAGCAGGCGCGGCGCGCGCGCCCGCGTCGTCGCGCCGACCAGGTTGGCGACGAACTCGTCGCGCCAGGCGGCCGCCTCGCCGCCCTCGATGCGCGCGATCGCGGCGGCGCGGCGCGCTCGCGCCTCGGGCGCGTCGGCCTCCGCGCGCGTGTCGACCAGGATCAGCCCGGCGAGGCGCTCGGGGTGAGCCGCCGCGACGCGCAGCGCGACGTAGCCGCCCATCGAGTGGCCGCCGAGGACGAAGCGGGCGAGGCCGATCCGGTCGGCGAGGCGCACCACGTCGTCGGCGAGAGCCTCCATCGTGTAGCCGCTCGCCGGCTTGTCGGAGCCGCCGAAGCCGCGCAGATCGGGGGTGACGAGCCGCGCCACCTGCTCGACCGCCGTCCGCACGCCGGTCCACATCGCCGACGAAAGCGGGAAGCCGTGCAGCAGCACGACCGGCACGCCCTCGCCGTGGTCCTCGACCTCGAGCGCGATCTCCCCCACCTCGACCCGCATGGCGATCCCCCTCGGCTCAGTCTAGGCCCGTCGGTGCTTGCGGGCCCGCCACTTGACGAATGCGCTGCCGCGGTGCACATTGCCGCCGGCCGTACCGCTCTTTGAGTCGAGGAAATCATCCGTGGGGGTGCCCGGCGCAAGCCGAACGCGCGTCGGGCTGAGATTAGACCCCAGGAACCTGATCCGGGTCATGCCGGCGGAGGGAACGGGCATTCGAGCGTCGGGGTGGGCAGCGCCGCCTCGAGGGTCGCCTCTCCGGTCGACCCACGAGGAGGAACGATGCGCAGCACCACGATCCCGGCGCTCATCGCGTCTCTGG
The DNA here is from genome assembly GCA_035517415.1 of Thermoanaerobaculaceae bacterium. Taxonomy (GTDB): domain Bacteria; phylum Acidobacteriota; class Thermoanaerobaculia; order Thermoanaerobaculales; family Thermoanaerobaculaceae; genus DATIYW01. The sequence goes on from DATIYW010000274.1 coordinate 12,884, forward strand.
CCGGCGCGGCCCTCGCGGCCGGCGCCACGCTCACCGGCACCGTCCGCGACGCCGTCACCGGCGCGCCGGTCGCGCGCGCCCAGGTCGAGCGGCTCGACAACCACCTCGTCGTCGGCGCCGGCGCCGACGGCGCGTTCGCGATCGAGGTGCCGGACGCCGGCGGGGTGGCGCTCGCGGTCTCGTCCTCCGGCTACCGCGTCACGCGCCTCCGCGTCGCGCTGCCCGCCGCGAAGCCGCTGGCGGTGGCGCTCGAGCCGATCGTCTCGCACGCCGACCGCATCGAGGTGACCGCCACCCGCGCTCGCGAGGGCACCGACCCGGTGAGCTTCACCAACCTGCCGCAGGAGCGCGTCGCCGAGACCTACTGGGGGCAGGACCCCGCGATCGTGCTGTCCGAGACCGTGCCCGGCTACTTCGCCTACAACGACAGCGGCAACGGCATC
>DATIYW010000275.1:0-9138 GCA_035517415.1 Thermoanaerobaculaceae bacterium
AGGCGGCGCGCCGCCTCGCCGCCCTCGTGAAGAAGGACGCAATCCGGCAGGAACACGATCCGGCCACGGGTGAGCAGCCGTTTGCACAGGTCGACGTCCTCGAACCACGCAGGTGCGAAGCGCGGATCGAACCCGCCGAGCTCGAGGAACACGTCGCGGCGTACGGCAAGGGCGGAGGCAGCCGGCTGCTCGACGTCGAAGCGGCCATCGCGCGAACGGTCCAGGTAGCGATCGCGACGGAACCACCGGTTCCGCGGCCACGCCTTGTCGATCAGCAGCAGCTCGCGCATCGCCTGGCCGAGGGTGGGAAGGTGCCGAAGCTGGAACACCTCCTGCGACTCCTCAGTGGCGGCGATGTTGGTTGCCTCGGCGTCGACCAGTCTCGGCGCAAGCGCGACCGCTCCTGGTGTGGCGGTGAACGCCGCCACAAGCGTGTCGAACGGGCTGCCTTGTGCGCGGGTGTCCGGATTGAGGAGCAGCACGAACTCGCCGCGCGAGGCGGCCACGCCCTGGTTGGCGGCCGGACCGAAGCCGAGGTTGGCCGCGTTGCGGATCAGGACGAGGTCGGGCCAGACGGAGCGAAGTCTCGTCTCGTCGAGGTCTGGACAGCCGTTGTCCACGACCACCAGCTCGAACCTGTCGGCGCCGTCGCGCGCCAGGGGACGGGCCCCGGCGAGCGACTCCGCGCAGCGCTGCAGGCTGGCGGCCGACGACCACGCGACCGTGACCACCGAGAGACCGACGCGACCGGCGCTCACGTCAGCCCCTCGCGCAGCCATGGCGGGACCTCGGCCTGCGGGAACGCCGCGAGCCTCTCGCCGGCAACGTCGGCCCGCAGCCGTGGCGCGCCGGCGATCCACAGCGGCACCATCGCGAGCAGCCAGAGGCCGCGGAGCCCGACCCGGTGGGCGTGCGCGAGGTCGGCGCGGAGCAGTCGGCCCGCCGATCTCAGCAGAAGACTCGACCCGAGGTTCCGCCGCAGCGTCCACCAGCGATTGCGCGCGAGGAGCCGCTCGCGCCGCCACGGCCAGCGGCGGCCAGTGAGCGAGCCGCGGTGGCAGGCCCTCGCCGCGGGCACGCACGCCAGGCGCCAGCCGCGCCGGAGCAGGCGGAGCGAGAGGTCGACGTCCTCGTAGTAGGCGAAGTAGCGCGGGTGGAAGGCGCGGCCCCGGTCGCCGACGCCGGCGAGGGCGGCGCGCCGGTAGAGCGCCGCCGTTGCGGACACGCCGGCGAGCGGGAAGGGCGCCGATCCCGGCGACGGCGGCGCCGCGCCGACGCCCAGCGGCCAGGCCTCGCCGCGCCGGTTCCAGTGGATGCCTGCGGTGTCCACCCGTTCGCCGGCGCCGTCGAGGACGAGCGCCTGCACGGCGCCGAGACGCTCGTCCGAGCGGATGTGGTCGTGCAGCGAGTCGAGCGCGCCGGGAGCCAGCGTGGCGTCGTTGTTGAGCAGCATCACGAACGGGGCCGTGGTGGCGCGGATGCCGGCGTCGCATGCCGCCGCGAAGCCGCGGTTGCGGCCGAGGGCGACGACGCCGGCCTCGGGAAACGCCGAGCGGATGACGGCGAGCTCGGCGCCGCTCGAGCCGTTGTCGGCGACCACGATCTCGACGCCTGGGAAGCCCCGGACCGAGGCCAGCGCGGCGAGGAGGTGCTCACCGCCGTCGAGGTTCGGGATCACCACCGCGACCTCAGCCGCCCTCTTGTTCATGCGCTCCCCGCCTTGCGCGCGCGGAGCGCCCCCCCCAGACCCGAGAAGAACGCGCAGTTGACAAGCGTGTGGTAGGCCCGCGACGAAAGGCGCAACTGCAGCCGATCGAGGAGCGAGAGCAGCGGCAACGCGGCCGCGAAGAGCGGAATCAGCGGGCGGAACCGCGCAGGCACGAGGGGCTGCGGGAGGAGTCCTTCCTCGAGCAGCCGCGGCTGGACGTCGCAGAGGACGGGAAACGTCGCGCCGACGCCGTACTGCCTCCGCCAGAAGCTGCGCACCGTGGTGGGGTGGACGTGCCGGACACGCGCTCTCGGCTCGTACAGGAGGGGCACGCCGGCGAGGTTGAGCCGGTAGCCCAGCTCGACGTCCTCCCAGCCGACGAAATCCAGCCGGGGGTCGAACGGCGCCTCGCCGAGCAGTTCGCGGCGCAGCGACACGTTCGAGGTGTAGAAGCAGTTGAACGGGACCTCCAGCGACTCGTCGAGCAGGCCGTACGCGAACTGCGGGCCCTCGGCGTTGATGAACTGGAGGAACGGCGTGACCCGCATCCTGCTGCTATCCCAGCCGGTGTAGCCGATCACCGCCGCCGGCCCGCCTGCCGCGGTGTGTCGCGCCAGGTGCGCCGCGATGAAGTCGGGGTCCGGGAGCGTGTCGTCGCCGAGGAAGATGACGAGATCGCCGGTCGCGTGGGCGACGCCGTTGTTTCGAGCACGGCCGGGGCGGGAGTTCTCCTGGTGGAGGGCGAGCCGCCGCTCGGCCGCGCCTGGACCCGCCTGCCACCGCTGCAACAGCGCCCAGGTGTCGTCTGTCGAGCCGTCGTCCACCACGATCACCTCGTGCGCTGGCCGAGTCTGACGCGCCAGCGCGTCCAGCACGAGACCGAGGTGGCCGGAGCGGTTGTACGTCGGGATCACGACTGAGATGCGCTGCGGCGGCGCTACCCCCGCGGGGCCGTCGGGGACGAACTCGATCCGATCGACCGCGCAACCGGTGCGGCGGAAGTTCCAGTTCTTCAGCACGCCGTGCGGCACGGAGCCAGGGGAGCGGATCTCCACCTCGATCATCCCGTCATCGCGTGCGGTGGTCGGGACCGAAACCTCGACGCACCCGTCGTTCCCCGTCTCGCTCTCGCCGAAGCTGCCGTTGGCATGCACGGCCACGCGAGCCCGGGGCGGGAACTCCTGCCGGGCGGAGACCCGCAGGGCGCCAGTGGCACCCGCCGCAACCCGCAGGCGGCACAGCGCGGTGCCGCACGTGACCCGCTGCCACCCCGCTCCGTGGCGCTCCCGTGCATACCAGCCGGGCCCGAGGCGTCCGACCCCCGATGTCGACGCTGGTTCCAGGGTGCCGCGCTCCGCGAAGTCCGCTGTGCTGCGCCCGGTGTCATGCGCGGGCACTGGGAACGGCGGCGGCATCGGCGCCTCGTCGATAAGACCCGCCTCGAACAACGCCTCGTCGGTCACGCGCCGGCCGCGCTGGACGCGTCGCCGCTCCTTGAGCGTCGAAGGCAGGTTGACGAGGTTCCACCAGCCGACCTGCAGGAGAAGTCCGATCTGGCGCTCGCGAAGCCAGGTGCGGGCGAGGCGAACCGACTTGACTGCTGCCAGGCGGGGACCGTAGTTCTTCAACAGGCTCCGCGCGGCGTGGCGCGCACCGAGGCGGTCGCGGAAGGTCGTGCCGCGCCACACTGGACTGCTTCCCCCGCGCGCGTGAAGGACGACCGCGTCCCTGCAGACGACGACGCGCCAGCCGGCCAGCCAGAGGCGCCAACCGAGATCGACGTCCTCGTGGTACATGAAGAAGGCAGGATCGAATCCGCCGATCCCGAGCAGCGCCTCGCGCCGAATGAGGGCCGCGGCAGCGGTCGGGAAGAGGCAGTCAGTCCACGCCGGGCCTGCGGGTAGGGCCGCCAGCGGCATGTGCAAGTAGTGGTCGAAGCCGAAGCCGAGACGGCTCATCCCGCCGCCGTGCGCGTTGAGCGTTCTAGGGTCCGCCATCAGTCGCAGCTGGGCGCAGGAGGCGGCGATGGCCGGGTCGGCCGCGAGCGGCGCGGCGAGTGCCTCGAGCCAGCCCGGCTGCGGCTCGGTGTCGTTGTTGAGCAGGGCCAACAGGGGCGCCGACGTCGCCTTGATGCCCGCACGGTTGGCGGCGCCGAATCCGACGTTGGACTCCAGCGCGATCACGCGCGCCCACGGTGCGTCGGCGGCGAGCCAAGCCACGCTGCCGTCGCTCGACCCGTTGTCCACCACCACGACCTCCGTGCGCGGCCGGAGCGTCGGCCGCAGCGCGCGCAGGCAACGCTGGAGGTGGACGAGTCCATTGTGGTTGACGATGACGACCGCCACGCCGGCCGGCATCACCTCCCCGTTCGCGGGTGCCGGCGTACGGCCGGCCGGCTCCGCCCCGGGGCCCATCAGCGGCGGCCCACGCCGCGGCGCAGCGCCTGTACCAGCCCGGCGCGCCGCGCCCGCCACAGCCATCCCAGCCAGCGCCACAGGCGGGAGCCCTGGATGTCGACCAGCCGTGCTTCGAGCTCGTTGCCGCGCTGCTGGCTGGCCGCCAGGGCGCTCTCGATCTCCTGTAGCGTGGCGCCGAACTGGAGCAGGTTCGCCTCGGCCTCCGACACTCGGCGCCGCGATGGCTCGACGTACGACCGATAGTAGGCCGCCCACGCGTCGCCGGTCACCGCGTCGCGGTGCTTGTCGAACAGCCTCGCGAGCTGCTTCCAGCGGTGCTCGCCGCTGGTGGCGGTGCCCTGGCCGAGCGCAGGGCGGACGTTGTACGTGGCGGTGATGACCGGACAGTGATGGAAGCGTGTCCTTCGCGCCAGGCGCAGCCACAGGTCCCAGTCCTCAAAGTACTCCAGACAGGGGTCGAACCCGCCCGCAGCGAGTGCGAGCTCCCGTCGCATCAGCACGGCCATGATCGGGATCGTGTTCTCGAACTGCAGGCGGTCGGGGTCGAACTCGTCGCCGAACACCGATCGGGCCACCACCTCCGCGCCGCGGTCGTAGACGACGCACTCCACGTCGCTGTACGCGACAGGGAGGCCGCTCGCGACCAGGCCGTGGGCGAGGACGGCGAAGTGGTTCGGCGCCAGCACGTCGTCGTCGTCAAGGAAGCCGACGTATTCGCCGCGGCTTGCCTCGAGCCCAGCCTGAGCGGCCCGCGAGCGGCCGAGCGGGCGGTCATGCCCCACCACGCGCACTCGCAGCGCGCCGAAATCGGCAAGCACGGAAGACGGGTCCGGTCCACCGTCGTTCACCAGCACGACCTCCGCGGGGAGAAGGCTCTGCGCTGCGACGCTCGCGAGCGCCACACGCAGCGCGTCGGGCCGGTCCTGGGTGCGGATCACGAGGCTGATCGGCGGCAGCTCCCCAGCGCGAGCCACCGCTTCAGCCGGGGCAACACCCGCGCGCCGGTGCGTCGAGGTTGCTGGCACGCCCCCCTCGACGCTGCGCGGTCGCGCCTCGTCGAGCTCCCGGGCGAGCGCCGCGCAGCCGACCTCGGAGATCGGGGTCGCCAGGAACCCGCTCAGCGCCCGCCGCGCCGCGGCCAGCGAGGAGGTGACAGCGAACGGCAGAGCGAGCCGGACGTCGAGTGACGGGATGGCGTCGAGGTCGCCGGGAGAGAGGTGGCGGCGGACCGCGAACTCGCACAGCCGCGCAAGCGCGGCGAACGCGTTCCGCGCCGCCAGATTCGTCGCGGGGTCCCAGCGAGCGACCGCCCTGCCGCCCGCGACGAGCACCTGGCTGCAGGCGCTCGAGAAGTCGCTGCGGTAACCCGCCTCGGCCGGCATTGGCATCGCCGCGATCCCGCCGAAGAGCGGGAACAGGTCCTCGTCGGTGCGCCGGCGGCGCGACTGCGCGGCGTCGCGGCGCTCCTGAAGTGCGGCGAGCCGGTCGCCGACCGCCGCGATCGCCAGCAGGTGACACAGCGCGTCAGTCGTCTCCAGCACGCCGTGGGCCGGCGTCGAGCGCCCCGCCCACCAGCCGCGGAGGAAGGCGAGGCCGGCCGCGACGAGGAGCATCACGCCGGCTCTCTCCTCGCCGTAGTTCTTGAAAACGGTCGCCAGCGCGTTGCGTTCGAGGAGGAAGCGCTTGCGCGGCGTGAGGGCGTCGCCCCAGCTGGCGTGGAGCCGGTGGAACGTAAGCGCCTCCGGGGCAAACCAGGTGTCGAGGCCGAGCAGGTTCGCCCGCCAGCCGAGGTCCACGTCCTCGAAGAACGAGAAGTAGTCGGGGTCGAACGCCCCGATCTCGAGGAACTTCTCCCGGTCGACCAAGAGCGAGCCCGCGCATCCGAAGAGCAGCCTGCGCTCGGGCGCGTCGCCAGCGCGACGGGGCTCGCCGACGCCGCGCTGCAGCGCGTGGCCGGTGAAGAACGTGTCGGCGCCGACGAAGTCCGTGCGCGTACCGTCCCAGCTTGCGATGCAGCTGGCGACCGCGGCGGACTCCGGGTGGCGGGTCTGGCAGCGATGGAGCGCGGAGAGCCAATCCGGTGCGACGCGGGTGTCGTTGTTGAGGAAGGCGACGAAGTGCGAAGGGGCGGCGGCGGCGGCGCGGTTGTTGCCTGCCGAGAACCCGAGGTTCGCGCCGTTCTCGAGCGCCGTCACCCAGGGGAACCGCGCGCGCACCAGCGCGACCGAGTCGTCGCTGGAGCCGTTGTCGACGAGCCACACCTCGTCGCGCACCGCCGGGTCGCGCGGCACGCCCGCCGCGCCGGGCGTGAACACGTCGAGCCGGCCGAGCGACGACAGGCAGTCCTCGAGGTGCTGGCGCCCGTTGTAGTTGAGCACCAGGACCGCGGTTCGCGCCGGTCCCGCCGGCGTCTGTCTCATCTCGCTCACATGCGAATCATACGCACACCACGCGCCAAGCGCCCAGATCGGCGACGGCCTGCTACCATCCGGCGCGATGGCCTCTCCAGGTGGTCACTCGGAAGTTCTTCGGAGGGCACTGCTCGCGGGCCAGATCCTGGTCGTGGTCGTCGTGGCCGCGGTGTGGTGGAGCCCGGCGCTCGGCTTCTACTTCTCGCAGGACGACTTCCCGCTGCTCCTCACCAACCACCCGGGCCTCGTGAGCCCGCGGTCGCTGCTCCTGACCGGCGCTCCGAACGAATACCGGCCGCTCACGCAGCACGTCTTCTTCTGGTTGAACCAGGTGCTGTTCGGCCTGGATCCGCGCGGTCACCATGCGGCGACCCTGGTCGTCCATCTGGGCAACGCCGTCCTGGTCGGCCTCCTGGCGCGGCGTTGGGTGGCGTCCTGGGCCATGATGCCTGCCGGGCTGGCGTTCGCCCTCCATCCGGTGCACTTCTTCGAGGCGACATGGGTGTCAGGAATCAACCAGAGCGGCTGCGTCCTGTTCATGCTTGCGTCGCTCCTCGCCTTCGACGGGTATCTCCGGTCGGGCCGCGGGTGGCGCCTCGCGTCCGCCCTCGGGGCCGGCGGGGCGGCGCTTCTTTGCAAGGAAGATGCCGTCATGCTGCCCGTGCTCGCGACCGGTCTCGCGCTGGTGCGCCGCCCACGGCTGCCGGCGGCAAGGACGGCATGGGCGGTCGGCGGCTTTTGGGCTCTGCTCGGCGCCTACCTCGCCCTGCGCTTCGGGGTGGTCGGCCTGCAAGTCCCCTCCGCAGGCCCCTACCGGTTCGGCCTCGACCGCAGCTTGCTGGCGTCGAAGGCGTCCCTCTACACGAGGTGGCTGATGCTCTCGTGGCCGTTCGCCATCACCCTCGGCGGGTTATTCCTCGTCGCGATCTTCGCGTGCCGCGAATCCGACTGGCATCCCTCTCCTGCTGCGGCGATCGCTCTCCTGGCGGCAGTTCCCGTCTCGGTGGCGCCGACGCTGCTGGTGCCGTCATCGGCTGGGCACTACCTCAGCGTCGCGTCCGGGGTCCTCGCGTTGGCGATGGCCGGCGTGGTCCGTTGTGTCCCGGCAAGGTGGGGGCAGGCGTTGGCGTTCGCTGCTCTCGCGTTGGCATTCGGCGTGGGGAGTTTGCAGGAGCGGAATCGGCTCCTGGCCAGCCGCGATCTCAGCGTACCGATCCCGGAGAAGGCCAGGCTGTGCCGGACCTGGGTTGAAGGACTCCGCGCCACGGGCGCGGCAGCGAAGCTGGGGTGCGCTGTCGTCCTCCGCGACGCGCCTCTCCAGGACTGGGAGCGCGGGTGGCTTGCGTTCTTGCCGATGGTGGCGTGGCAGCGCCCGCTCCCGCTCTCGGGCGTGCGGGTCCTGCTCGCCGGCGAGGCGACGCCCGCCGCCCCGGTCAAGGGGTGCGTGGCGACCTGGAGCCTGACTGCCGCCGGCGTCTCCTTCCGGGGCATGGAGGAGTCCCCGCACCGCGACTAGTGCCAGGGGCGGCCCCGTACCGCCCGTCAGGAGGCATGCGGATGAAGGTAGTGGCGGTCCAACCGATCGCGAACGTCGAGGTGACGGAGTTCCACGACGGCGTGCTGCACCTCGGCGGGTGGATCGTCGACCGGACGCACCCCCTCACGCACGTCACGCTGCGGCTGGGGGCGCGTCCCTGGGCCGAGCGGCTTCCTCTGTTCGACCGCCCGGACGTGCTCGCGGCGCTCTACCCCGAAATCGCTCACACGGTCCGTTGCGGGTTCGATGTCGCCTCGCCCGTCACGGGCCTCTCGGCGGACCCGGGGTCGCGTAAGCTCGAGATCATCGCAGAGCAGGACGGGGAGGCGCGCGGGGCGGTGGTGCTCGGACTGCGTGACCTCGCCGCAGAGCTGGAGAGGTTTCCCGTACCTCCGGAGGTGCTGAAGCGCCACGTCGGCGGCGAGCGCGACGACTTCCTGTCGACCGGCTGGCGGATCTACTCGGACCTCAGGCGTGCGCTGGACCCTTACGGGGGTTGGGCCGCGTTCGGCCGGATCCTGGACTGGGGCTGCGGCTGCGGACGCGTGATGCGGTACCTGCTCGAGGAGGTTGCCCCGGAACGCGTCGCGGGCTGCGACATCGACCGCGGTGCGGTCGACTGGCTCGGCCCGGCAACGCGCGGCGCCTCGATCCAGGCCATCGCTCCGGATCCGCCCACGAGGTACCCCGACAGTAGCTTCGACCTCGTCTACGGCGTCTCGATCTTCACGCATCTCGGCGAGCGCATGCAGCACAGGTGGCTCGCGGAGCTCCGCCGCATCACGAGCCGGAACGGGTTGGTCGCGGTGACGGTGCACGGCCCGGAGCTGGCTCCGGCTGGTCTGCGGCGCCGCCTGGAGCGGCGCGGGTTCGCGGACTCCGGCTCGGAGCAGGCGTCGTTCTTCGCCCCTTACGCGGGCAGGGGCTATTACCGGACGGCGTTCCACACGCCCACCTACGTCGAACGCGAGTGGTCACGGTATCTCGAGGTCCTCGAGTACCGCTGTCGCGGCATCAACGCGCATCAGGACCTCGTGATCATGCGCAAGCTCTAGCCGATGAAGG
>DATIYW010000276.1:0-31000 GCA_035517415.1 Thermoanaerobaculaceae bacterium
TCGCCGAACGCGAGCGCCGACTTCCACCTCTTCTACGTCGGGCGCGACGACGTCCACGACATCCTCAAGCACGTCCTCTCGCGCGTCAGCGTCTCGCTCTACCTCAACATGTTCGGCTACGACGACGACGAGCTCAACGACATCATCATCGCCAAGGCGATGGACCCGCAGATCACGGTGCTGATCACGTTGGACCAGAGCCAGGCGGGAGGTGTTCACGAGAAGAAGCTCCTCGCCTCGGACGTCGCCAAGGATCCGGCGGCGTTCAACACCCACATCGTCACCGGCACGCAGATGGCGCGGTTCGTGATCGGCCAGTCGGCGACCCGTCAGATCAGCCACACCAAGGGGTTCGTCGCCGACGGGCGGGTCGGCGGCGAGGGCTCGACCAACTGGTCGGCCTCGGGCGAGGGCACGTTCGTCGTCAGCGGCCAGGCGGGGGGCACCGGGTACAAGGCGCAGAACAACACGCAGTCGATCTTCACCGACCCCGACACGATCAACCGCTTCCAGGCCGAGCTGATCGCGGAGCACATGGCGGCGCAGGCGTTCGCCGCCGCGCCTCGCGGCCTGCCCGCGAAGGCTCCAGTGCCGCAGAAGCCGGCCGGCAGGCGGTAGGGCGCCGCGGCCGGAGCCGGGCGGCTCCGTCGCCTCGGGCCGTGAGCCACGAGCGCCGTCCCGAAGGTCCCAGGCGCGAAGGTCCCGCTATGGTCGCTCGACGGTCCGAGCCGAGGGCGAGCGGGAAGGAGCCTGCTCCTCGCCCCGCCAGTCGTAGCGACAGGCGCAATGGCCGTCGGCGCGAGGCCACGCAGCGCCCGACGCAATCCGGATCGGTCGGCGAACGCCACCCGCGAACGGCCAGCGCGCGTTCCGGCGCAGCCCGTGGAGTCTTGCGTCTTCCGTGCCCGCGCCGTGTCGCCATGGCCCGTGACGCACTCGAGGGTCGTGGACGGCGCCGCCGGCTCCGCACGAGGGGTCGGGGCCGATGCGTGTCAGGAACCACCGCGGAGTAAAATAAGAGCTCGTGAGACTTTGAACTGCATTGCTGCGCGGAGGTGAGTCTCATGAAGGCCAATCGGGTCCTCTCGACGGGTGCGCCTCTGGTCGTCGTCGGGCTTCTGTTGGGGTCGACGGTTCTCGCTCAGCAGCCGCAGTTGCTGGCTGACATCAACCAATCGCCGAGCGGCCGGTTCACGTTCACAACACTGGGCAGCGCCTCGCCGTCCGACCGGATCGTCTGCGGGGGCCTGCTGTACTTCGTGGCCGGAACCGCAGGCGACGGGTTGAGCCTGTGGCGGACCGACGGGACGGCGGCCGGGACCTTCGTCGTGAAGCAGGGCGCCCGGCCAGGCGCCACCGACGTCGGCGGCACAACCAGCTCGATGGCGGAGGTCGGCGGCGTCCTGTATTTCGTGGCCGGAAGCGCGAACACCGGCATGAGCCTGTGGCGGACCGACGGTACGCCGTCGGGGACCGAGCAGGTCCAGTTGCCCGCCGGACTCGCCGCACCGCAGCTGATCACGAACCTGGTCGCGATGGGCGGGACGCTCTACTTCGTCGCGTCGCCGGTCAACAACCCGACAGCACAGCCGGCGGATCTCTGGAGGACCGGCGGGACCACCGCGAGCACGGTCGCGGTCCGCCACGCGGGAGCGGCGTTGAATCCGCGTAACGTGATCTGCGTCGATCAAGCGCTGTTCTTCTGGCGGCTCGAGAAGCCGACGTTCGCCGTCACGCTCTGGAGGAGCGACGGCACCGACGCGGGGACGGGGATGCTCTCGACGATCGTCGCCGCGTCCGACGGCGGCGACTGGCTTGGGATGTTCACGGTGGCCGGCTCGAGGCTGTATTTCGCGGAGGCCGGGAACGGCAACAACGGATCGGTTTGGACCAGCGACGGCACGGCCGCCGGCACGTATGCCGTCTTCAACGGAGGCACGCCCGCCGCGCTGTTCGCGGCCGGAGACAAGGCGGTCTTCTGGCCATACGCAGTCCCGCCCGGGGGAAGGGCCGGCCTATGGAGCGCGGGGCCGGCCGCCGGCCAGAGCGCGTGGATCGCCGACGTCCGGTGGCCCAGCGGCTCGGTGCCGGGCGGCACCCTCAGCGTCGGGCACGCGGCGTACTTCAACGGCAGCGACGCAGCGAACCCGGGCTCCTCGGATGTCAACCTGTACCGAACCGACGGGACGGCGTCCGCCACGGTCATGCTCTCCGCCGGCCCGGCGCAATGGCTCACCCCGTTCGGCGGCGCCGTCTACTTCTCCCATGCGGGGCTGTGGCGGACCGACGGCACGCCGTCCGGCACCACGCTCGTCACGGACCTCGGCTCGGACGACCCATGGGACTGGCCGCCCAGCGCCACCACGGTGCTGCGGGGATCGCTCGTGTTCTTCGGCTGGCACGGGCTCTGGACGAGCGACGGCACGGCGAACGGCACCGAACTGGTCTGCTCGACCGTCTCGGGCGCAACGGCGTCCTCCAACCCGATGCCGTTCGCCACGCTGAGGGGCAAGTTCTATTTCACCGCCGACGACGGGGTGCAGCGGCGCCTGTGGATCGCCGATGGCACGCCGGAGGGTAGCCACCCGGTCGACGAACTCGCCACGCTCTCCGTCGAGCCCCACACTCCGGTACTTCCCTTCGAGGGGCGCGCGGTGTTCTTCGGTAGCGTGCAGGGTCGCCGAGGCATGTTCCTGACCGACGGCACGGCGCAGGGGACCGTTGGTCTCGCTCCGATTGTCACCGCAAATGCGGTCGGAGTCGGGACACGCCTCTATTGCAGCGTCGGGCACGAGATGTCCAGCGACGTCGATCTCTGGCGGAGCGATGGCACGCCTGGGGGCACGAGGATCGTCCGGAGCTTCGCAGGAGAGCCGGGAACCTTCAACGGCACCGCTCCGCTCGCCCTCACCGAGGGCGCGGTGTTCCTCGTCGTGGACGACGGAAGCCACGGCTCGGAGTTTTGGGCCAGCGACGGCACGGCTGCCGGTACGGTGATGCTGACCGACCTCTGCCGACCGCCTTGCAGCACCAATTGGGCGCGCTACGGGTTCAACACGCCCGCGGCGGCGGGCCGCTTCGGCTTTGTCACGGCGGATAGCCTCGACTTCGCGCCAATGCTGATCGCGAGCGACGGAACACTCAGCGGGACCTCGGCCATCTACCAGGGGTCGAACATCGGTTCCCTGATGCCGCTCGGCGACACCATGTTCCTCGGCCTGGGCCGGGGGATCGGATCGAGCGACGGGACTTCCTCCGGCACTCATGCGATTACGAACCTGTCTGGGGTCAACACTTACCCAGGCGCCAACTATGCTGGGTTCGACGACACGCTGTTCTTCCCCGCCAACGACGGCGTGCACGGCATGCAGCTGTGGCGGATCAACCCCGGCGGCACCGGCGCCATCCAGCTCGCGAACGTCGCGCCAGGGGACTGGGGCTCGTTCCCGAACGGGCTCGCGGCGGTCGGCCGCGCCGTCTACTTCTCCGCCACCGACAACACGCTCGGCCAGGAGTTGTGGAGGACGGACGGGACGATCACGGGCACGGCCCGCGTGGCCGACCTCAACCCCGGCGCCGCCGATTCGTCGCCCTTCGTCCTCGGAACGGCAGGCAACCTGTTGTACCTCAGCGCCGACGACGGCGAGCACGGCCGTGAGCCGTGGGTGATGCAGTTTTCCGACCTCCCGATCCTCGACGTCGCCGACATCGCGGTCACGAGGACGCCGTCCGGGTCGCAGAACGCCACCTTCACCGTCTCGATCTCGAAGCCGCCGAGCGCACCCGTGACCGTGCACTTCGTGACCGTGGATTGGACCGCGAGGGCCGGCGCCGACTATGCAGCGGCAAGCGGGGACCTCACGTTCCCAGCGGGCTCGACGACATCCAGGACGATCTCGGTGCCACTACTCGCCGGCGCCCACATCGAGCGATCGCTCGCGTTCTTCCTCGACCTCACCGACCCGTCCAGCGCGGTGCTCGGGCAGGCCTCGGCGATGGCCGCGATCACCGACCCGAGCGCCCAAGACTTCCGGGTTCGCCGCCACCTCAAGGCATCGCCCGGGCCGTAGCCCGGACCGAGTCCGGAGGCGAAGCGGCCCGCACTGGGGCCGCTTGGCGAGGCCATTGCGCCGGCCCGGTATCCCGTCGCCTCAGCGACCCCGGGCATGCGGTCGGGGGCCGCGCTATCGTCTGCGCAGCAGCGTCCACCCTCCGAGGGCGAGCATTGCCGCGGCGAGCAGGGTCAGCGAGGCTCCGCCGAGCGCCGGTATCGGCGTGGTCAGGATCGTCGGGTCGCTGGACGTGTCGTTCGCCGGCGTGTCGTCGCCGCCCCCGGAGACCGTCGCCGAGTTGACGACGCCGGTCGACGCGTCGCCCGCGACGCTCACCGTCACCGTCACGGGCGGCCAGCTCGAGCCCGCCGCCAGCACGTCCGAGCGGGTGCACGAGACCGAGGGCAGGTCGCAGCCCCAGCCGTCGCCGGAGATCGCCTTCGCGGTCAGCCCGGCCCCCAAGCGCCGGCCGGAGGGCCGCCCGGCGGCCGCGGGATGGAGTCAGGCGGGAGGAGCCGAGGGTCTGGCGGCGGCGGCGAGCGACTCGGTCAGCGAGGCGACGTGGCGCTGGAGCTGGAGCAGCGCCTCGTTCTGCGCCGCGAGGTGGTCGAGCACGGCGCGGATCTCCTCCTCGGCCTTCAGGTTGACGAGGAAGTCGTTGTGCGCCTCGATGCGGTCCTTCATCGCCTGCCGGTTCTGGCTCATCATGATCACCGGCGCGGTGTAGGCGGCCTGGAGCGACAGGAACAGGTTCATCAGGATGAACGGATACGGGTCCCACTGCTTCACCCACGCCGTGATGTTGAGGACTGCCCAGAAGCACAGCAGGATCGACTGGACGATGATGAACGGCCACGAGCCGACCACGCCCGCCACCCGGTCGGAGGCGCGTTGCCCCATGGTCAGCTGCTCGGCGACGATCTCGTTGACGTTGCGCAGCGGGGGGTGCTCGTGGCGGAACGGCGCCGGGAAGTGGAAGGTGTTCGGCATGGTGGCCTCCGGGAGCTGTCCGCAGTATGTCACGCGCCGGCGGGCCGGCGCGGGTTCACTCAGCGCTCGACGACCACCGTGGCCTCGGCGCCCGGGTCGGCGGCCGGCGGCGACGGGACGCGCGAGGAGGCCGCGCGCGCCTGGGACGGCAGGTGGCGCAACCCGCGCTCCGGGTCCTTCGGCGGGATCGCGCTCATCGCGTGCTCGGCCAGCGCCGTGATCGTGAGCGAGGGGTTGACGCCGAGGTTCGACGGCACCGCGGCGCCGTCCACCACCCACAGCCCGTCGTGGCCGAACACCCGGTTCCACTCGTCCACCACGCCGTGCTGCGCGTCGGCGGCGATGCAGGCGCCGCCGAGGATGTGCGCGGTGGTCGGGACGTTGAGCAGCACCTCGTTGATCGCGCTCGAGGGGAAGCCGTCGATCTGCCTGGCGATCGAGCGCGCCGCCTGGTTGGCGACCGGCAGGTAGCTCGGGATGTGCGCCTCGCCGTGCGCGCGCTCGCTCGAGAGCGTGCGGGTGAACGGCCAGAACCAGCGCCGCTTGCGCACCAGGTGGATGGAGTTCTCGGCGGTCTGCATGACGAGCAGGATGATCGTCCGCTTCGCCCAGCCGAACGGCTGCACCGAGCGGAGGAAGTCGACCGGGCGGCGCGCGCAGTTCGCCAGCCACTTGAGCGGCCGCGTCAGCCGCGTCCCCGCGTCGGTGAGCAGCGTGGCGAGGAAGCTCATCGCGTCCGAGCCCTTCGAGTAGCGGACCACCTCGATGTGGGTGTCGTCACTGGCGTGGATGCGGCTCGCGATCGCGATCCCCTCCGAGAAGTCGGCGTCGCCGCGCCGCGCGGTCGCGCCGCAGAGGATCTCGCTGTTGGTGCGGACGCGGTTGCCGAGCGTGGGCGAGAGGCGGCGAAGCGTGCCGGCGTCGCGGCACCGGAGCAGGAGGTTGACCGAGCCGAGCGCGCCGGCGGCGAGCACGACGCCCCGCGTCTGCAGCCTCTGCCGGTGCGGGCGCAGCTTGGCGGTCGAGCGCCGGGTGCGGACGAAGTAGCCCCCCTCGCCGTCGGGCTCGATCAGCGTGACGAGCGTCTCGGGCAGCACCTCGGCGCCGAGCTTCTCGGCGAAGTAGAGGTAGTTCTTGTCGAGCGTGTTCTTGGCGTTGTAGCGGCAGCCCACCATGCAGCCGCCGCAGAAGTTGCAGCTCGAGCGCGACGGCCCCTCGCCGCCGAAGTAGGGGTCGCCGGCGGGCTCGCCCGGCCGCTCGCCGAAAAGCACCGCCACGTCGGTGCGCTCGAAGGTGGCCTCGCGGCCGAGCTCCTTGGCGAACGCCTCGAGGCAGGCGTCGCCCGCCCAGGTGCGCGGCGTGCGCGTCACGCCGAGGAGGCGCTTGGCGGTCTCGTAGTGCGGTGCGAGGCGCTCGCGCCAGTCGCTCTCCTGCGGCCAGGTGCCGCGGTGGAACGCCTCATCCGGCGGCACCAGTAGGGTGTTGGCGTAGACCAGCGAGCCGCCGCCGACGCCCGCCCCGGAGAGCACCAGCACGTCCTTGAGCAGCGTCAGCCGCTGGATGCCGTAGCAGAACAGCGCCGGCAGCCAGAGGAACTTGCGCAGGCGCCAGTTGGTCTTCGGGAAGTCGACCGAGTCCCAGCGCTTGCCCGCCTCGATGACGAGGACGCGGTAGCCCTTCTCGGCCAGGCGCAGCGCCGAGACGCTGCCGCCGAAGCCGGAGCCGACGACGATGAAGTCGTAGCTGTAGCGCTCCCCCTCGGCGCGTAGCGCGATTCGCTCGGTTGCCTCCGCCGCCATTGTGGCGCGGAGTGTAGCCCCAACCCCGGCGGCGGGCAAAGCGGTGCGCCCGCCCGGGCGGCGCGGCGCTATCCTTGCCGGGCAGGCGGGGAGGCGGCCATGGGACACCTGATCGTTCGCTGGTTCATCGCGGCGCTGGCGCTGCTGGCGGCGGCCTGGATCGTGCCGGGCATCCGCGTCGAGGGCAACGCGTGGGCGGCCTACGCCTTGATGGCGGTCGTGCTCGGGCTCGTCAACGCGGTGATCCGGCCCTTGCTCAAGCTGCTGACCTGCCCGCTGATCATCCTCACGCTCGGGCTCTTCGTGCTGGTCGTCAACGCCGCGAGCCTGCTAATCGCGGCGAGGATCGCGGCGGCGATGGGGATCGGCTTCCACGTCGACGGGTTCGTGCCGGCGCTGTTCGGGTCGATCATCGTCAGCGTGGTCACGGTCGTCCTGTCGTCCGCCACCCGCGAGTAGCTCCTGGCGCCGCCGGCGTGGGACCTCTCGCGGCGTTGCACGTCGCGTCCACGCATCCTCTATGTCGCCTCCGGCTACACTCCGGTGCGGGCCGCTCGTGCGCCTTGCGATTGGCCCAACGGCGGCCGCGCGGCTACGCACCTGCTCCCATCGCCCGGCCTTCCTGTCGTCATCCCCGCGAACGCGGGGATCCAGTCTCTGCCAGGCGGCGGGCTGCGGACCTCGTCGTCTGACCCCACGCCGCTTCACGTGCGGCCGGGGCGGGCGACGCGGAGGTCGATGCGCGTGACGGTCCGCCGCGTGACCTGCAGCATCTCGAGCACGGCGGGGCGCGCGTCCGAGAAGCCGGTGCTCAGCGTGTAGGTCCCGACCGGGACGCCGAGGAAGAACGCGACGCCGTTGCGGTCGGTCTCGGCCATCCGCCGCCACGGCGCGTCGCCGCCGCTGCGCTCCAGTTTGACCGTGGCGCCCTGGCACGGCCCGCCGTCGCTGCGCCGGACCACGACAGTGACCGCCTCGGCCTCGTCCGCGGGAGGCGCCGGGGCGTGCAGCGGCGCCTGAGCGCCGTCGGACGGCTGGCCGGGTGCGGGGGCCGCGCCGCCCGCGGTCTCGGCGGCCGGTCGCGGCGGGACCGTGACCACGATGTCGTCGATGACGGTGACGCCGGAGAGCGCGATCTCGCGGGCGAGGTCGTCCGGCGGACGCAACAGGCGCGCGGCGACGAAGCCGACGCCGACCACGACGAGCAGCGACGCCGCGATCAGCATGAACGGGCGGTAGGACGCCGCGCGCGTCTCCGCTGCGGTGGCGCCGCCCGCGCGGAGCGCCGCGCCGCCGACGGCGAGCGGGTCCGGGATCTCGGCCCTGATCCGCTCCGCCAGGCCCTCCGGCGGCCGCTGGTCCGGCCGCCTTGTGAGCCGCTTCACGAGCTCCTCCTCCGATGGCTTCCTCGTCACGATCCCTCCTGCAGCGCGCGCCCGAGCAGGCGCAGGGCGCGCTTGATGCGCTTGCGGACGCCCATCGCGCTCAACCCCTCGGCGCGCGCGATCTCGCTGACCGGCGACTCCGCCCAGAAGTGGGCGACCACGACCGTGCGCAGCGGGTCGGGCAGCGCGAGGACGGCGCGGCGCAGCCGCTCCTGCGCCTCGGCGTCGGCGAGCGCCTCGTCCTGCGGCGGCTCGCCGTCCGGACGGGTCCGCACGTGCTCCTCCTCGAGCGGCACGACCAGGTGCGGGCGCCGCACGTGGTTGAGGAAGACGTTGGTGGCGATCCGGTACAGCCAGGTCGCCAGGCGGGAGCGGCCGTCGAAGCAGGCGAGCGCCGCCCAGGCGCGGCGGTAGGTTTCCTGCGTGAGGTCGGCGGCGAGGTCGCGGTCGCCGCCGGAGAGGCGGCAGAGGAGCGCGAACACCTGCCGGTAGGTCGCGTCGACCAGCGCCTCGGCGGCCTGGCGATCGCCCCGCGCCAGCGACGCGAGCAGCTCCGCTTCCTCGACCGGCCGGTTCACGAGCGCCTCCGGGGCGCCGGTCCACGAGAGTGTCCGCACGTAGCCCACGCCATTTAGACACACTCGCGGCGCAGAAGGAAACCGCTCCCGGAGACCGGGGCGGCCGCCGCGCGGCTACCTGGCGGCGGGCACGGTCCCAGCGGCGGCCTTGCTCGCGGCGTCGACCGGCGGCCGGAGGATCAGCTCGCGGCCGGCCGGGGAGCGCCACGCCACCAGCAGCGCGTGCAGGTCGGCAGCGTTGATGGCCGGGACCTCCGCAACGCGGAGCTCCAGGCGGCGACCGAGCGTGACGGTGCCGTCGGACTCGATCGTCGCGTGGATCTCGGCGGTCCCCGTGGACGTCTCGGCGCGGGCGCTCTCGGGCAGCGCCTCGACCTTCCACCCGGCCGGCAGCGTGAGCGCGATCTCGAGCTGCTGCGCGCTCGGCGCCGGCAGCGCGACCGGAGCCAGGCGGCCCGGCGCCGGCAGCGGGGGCAGCTTCTCGTCCAACCCGCCCGGGAGGTCCGGCAGCGTCCACACCACCAGTCCGAGCGCGTCGCGGCCGGGCAGCCGGCCCTCGACGTCGGCGGTGAACGACGCGCTCGCCCGCCGCAGCTCGGTGACACGCAGGCTGGAGACCTTGCCCTCCGGGAGCAGCGCTCCGAGCTCGCGGGCGACCTTCGCCGGGTCGCGGACGAGCGCAGCGTGCGGCGTCGCCGCGCCGCTGGCGTTGAACTCGAGCGCGCCCTTGAGGCCGCCGTCAGCGGCCACGGCGAGCGTGAGGCGGGCGCCGCGGAGCGTCGCGGACTGGATCTCGGGATTCTCCGGCATCGCGTCGAAGGCGAAGACCGGGAGCAGGCTGCGGAGGCCGGTGACGAGCTCGAGCGGGCCGCCCTCGAGTGGCCTGGCCGGATCGTAGAGGCGGCGGTTGCCCTGGCGCACGAACACCACCGGCCGCTCGAGACCCGCCAGGGCGGGGCACTTCTCGATGTCCCGCTCGTCGCTCCCGACCACCGCGGGACTGACATTGCTGAAGCCGACCGCATGCAGCGCCGCCGCCTGGAGGCCGGCGAGCTCGAGCGGCGTGGCGACGCCGGCGCGCCAGACCTCCGCGAGCGCCCTCGGGCGCCAGCGCTGCTGCGACGGCGCGAGCGGCGCCACGGTGACCGCCTGCGCGACCGCGTCGAGGACGGCGACCAGCCGCGCCTCGTCGCCGGGGTTGGCGGCGTCGACCCGGCGGGCGAGCGCGACCAGGCCCTCCGGGGCGCCGCCGGGGATCGCCGCGCGGCGGTTGAGCTCGGCGGCGAGCGCCTCGCGGCTCGGGCAGGTGCTGGCGATGATCGCCGGCGCCTCGGCGGGCGCGCCCGGCTCGGGCGGGAAGGCGGCGGCGTTCTCGATCCGCCAGCGCCAGACGTCGCGGCCGGCCGTGCGCTCGCGGACCGGCGGGGCCTGCGGCACCCCCACGGCCTGCCAGCGGAACGGCGCCCCAGCCGGCACGTCCACCTGGACCTCGCGCCTGAGCACCGGCGGCTCGAACTCCGCCGGCGTCGAGAGCTCGAGCCAAGGCAGGTCGCCCTTGGCGCGCGTGACCCGCCACGACTCCTCGATCACGGCGCCGGGCTCGAGCGCGGTGTGGACGATGACCTTGCGGCGCAGGCCGCTCCACAGCGGGTCGTGCTCGGCGCCGGGCGGCTGGTCGTCGACGATCGCGTTCGCGGGCGCCGTCACCCGTGCGCCGGACGGCAGCAGCGTCGCGTTCTCCAGCACCTCGAACGAGTCCACGGCGGGGTCGTACTCGACCTTGCTCTCGCCGTACTTGCGGTTGATCGCGAGGTACGAGTTGACCCGCAGGCGCGAGTGGCGCTCGTGGACCGTCTCACCGTCGGCGCGCAGCTCGTAGCGATCCGAAACCAGCAGGTACTCGGCGTCAGGGCCGGGCGCGGCGGCGAACGCCTTGCGGGGCGCGGCGGACGCGGGCGGGGCGCCCGCGGCGGCGACGGCCTGGACGGTGACGGCGGCGCAGATCGCGGGCGCGGCGACGGCCGCGACGAGGCGGGCGATGTTGCGGCGGCGCGGGTCGCGGCTCATGACCTCTCCCTTCCCGGGGCCGGGAGCTTGACCAGCACCGGCGTCTCCGACAGCTTGCGGAACGCGTCGAGCGCGGCGCGCAGCGAAGGCCACGCGTCGGGGTCGAAGATGCGCTCGGTCATCGCGAGCTTCTCGTCGACGACGAGGTCGCCGCCGACCTGCTTCCAGCTCGCCTCGAGCCGGCCCGCCCCGTCGAGGTGGATGGCGGTCGGCAGGCCCTCGACCTTCGCGCCGGCGGGGAGCGCGAGTCGCTCGCTGAGCGTGACCAGCTTGGAGCAGCCGATCCGCACCGGCCAGCGCCGCTTCTCCGGGCCCAGCGGGAGGAACGACTCGTCGGCGTGGCTCGCCTGTCCCACCGGGTGGCGGGCCGAGAGCGGCACGAGGCGCAAGGTGCCGTCGGCGAGGCGCCGGGCGTAGCCGTGGATGGCGAACGAAGCCGACAGCGCAAACGGCGTCGCGACGTCGTCGGGGTCGGTGCGCGTGACGTTGCCGACCACGGCGCGCGGGTCGAGCACGGTCAGCATCGCCTCGTCCACCGCCGACCACTCCGCGCGCGGCCGGCCGCGGTAGAGCCGGCGGAGGCCGGCGTCGGACTGCCCGTCGGCGCGGATCGACAGCGTGCCCTCGAGCGTGCCGTCGGCGGCGAGCCGGGAGCGGATCTCGACCGCGAGCGGGTGGCGCTCGGGCGGCGAGACCGGCGTGGTCAGCAGGTCGGCGCCCTCCGGCAGGCCCATCAGCACCTCCTGCTGCTGCTCGCGCGACGACCACAGCTCGCGCACGCCGGGGACCCAGGTGGGGTCGAGCAGGGTGGTGCTGCCGTCCGGCCGGCGCCAGACCGTGACGCAGTGGTTGAACTGGTCGGCGGCGATCCGCTCGATGCGCTCGCCCGCCATCGTCATCGCCGGGTAGGACTCGTAGCCGGCGGCGCGCAGCAGCGCCACCAGGATGCCCGCCTTGTCCTTGCACACGCCGCCGCGGTCGCGCAGCGTCATCGCCGCGGGGTGGAGCGTGTAGCCCTCGCCCTTGCCCATGTGCAGGCCGACGTAGCGGACGTTCTCCGCCACCCAGTGGTCGAGCGCCGCGACGCGGTCCTCGTCGCGCGTCAGCCCGGCGGTGATCTCGTTCGCCGCCGCCTTCAGCTCGGGCGTCACGGCGAAGCACGACGCCGCCTCCTGGGTGTCGTGGAACCACACCGCCTTCGCCTTCCAGTCGGCGGCGGTGGTGAGGATGAGCTTGGGGGCGACGTCGGAGAGCGCCACCATGCCGGGCTCGCGGTCGAGCGGCTTCAGGTTGCGCATCGTGAAGGAGACGACGCGGCGCCCGTCCTCGACCCGGTCCGCGATCTCCGCGGCGCCGTTGTAGAGCTGGAACTGGAGGTGCTTGTCGAGCGGCACGCGGACGCGGTAGCTCTGCTCGACGATCGGCCAGGGCGACCAGAACGGCACGATGTCGTAGAAGTGGCCCTTCATCGGCGGCACGAAGCGCGACTCGTCGGCCGCCTCGCCGCCGTCGAGGAGGGCGTAGGTGAAGCCGACGCGGCGGGTGACCAGCTCGACCGCGTCGCCGGCCTCGATCCGTCCGACCGGCACGAGCTTGTGGCGCGAGTTCCAGTAGATCAGGCTCTGCGGGTCGGGGGCGTCCGCCGCGGCGGCGGGGTCGATCTCGCGGACGGCGCCCGAGGCGGGATGGACGCGGCAGCGCAGCACCGCAACGTCGGCGGAGAGCGGGTCGTACGGCAGCAGCTCGACCGCGAGCTGGTTGGCGCCCGCCTGGGTGAGCGCCTTGCGCAGCGTGTGCTGCACGGTGCGCGAGAGCCCGGAGGGCTCGACCTCGACGTCGCGCCGGTCGAAGACGACGACCACGTCGCTGCCCGGGTACGCGTCGGCGCCGGCGGTGCGGGCGAGAACGGCACGGACCGCCTCCGGCGCGAGGTCCCACGCTGGCCTGGCGGCGCCATCGGCGCTCGCAAGCGCAACGCCGGCAGAGGCAACCAGGAGCGACGTCGAAATTGAGAACAGGACACGTTGCGCTGACCGCATCGCGACCTCCGGCGCCATCATACCCGCGCCGGTCCGGTGGGTTCGGGCGCGGGCGCCGAGCGCCGAAACCGGCGTCGGCGCCGGTGCTAGAATCTCGACAAATCGGGCGCGTCGGACCGCCAATCCGCTGGAGGGCGGGTGAGCCCAGGGCCATTGCTGCTGCTCGCTGCCGGAGTTGTTCAGATCGTGAGCGCCGGGGTCGCCGTCGCCCGGTCTCGCGCGGGCGGAGCGCGCGCCGCGTGGCTCGCCGGGAGCGCCGGCTTCCTCGCCCTCGGCCTCGGTCAGATCCTCGTCGCCCTGGGCGCGCTGGGCCGCCCGGATGCGGCCGTCGGCACGGTCCCCGCCGCGGTGCAGCTCGCCGGCTCGCTCGTGCTGCTGGCCGGCTTCCTCGCCGCGGCGCGCGCCCGTCGCGGCCTGCTCGAGCGCGCCGCCTCGAGCGCGAGCGTCGGCGAGGAGCTCGCGCGCAGCGAGCGTCGCTACCGGTTCCTGGTCAGCCATCTGCCCGAGGCGTTCGTGGTCGTCGAGGGGGGCACGATCCGCTTCGCCAACCGCGCGTTCGCCCAGATCTTCGGCGTCGGCGCGGAAACGGCGGCGGGCCGCACGCTCGAGTCGTTCGTCGCGCCCGGGGACCTCGACGCGCTGCGGCGGCGGCACGACGTCGAGGAGACCACCGGCGGCACCGGCGTGCACCGCTTCCAGCTCCACGTCGTACGGCCCGACGGGGAGCGCCGCTGGGTCGAGATGCGCTCGCAGCTCTCGAGCTGGGAGGCGCGCCCGACCGAGATCGTCCTCGTCAGCGACGCCTCGCAGCGCCGGCGCACCGAGGAGCGGTTCGAGCGCCTCCACCGCGCGCTCACCGACCTCGGCCCCGATGCCGCGGAGAACATCGGCCGCCTGACCGCGGCGTGCGGCGAGATCCTCGGCGGCGCGTGCGCGCTCTACCAGCGTCTCGAAGCCGGGGCGCTGCGCACCGCCGCGGTGTGGCAAGCGCCGGAGGGCTACGAGCCGGTCGAGCGTCCCGCGGGCCAGCTCGGTCACGAGGTGATCCGCCGGGGCGGGAGCGGGGGCGTCCTGCTAGTCCGCGACCTGCCGCGGAGCCCGTTTGCGGCATCCGACCCCAACGTCCTCCGCTGCGGCCTGCAGGCGTACGCCGGCCACGCGATGTCGGTGCGCGGCGAGACGATCGGCGCGCTCGGGGTGGCGTTCCAGCGCGACACGGCGTTCGACGCCGGGGACGAACGCATCCTCGAGATCCTGGCCGAGGCGGTCGCGGTCGAGGAGGACCGGGCGCTCGCCGACACCGCCCTGCGCGAGAGCGTGGAGCGGTTCCGCTCGCTCTACGACAGCAACCCGCTGATGTGCTTCACCGTCGACGCCCGCGGCACGGTCAAGGAGGTCAACCAGGCCGCGGTCGCCGCGCTCGGGTTCACCGCCGCCGAGTTGGTGGGCAGCTCGATCACCGAGATCTTCCACCCGCTCGACCGCGCGACGGTGGACCGCCATCTGCGCGACTGCCTCGCCCGCCCCCGCGAGGTCACGGCGTGGGAGCTGCGGCAGGTCCGCCGCGACGGCGCCGTGCTCTGGGTCCGCGAGACGGCGCAGACGGTCGCGACCACTCACGGCGGGCCGGAGATCCTGGTGGTGTGCGAGAACATCACCGAGCGCAAGCGCGACGAGGAGCTCAAGGCCGCGATCTACGAGATCTCCGAGGCCGCGCAGCAGGCGACCGCGCTCGACGCGGTGCTGCGCACCATCCACCGCTGCGTCGCCCGGCTGATGGCGGCGCGCAACTTCTACATCGCGCTCTACGACCCCGCCAAGGACTTGATCAGCTTCCCGTACTTCGTCGACGAGGTCGACCACGCGCCCGCGCCCCGCCGTCCGGTCCGCGGCCTCACCGAGTACATCCTACGGACCGGCCGGCCGCTCCTCGCCACGCCCGAGGTGTTCGACGAGCTGTGCCGCAAGGGCGAGGCGGAATCGGTGGGAGCCGCCTCGATCGACTGGCTCGGCGTGCCGCTGGTGGTGGGCGAGGCGACGATCGGCGCGCTGGTGGTGCAGACGTACACCGCCGGCGTGCGCTACGGGACGCGCGAGAAGGAGATCCTCACGTTCGTGTCGCGCCAGGTGGCGCTCGCGATCGAGCGCACCCGCGCGCAGGAGTTGCTGCGACAGTCCGAGGAGAAGCACCGCCTCCTGGTGGACACGATGCAGGAGGGCGTCGTCGTCTACCGCGAGGGGCGGTTCGTCTTCGCCAACCGCGCGTTCGCCGGGCTGGTCGGCCTGCCGGTCGAGTCCATCGTCGGCCGCGAGCTGACGTCGTTCATCGTCCCCGAGGACCGCGCCGCGGTCGCCGAGCGGCTCCCCCGCGAGGAGGGCGGCGGGGGCGAGCCCGGCCCCTACGAGCTGCGCGCCCTTCACGGCGACGGCGTGACGCAGCTCGACCTCGCGGTGCAGGCCACGCGCCTGGACTACGAGGGCAAGCCGGCCGTCCTCGCCACCGTCCGCGACCTCACCGAGCGCAAGCGGCTCGAGCACCAGCTCCGACTTTCGCAGCGCTTCGAGGCGCTCGGCCAGCTCGCCGGCGGCGTCGCGCACGACTTCAACAACCTGCTGATGGCGATCCTCGGCTCGACCGAGCTGCTGCGCAAGCGGCTGGCCGCCGGCGGCGCGGGCGACGAGGAGCTCGCCACGATCTTCAACTCGTCGCGGCGGGCGGCCGACCTCACGCGCGGCCTGCTTGCGTTCGCCCGGCGCCAGGTGCTCGAGGCGGTCGACCTCGACCTCGACGGAGTGGTGGGCGAGATACTGCCGATCCTCCGCCGCGTGCTGCCGGAGACCATCGCGATCGAGTCGCGCTGCCGCGGCGGGGGCGCGATGGTCCGCGCCGACCGCGGCCAGATGGATCAGATCCTCATGAACCTCGCGGTCAACGCGCGCGACGCGATGCCGGCCGGCGGGACGCTCCGCATCGAGACCGAGGCGGTCGAGATCGGCGACGCCTACGTCGGCTCCCACCCGTGGGCGAAGCCCGGTCCCCACGTGCACCTGCTGGTCGCGGACGACGGCGCAGGGATGGACGGCAGGACCCTGGCGCACATCTTCGAGCCGTTCTACACCACCAAGGCGGTCGGCCGCGGCACCGGCCTCGGCCTCGCGATCGTCTACGGGATCGTCAAGCAGCACGGCGGGATGATCGACGCGTCGAGCATCGCCGGGGCGGGCACGACGATCGAGATCTACCTGCCGGTGGTCGAGCCGCGGGCGGCCGAGTCCGCCGCCGCGGTGCGGCCCGCGTCGAGCGGAGGAGACGAGACGATCCTGGTGGTCGAGGACGAGGCCGACGTCCGCCGAATCATCGTCGAGGTGCTCGTTGGGTTGGGCTACCGCGTCCTCTCCGCCGTCGACGGCGTGGAGGCGCTCGAGCTGCTCGGCCGCAGCGACGGGCGGGTCGACCTCGTGGTGTCCGACGTCGTGATGCCGCGGATGGGCGGAGAGGAGTTGCACCGGGAGGCGCGGAGGCTGTACCCCGACCTGCTCTTCCTGTTCTCGTCCGGCTACGGCGATGCGCTCGTCGACAGCGGGCTGGCGGGGGAGGAGCGCGCCGGCTTCATCGCCAAGCCCTACACGATCGGCGAGCTGACGACGAAGGTGCGCGAGATCCTCGACCGTCTCGGGCCGGCCTCCGGCTGAGCGCAGGCGCCCTGCGGGCCGGCGGCGACGGCGACCGCGCTATCATGATCCGCGAGGCCACCGTGACCCAGCGGCTGCTGATCATCGGAAGCGAGACCCCGGCGCTGCAGCGAATCGCGCCCATTCTCCGCCGTGCGGAGTTCGAGACCCGGCTCGCCGCGAACGCCGACCAGGCCGTCGAGCTGCTCGAGGACGTGGCGTTCGACCTGATCGTGCTGCGCTACCCGGTCCCCGGGCTCTCGCTCCACGAGTTCGTCGACCGCGTGCGCACGGTGGGCTCGCTGTGCCGCAGCGCGGGGCTCGTGCTGCTCGCCGAGCCGACCTGCGTCGGCGAGGTCGCGCGCCTGCTCGGCAAGGGCGTCAACCGCGTCGTGAGCCTGGACGCCTCGAGCGACCGGCTCCTCGACGCGATCGCCGACCTGCTCGCGGTCGACCCGCGCCGCACGGTGCGCGCCGTGATCCAGCTCGAGCTGTGGGTGGAGCGGGCGGCGGAGCGCGTGCTCACCCTGACGGAGAACGTCTCGACGGCGGGGATGCTGGTGCGCGGCGGGGGCGAGTTCCCGATCGGCACCCGCCTGCAGTTCGAGCTGCTGCTGCCCGGCGAGCGCACGCCGGTGCGGGGCCAACTCGAGGTCGCGCGCCGCACGGACCCGGGCCGCGAGCGCGTCGAGGGGTTCGGCGGCAAGGTGGTGTCGTACGCCGGAGACGGCCAGGAGCGGGTCCGCGCCTTCATCAGCCAGCGTTCGCCGCGCACCGGCTGAGCGTCGCGCCGGCGCGACCGGCGGCGCGGCCGGCGGGTTCCGCGGTCTCCCTCAAGACTGCGCGCAGGCCACGGCGAGCGGGAGCGGCGCGCCGACCCAGTTGCCCTGCGCGTAGTCGACGCCGAGCGCCTCGACCGCCTCGAGCGCCGCCTGGCTGGAGACCGACTCGGCGATCGTCTCGCAGCCGAGCACGCGCGCGATCTGCGTGATCGACTCCACCATCGCCTGGCTGAGCGGGTCGCAGGCGAGAGTCTCGACGAACGCCCCGGCGATCTTGAGGAAGCCGACCGGCAGCTCGCGCAGGTGGGCGAACGAGGCGAGGCCGCTGCCGAAGTCGTCGAGGGCGAAGCGGCAGCCGATCGCCTGCAGCTCGCCGATCAGCCAGCGCGCCTGCGGCAGGTTCTCCACCGCCGCCGTCTCGGTCAGCTCGAAGCAGACCTTCGCCGGGGGCAGCTTGGAGGCGGCGAGCTGCTGGTGGATGAACTCGAGGATCGAGCGGTCGTGGAGCGACACGCGTGAGATGTTGATGCAGCACAGGCGCAGCCGGTCGATCACCCGACGCGGGTGGCGCCGCAGCTCCTGGAGCGCGCCGCGGATCACCCAGCGGTCGATCGCGCCCATCAGCCCGTAGCGCTCCGCCGCCTGGATCATCCGGCCGGCGCTCGCCGCGTCCCCTCCCGGCGTCGTCATGCGCAGCAGCACCTCGAACCCGCACTCGTCCGCCCCGCGCCGCGCGAGGTGGCGGATCGGTTGGGCATAGAGGGACACGCCGCCGTCGTGGAGGTGCTTGCGGATGCGGGCTACCCAGTCCATCTCCTGCCGCCGCAGGGCGAGCTCCTCGTCCTCCAGCCGGCAGATGCGGATCTGGTTGCGCCCCTGCGCCTTGGCGAGGGAGCAGGCGTGGTCGGCCGCGGCGACCACCTCGGCGACGGCGTGGGACCCGGCGCCGATCGGCACCAGCCCGATGCAGGCGCCGACCGGGAACGTCTTGTCCTCCCAGCTGAACTCGAACGTCCGCAGGCGCCGCAGCAACGCCTCCGCCAGCGCCTGCGGCTCCGCGGCGGCGTCGCGCTGGAGCAGCACCGCGAAGACGTCGCCGCCGAGCCTGGCGACCACGTCGCTCTCGCCGGTCTCCTCGCGTAGGATCGCGGCGGTCCACTGCAGCAGGTCGTCGCCGGCGCCGTGCCCGCACGAGTTGTTCACCAGGTTGAACTGGTCGATGTCGATCTGGCACACCGCGAGCGGGCGCCCGCGCTGGCGCAGCTCGGCGAGCGCCTTCTCGACGCGGCTCGCGAATGCGTGGCGGTTGAGCAGGCCGGTGAGCGGGTCGTGGGTGGACTGGCGGGCGAGCTGGAGCGAGGCGAGGTTGCGCTGGCTGACGTCGTGGAAGACGAACGTGATCCGCTCGATCCGCCCGCGCGCGCCGCGGATCGGCGCGACGGTGTGCTCGATCGCGACGCGCTTGCCGTCGCGCGACACGAGGATCGCCTCCGCGACGTCGAGCCGGCCGCCGGCCGGCGACAGCGCCGTCGCCCCGTCGGGCTCGTCCGGGAACGCGACGTGGCTGCGGACGAGGCGGAACACCTTCTCGACCGGCTGGCCGTGCGCCTCGGCGCGGTTCCAGCCCGTCAGCCGCTCGGCGAACGGGCTCAACGACTCGACCAGGCCCTCGGGGCTGGTGACGATCGTGCCGACGCCGAGCCGCGACAGCGTGAGCTGCAGCAGGTCCGCCTCGGCGTTGGTGGTTGCCGTCATCGATCCCAGCCCGGCCGAGCCGGTGCCGCCGTCGCCCGACAGGGAGCCGCACGTCGTGGCCGCGACGCCCCGGCGGGCGGCGTGTCCGCGCTCGCCAGGGTCCAATTCTAGTCCCGGGGTCGAGGCGGGCGGCTGGAAGCGAACACCGGTGGCGGCGGTTCTAGACTCGGCGAGGCCGGGTCGCGTTGAAAGCGCCCGGCCGGTCGCCTAACATCACGGATTCGGAGTGGCGCGTTGCGGACGATCGTGGACGGGACCGGAACGAGACTCGCATGGCGGGCGGCGCTGGCCGCCGCGCTGGCCGTCTCGCTGACGGGGTGCTCGATCAAGACGGTCGCGATCAACGCGCTCGGCAACGCCCTCGCCGAGGGTGGCTCGAGCTGGGCCACCGACGACGACCCGGAGCTGGTGCGCGACGCCACGCCTTTCGCGCTCAAGACGATCGAGAGCCTGATCGTGCAGTCGCCGCGCCACCGGGGGCTCCTGCTCGCGGCGGCGAGCGGCTTCACCCAGTACAGCTACGCGTTCGTGCAGAGCGAGGCCGACTACACCGAGGCGCGCGACCTCGCCGCGGCGACCGAGATGCGCGCGCGGGCGGTCCGACTCTACCTGCGAGCCCGCGACTACGGCCTGCGCGGCATCGAGGTCGGCCACGCCGGCTTCTCGGCGCGGGTGCGCGGCGACGCCGCCGGCGCGCTCGGCGAGGTGAGTTCGAAGGCGGACGTGCCGCTCCTCTACTGGACCGCGGCGCCGATGGCGGCGGCGGCGGCGCTCGCCAAGGAGAACGGCGAGCTGGCGGCCGACCTGCCGGTGAGCGCGGCGATGATGCGGCGCGCGCTCGAGCTCGACGAGGGGTTCGGCGACGGCGCGATCTACGACTTCTTCATCGCCTACGACGGGGGGCGGCCGGCCTCCGCCGGCGGCTCGTTCGAGCGGGCGCGCGCCGACCTCGACAAGGCGCTCGCGCTGGCGCGCGGCCGGCGCATCGCGCCGCTGGTCGGGTTCGCCGAGACGGTCTCGGTGGCGACGCAGAACCGCGCCGAGTTCACCGCGCTGCTCAAGCGCGCGATCGCGTTCGACGCCGAGTCGGTCGCCGAGCAGCGCCTCGCCAACGTCGTGGCGCAGAGAAGGGCGCGCTGGCTGCTCTCGCGCGCCGACGAGCTGTTCGTCGAATGAGAATCGACGGGGAGAGGTGACGTGACGCGAAACGGCTGGAAGCGGCTGGTCGGGACCGCGGCGGCGGCCGCGGTGGTGGGGTTCGCAGGCGCGGCGCGTGCCGACGGGATCGTCGTCAAGATGGCCACGCTGGTGCCGCAGGGTTCGGTGTGGCACACCACGCTGCTGGAGATGGGCCAGCAGTGGCAGAAGGCCTCCGGCGGGCGGGTGACGGTGCGGCTCTACCCGGGCGGCGTCGCCGGCGACGACGGCGACGTGGTGCGCAAGATGCGGCTCGGCACGCTCGACGCCAGCCTGCTCACCGCGGCGGGGTTCGGCGACATCGACCGCGCGCTCTACGCGCTCGAGGTGCCGATGATGTACTCGTCCTACGCCGAGCTCGACCACGTCCTCGACAAGATGACGCCGATGCTGTCGCAGATCTACGAGGCGAAGGGGTTCGTCGTCCTCGCCTGGGCCGACGCGGGATGGGTGCACTTCTTCGCCAAGTCGCCGGTCCGCACCCCGGACGACCTCAAGGGGCAGAAGCTGTTCAACTGGGCGGGCGACCCGCAGTCGGTCGAGATGTGGCGGGCGGCGGGGTTCAACCCGGTGCCGCTGCCGTCGACCGAGATCTCCACCGCGCTGCAGACCGGGCTCGTCACGGCGCTGCCGACCACCGTGCAGGCGGCGCTGCTGCTGCAGTGGTACAGCCACGCCCCCTACATGACCGACGTCAACTGGGCCGTGCTCTTGGGCGCGGTCGTGATCACCAAGGCGGCGTGGGAGAGGATCCCCGCCGACCTCCGTCCGGCGCTCCGCGCCGCCGCCGAGGAGGCGGGGAAGAAGCTGCGGGAGCAGACCCGCGCCCAGGCCGGGCCGGACCTCGACGCGATCACCAAGCGCGGACTCAAGGTCGTGCACGTCGACGAAGCGACCGCGGAGCTGTGGCGCAAGACGGCCGAGGCGACCTATCCGAAGGTGCGCGGCGGCTACGTCCCGGTCGAGGCGTTCGACGCCGCGCTCCGCTTCCGCGACGAGTACCGCAAGTCCGCGGGCGACAAGGCGAGCCATTGAGCGTGCGCTCGCTGGCGGCGCGGCTCGAGCGAGGCGCGCTGGTCGCCGCCTTCCTGCTCGCCACGCTGATCCCGCTCGCCAACGCGATCGGCCGCCCGCTCGGCGGCCTGCACGTGCCGGGCTCCGCGATCTGGCTGCAGCAGCTCACCATCTGGCTCGCGTTCCTGGGCGGGCTGTACGCCGTCCGCGAGGGCAAGCACCTCACGCTGTCGACCGCCGAGCTGCTCGGCGCCGAGGGTGCGGGCAGGCGCGCGGCGCACATCTTCTCCTCGAGCGTCGCGGCCGCCGTCGTCGCGGTGCTGGCGTTCGGCGCGTTCGGGGTGGTGATGGCGGACCGCCAGGGCGGCGAGGCGTTCCCGCTCGGGCTGCCGGTCTGGGTGAGCGAGATCGTGATGCCGCTGGCGCTCGCGCTGATGGCGGCGCGCTTCGCCGACCGGGCCTCGTCCGGGTGGCGCGGCAAGGCGGTCGCGCTCGGCGCCGTCGGCGCGGCGTTCTGCCTGGCGCTGCTGCCGCGGCCGGCGGGCATCGGCTTCCTCGTTCTCGAGGCGGCGATCGTCGTCGCCGTGCTGCTCGGCGCGCCGGTGTTCGTCGCCATGGCGGGGAGCGCGCTGCTGCTGTTCTTCGCCGAGAGCACGCCGGTCTCGGCGGTGCCGGCGGAGATCTACCGGCTGATCGGCTCGCCGACGCTGCCGGCGATCCCGCTGCTCACCGCCTGCGGCTACGTCCTCGCCGAGTCGCGCGCCGCGCACCGCCTGGTGCGGTTCTTCCGCGCCCTGTTCGGGTTCATGCCGGGCGGGATCGCGGTGCTGGTCGCCGGGGTGTGCGCCCTGTTCACGACGTTCACCGGCGGCTCCGGCATCACGATCATCGCGCTCGGCGGCCTCGTCTACCCGATCCTGCGCGAGGAGGGCTACCCGGCCGGGTTCTCGCTCGGGCTGGTGACCGCGGCCGGCTCGCTCGGCCTGCTCTTCCCGCCCAGCCTGCCCGTGATCCTCTACAGCGTCGTCGCGAACGTCCCCGCCGACCTTCTCTACCTCGCCGGGGTCGTCCCGGGCGTGCTGCTGGTGGCGCTGGTCGCGGCCTACGGGATCGCGGTGGGGAAGCGGGCGGGGAGCAAGACGACGCCGTTCTCCTGGCGCGAGATCGCGCTGGCGAGCTGGGGCGCGAAGTGGGAGCTGTCGATCCCGGTGGTGGTGGTCGGTCTGTTCGCCTCCGGCCTCGCCTCGCTCGTCGAGGCGTCCGCCGCCGCCGCCGCCTACGCGATGGTGATCGAGTGCTTCATCACCCGCGACATCCACCCGGTCCGGGACCTCCCGCGCGTGCTGCTCAAGGGTGCGGCGCTGGTCGGCGGCGTGCTGATCCTGCTCGCGAGCGCGATGGGGCTGACGTCGTATCTGGTGGACGCGCAGGTGCCGACGCGCCTGCTCGCCGCGGTGCAAGCGCACGTCCACTCGCAGACCGCGTTCCTGCTCGTGCTCAACCTGTTCCTGCTCGTGCTCGGCAGCGTACTCGAGATCTACTCGGCGATCGTCATCCTCACGCCTCTGGTGGTACCGCTCGGGGCCGCGTTCGGCGTCGACCCGGTCCACCTCGGCGTGATCTTCCTCGCCAACCTCGAGCTCGGGTTCCTCTTCCCGCCGGTCGGCCTGAACCTGTTCCTCTCCTCGTCGCGGTTCGGCACGCCGATGCCGCGCCTCTACCGCCACGTCGTGCCGTTCCTGCTCATCCTCGCCCTCGGCGTGCTCCTCGTCACCTACGTGCCGGCGATCTCGGTCGGCGTGCTCCGGCTGTTCGGCAAGTAACGCCGTCGCCCGCCGCGGAGGCCGCGCGGTTGACACGCCGCGGGCCGGACGGCAGCATGCCCGCCGATGGCCCGCTCCCGCTGGACCGGCGTCGCCGGCGTCGCGCTCACCGCGTGCCTGGCGTGGGCCGCGCTGCTCGCGGCCGACGCGCACTTCAAGTTCGGCGGCGACCCGCGCGGGCTGCTGTTCGTCGGCCGCAACCTCCATCACCCGCCGGCCCTCGCGGGCGTGCCGCGCTGCGGCGCGTTCGGCTACGACGGGCAGTTCTACGCCGCGCTCGCCGCCGACCCGTGGCTGCGCTCGGAGGACACGCTGCGCTCGCTCGACGCGCCGGGCTACCGCGCGGGCCGGATCCTGCTGCCGATGTTGGCGTGGGCGCTGGCGCTCGGCAGCGGCGGGGCCGCGGTGGTGGCCTACCAGGCGCTGTGCTGGACGCTGGCGCTGGCGGCGATCGTGCTGGTCGCCGCGTGGCTGCGCGGGGAGGGTGCGTCGCCGTGGTGGGCGCTGCTGCTGCTGCCGAACGCCGGCCTGGTCACCTCGATGCTGCGCTCGACGCCCGACGCCGCCGCGGCGGCGCTGGTGGTGGCGATGCTCCTGCTCCACCGCGGCCGGAGGCACGGCGCCGGGGCCGGCGTCGGGGCGCTGGCGACGTTGGCGCGCGAGACCTCGCTGCTCGCGGCGCTCGCGGTGGCGCTCGACGAGCTGCTCCGCGGCGAGCGGCGGCGCGCCCTGGCGTACCTCGCCGCGCCGCTGCTGGCGGCGCTCGCCTGGCAGGGCTGGATCGAGACGGCGTGGCACCCGAACTACCGGCTGCCGGCCAGTCTCGCGCTGCCGTTCGTCGGGTTGGGCGGGAAGCTGGCGGCGACGCTGCAGGCGCCGGCGCTCGACTGGCAGGAGCTGTGGGCCGCGCTCGCCGCGGCGCTCACCGTCGCCGGGATCGCGGCCGTGCTCGCGCGGCGGTGGCGCGGCGAGGCGGCCGCCGGCGCCTACCTCGCCTTCGCCGCCCTCGCGGTGATCCTCGCCGGCAAGGCCTACGCCGACGCCTACGCCTCCTCGCGCGCGCTCGTGGTCGCGCCGTTCCTCGCCGTGGCCCTCGCCGCCCGTCCCGGACCGCGGTGGGCGCGCGCGCTGCTGCTCGCCGGGCCGGTCGCGTTCGGCCTCGCGGGGCTCGCCATGCTGAGGGCCGAGCTCGGGCCGTGGCTGCCGCTGCCGTGACCAGGCCGGGGTATGATCTCCCGGCTTGGGCGGCGGGGCCGCCCCGGTCGGTGCGGAAGGGAGTCGAGATGACGACTGGACACGGGATGGCGTGGCGTTCGATCGGTCTTGGCGTGCTGGGCGCCGCGGTGCTGCTCGGCGCGGCGGGGCCGGCGCGCAGCGAGGAGCCGAAGAAGATGACACCAGCCGAGGAGAAGGTGGTCACGACGCCGTCGGGCCTCAAGTACGTGGAGCTCAAGGCCGGCGACGGCGCGGAGGCGAAGTCGGGCCAGACGGTGACGGTCAACTACACCGGATGGCTCGAGAACGGCACCAAGTTCGACTCCAGCGTCGGGCGCGCGCCGTTCGTGTTCCCGCTCGGCGCCGGGCGGGTCATCAAGGGCTGGGACGAGGGCGTCGCCGGCATGAAGGTCGGCGGCAAGCGCAAGCTCATCATCCCCGGCAACCTGGCCTACGGCGAGCGCGGCTATCCCGGCGTGATCCCGCCGAACGCGACGCTGATCTTCGAGGTCGAGCTGCTCGGCGTTAAGTAGCAGGGTTCGCGCCCGCCTGGCGCACCGTTCAGTCCTCGAACGAGTTGCGGGCGAGGACGGTGCCGGCGCCGCGGGCGAGCTCGACGTCCACCGCGTGGGCGCCCTTGGCGACGTCGGGGCGGACCACCACGAGCACGTAGTGACCGGCGACGGCGCCGGCGAGCCGGGCCATCGCCTGGCCGGGGAAGAGGTTGGTCTTGGCGTAGAAGCCGCCGGTGTCCGCCGCGACCCGCTCGAGGCCGAGCTCGAGGTCGTGGTAGTCGGCGTCGGTCACGTCGATCGCGAACACCGAGACGCGGCCGGCGGCGAGCGCGCGCCGCGCCGCGGGGTACGCGTGGTCCATGTCGACCCACGGCCGGGCGAGGTGCCCGAGCCCCCAGCCGAAGAACGCGAGCGACTTCGCCCCCGGCAGCGGCTTGAGCGCCTCCGCGGTGACGAGCAGCCCGGCCTCGGGCGACGCCGCGCGCCGCGCCGCCGCCTGGTCGAACCCGGCTGCCAGCGAGGGGAACGGGCCGGGTGCGATCGCCGGCGCGTCGCCGAACAGGATCGCCTGGTGGATCGCCCGCGCGATGCGCTTGCGGTCGTTGGTGAAGTCGAGGCGGAGCTTGCAGTGCGAGTCGAACGAGACCACCGCGACCTGGTCGGCGGGCTCGAGCGTGCGCAGGAACTCGATCGCCTTCGCCTTCATGTGCATCAGGCCGCGCAGCCGCACCTGGGCGAAGTCGGCCTGGAAGAAGAACACGATCAGCCGCCCGGCCGGGGCGACCGGGGCGCCGGTCTGCGCCGCCACCTCGGGCGAGACGCCCTCCGCGTACGGCGCGGTGCCGGCAATCCACTCCACCGACTCGAGTTCGGCGGGGCGGCCGTCGACGAGCACCTTGAAGTCCGGGACACCCAGGCCCTCGATCGGGTCGCCGCGCGAGTCGACGACGCGGGCGTCGATCAGGACGCGGTGCACCTCGACGTGCTCGCGCACGCGGACGTCCTCGGGCGGCGCCGCGACTGCGGGCGAGGCGATCAGGCCGGCGACGAGGAGCGCGCCCGCCGTGACGGCCAACCGCGGCGCGGCCGCCCGGCGCGGCCGGACGGGGACCGGCTCACGCCGGCGCCCAGGGCAGGTGATCGAGA
Source organism: Thermoanaerobaculaceae bacterium (assembly GCA_035517415.1). GTDB lineage: Bacteria > Acidobacteriota > Thermoanaerobaculia > Thermoanaerobaculales > Thermoanaerobaculaceae > DATIYW01. Next base: position 26,030 of record DATIYW010000276.1, read on the forward strand.
TCGACATTGCCACCAGACAATATGATGCCGACGCGCCGGCCCGCCAAGTCCGGGCGGCGCTGCAGCGCGACCGCGACGGGCACCGCGGCGGACGGCTCGATCACCAGCTTCGCGCGCTCCCAGACGTGGCGCATCGCCGCAACGATCTCCTCCTCGCTCACCGTCACGATCGCGGCGACGTGCGCCCGGATGACCGAGAACGTGAGCGTGCCGAGCGAGGTGAGCAGCCCGTCGGCGATCGTCCGGGGGTCGACCGACGGCACGATCCGGCCCTCGCGCAGCGAGCGGCAGGCGTCGTCGGCCGCGGCCGGCTCCGCGCCGATCACACGTGTCTCCGGGGCGATCGCGGCAGCCGCGAGCGCGGTGCCCGACAGCAGCCCGCCGCCGCCCACCGGGGCGAGGATCGCGTCGAGCCCGCCGGCCTGCTCGAGCAGCTCGAGCGCGGCGGTGGCCTGGCCGGCGACGACGCGCGGGTCGTTGTAGGGGTGGACGAAAGTCGCGCCCGTGCGCGCCACGACCTCCGCCAGCGCCGCCTCGCGCGCGGCGAGCGTCGGCTCGCACTCGACGATCCGCGCGCCGTAGCCCGCCACCGCGGCCTTCTTCACCGCCCGCGTGGTCCGCGGCATCACGACGTGGGCGGCGACCCCGCGCAGGCGGGCGGCGAGCGCGAGCGCAGCGGCGTGGTTGCCCGACGAGTGCGTGGCCACGCCGCGCCGCGCCTCGTTCTCGGCGAGTGACATCACGGCGTTGCAGGCGCCGCGGAACTTGAACGCGCCGACCTTCTGGAGGTTCTCGCACTTGAGGAACAGCCGCGTGCCCGCCATCGCGTCGAGCGCCGCACAGGTGAGAACCGGGGTGCGGTGGGCATACGGCCGGATGCGCTCGGCGGCGGCGCGGATCTCCTCGATCGACGGATGCTCGTCGCTCATCGGTCGCTCCGCCGCAAGTCTATCCGCACGTGCCAGCTCCGGGCGAAAGGCAAAGGGGCGCAGCGAGCTGCGCCCCCAGTCGTGCCGTGATGGCGGAGCTGCGAGGGATCAGAAATGGTAGCCGAGCATGAGGCGGAAGTTGCGCCCCGGCTCGAGGTGGGTGTTGAACGGCTCGATGTAGGCGGTGTTGCCCACGTTCTCGACCGCCGCCTGGACGGTGAACCCGCCGGCGAAGTCGTAGCCGCCGCGAACGTCGCCGACGGCGAACCCGGGCGTCTGCGCTTGGCCCTGCGGCACGCGGTCCTGGCGCGCCACCATGCGCGTGGCGACCTCGCCCCACCAGCGCGTCCGCTGGTAGCGCAGGCCGAGCACGCCCTTGAGCGGCGCGATCAGCGCGAGCGGGTCGCCGGTCTTGTCGTCGGTGCCGCGCGAGTAGCCGACGTTGCCGAACGCGGTCCAGCGCGCGGAAGGGAACCAGCTCAGCTCGAACTCGGCACCCTCGATCGTGGCGCGGTCGATGTTGCCGAAGTGCGCGAGGAGGAGCCCCGAGTTGGGGTCGGTGCCGGTGTAGACGAGGTCGATGAAGTCGCGCGCCGCGTTGTGGTAGACGTTGAAGCCGCCGGCCCACTGCTGGTAGCGCACCTTGAACCCGACCTCGCTGTTGAGCGACGTCTCCGAGCGGAGGCCCGGGTTCTGCTCGATCAGCACGGTGCCGGTCGTGTCGACCCCGAAGAACGAACGCTCCTCGATGTTGGGAGCGCGGAAGCCGCGGCCGACCAGCGCGGTGAGCGCCACGTTCTGGGTCACGTCGTAGACCGCGGAGACGTTGCCCGATCCGGCGTTCTGCGTGAGGTCGAACGGCTCGCCCAGGTAGCGCGGGTCGTTCTGGCTGACGAAGCTGTAGCGGTCGCCGCGCACGCCGGCGATGAGCTTCAGCCGCGCGGTGACCGGCAGCTCGTCCTGGACGTAGATGCCGAGGCCGCGCTGGTAGCTGTTCGGCACCGCGACGTTGGTGTCGGAGCCGAGGATCGACGACTCCTGCGTGTCGTCGTGCAGGTTGTCCTGGTAGAAGTCGAGGCCGAACGTGAGCTTGCTCGCCCCCGCGTCGGCGCCCGAGTGGACGTTGAACCCCCAGGTGTTGATGATCGAGTGGGTGAAGTTATCGGAGAAGAACGTGGGGCCGAAGTTGAAGTCGAGGATGCTGTCCTTGGCCACGCCCTGCCAGTAGCCGCTCACCGACAGGCTCGAGAGCCCGAGCGTCGGCCCCGAGTCGTAGGTCAGTGCCACCTTGTTGCGGTCGAAGCGGGGGAACGAGATGTCGATCCCGGAGGTCGCCGGGTCGTAGCCGGGGAAGCCGACGTCGCGCGCCTGGGTGCTCTGCACGTCGAGGCGGAGGACGGCGTTGTCCGACACCAGGTAGCGCACGTTGCCGTCGAACGACCGCTGCTTCATCCCGGAGTTCGGCACGACCCCCTCCGGGCTGTGGTAGTTGTGGGCGTCGAAGTCGCTCGCGCTGAAGTGGAACGTCACGCGCTCGGCGGCGCCGTTGAGCTCGAACTGGCCGCGGTTGGAGCGCGCCGAGTCGCCGTACTCGTAGTTGAGCCCGCCGCCGAGCTTGAACTCGCCCTGCGTGAACGCCTGCTGCTTGGTGATGATGTTGATCACGCCGCCGATCGCGTCGCTGCCGTAGAGCACCGACGCGGGGCCGCGCACGACCTCGATGCGCTCGACCTGGGAGAGGTCGACGAGGCCGGGCTGAATGCCGGCGAACTCGGTCGACTCGCGCGAGTTGTTGAGACGCTGCCCGTCGACCAGGATCAGCACCCGGTTGCTCGACATGCCGCGGATGACGGGGAGGCCGCGGAACGGTCCCTCGCCGGAGATGTCGACGCCCGGCAGCATCTTCAGCGCGTCGACCATCTTCTCCGGCATGTCGCGCTGGAGCTGGTCGGCGGAGACGATGCTGATCGGGATCGGCGTGCGGAACGAGTCCTCCTCGTAGCGCGTGGCGGTCACCTGGATCTCCTCGTGGACCGGCGGCGGCGTGGGCTGCGCCGGCGGCTTCTTGCGCTTGTCCGAGGCGTCCTTCGCGTCTTCGGTCGCGGCCGCGGCGCTCTGGACCGCGCCGGGCGCCGTGGCTGCCGCGGGCGGAGGCGGCGCGGCGGCGGCGGTCGATGCGGCTGCAGCGAGCAAGATGGACGGCAACAAGAGCATTTCCAACCCCCCCGGGGCCGGCCCGTTGGAGAAGGGCTGACCCGTTTCGCCGGTCACGTTAACAGTCGATTTGTGTGTTGTAAACCTTTTTTTGTCATATGGTTGTCGCACTTGCGAAACACCTTCTGGTGACCCGAAACGGTGCCGTGTCGACGCGTCAGCGACCCTGTGACATTTCTCACCAATGAGCCCGAGTCTTATGTCACGTAATGGGTGCGACGGATGCTGGCTGTGGGGCGGGCGCGCTGGACAAGCGGCGGGATCCGGCCGGGTGGCGGCGCGGTGCGTCCGTTACATCCGGGCGACGACCACGAGGCTGAGGTCGTCCTTGAGCGGCTCGCCGGCGCGGTGCGCGTCGAGCGCGGCGAGGAGACGGTCGTGGATCGACTGGACCTGGCCGCCCGCGCGGAGCAGCTCGCGCAGGGCGTCGTAGCCGAGCGCGTCGCCGGCGGCGTTGACCGCCTCGGGGAGGCCGTCGCTGTAGAGCACCAGCGTGTCGCCGGGCTCGAGGTGGACGGAGTCGGGCGCGACATCCAAGGCGTCCCGGATCCCGAGCGGGAAGCCGCCGCGGCCGAGCTCGACGATCTCCCCGCCGGCGCGGCGCAGGAGCGGGAACGGGTGGCCGGCGCAGACGAAGTCGAGGCGGCCGTCGGACGGCCGCAGCGCCCCGTAGAACAGGCTCATGAACGCGCGGTGGTCGCCGGTCCGGCACAGCACGCGGTTGAGCAGGGCGGCGACGCGCGCCGGCGCCGGGTCGACCTCGACCGCGAGCTTGAGGGCGGCGTTCGCGATCGCCATCAGCAGGCCGGCCGCCATGCCGTGCCCGCTCGCGTCGCCGATCACCAGCGCGGTGCGGCCGTCGGCGATCGGGAGGAAGTCGTAGTAGTCGCCGCCGACCTCGTTCGCGGTCCGGTAGGAGTGGACGACCTGGTAGCCGGCGAGCTCGGGCGCGGCGGTCGGCAGCAGGTCGCGCTGCAGCTGGCGGGCGACCTCGAGCTCGTCGCGGACCAGCACTCGGTCGACCAGCTCGAGCGCGAGCAGGAAGACGAGCAGGCCGATGCTGATGAGCAGGACGAGCGGCGAGAAGTCGATCGTGACGTGCCCGCTCTCGATCGTCGCGTTGAACCGGAAGAGGCCGAGGAGCGCCGTGAGGATCGCGATGCCGAACAGCACGCGCCGCGCAGGGGTGAGCTTGAACGCGAGGCCGACGAACACGACCCGGGCGCGGAACCACCACCGCCGCAGGCGTCCCGCCGGCTCGGCCTCGGCGGGTCGGTCGCGGGTGAGGACGCGGTAGGCGTGCGCCGCGTCGCGGTCGAACAGGCGCGCGAGGTCGCGGGCCGTCACGCCGGCGGTGAAGTCCCGCAGGAACCTGCCCAGACCCCCGCCGTTCGCGCTCGCCTCGTGCATCCGGCCGATCATACGTCTCCGGCCAGCGCCCGGTTCCGGGCAAGAAGGAACGGCCCCGGTCGCGCGGACCGGGGCCGGAGAGTGAATCGGCGAGACGAGGCTAGAAACGGACGCCGAACGAGATGTAGAACGTGCGCGGCTGCTGGTAGTCGGTGGCGCCCTGCGGCTTCCCGAACGTCGGCGCCAGCTTCCAGTTCGCTCCCAGTGCGGTGCACTGCGCCGCCGTGTCGTTCTGCGGGCATTCGATCGGCTTGGTCGTGAACGGGTTGAACTTCGCCAGCCCCTGGCCCGAGTTGCGCGCGGTGAAGACCGCCGCGTTGGGGGTCAGGACGCCGGAGCGGTCGAGCACGTTGACGATCTTCGGCTCGACGAAGAACTGCACGTCCGCTCCCAGCATCGGCAGCGTGAACGCGTAGTT
>DATIYW010000277.1:0-19073 GCA_035517415.1 Thermoanaerobaculaceae bacterium
ATGCTGCGGGAGAGCTGGTCGGCGCCGAGCGTCATGCTGTGGAGGAGCTGGCGCTCCTGGGTCGTGACGTTGACATAGAGCGCCAGCCCCTTGACGATCAGGACGATGAGCGTGAGGGCGAGGATCAGCTTCGAGGCGAGACGCCGCGGCATCGAGTTCCTCCCGGCCGGCTCGAGAGCGATGGTGCGCGCCCCGTCGCGGGGCGCCTCTCGCCGGCGATTATCGCAGATCGTGGCAGTGGCGTGACACGCGGCGGAGGGATTCCAGGATGAATCGTCCGCGCTGGGTCGCGTGCATCGCGACGGTGGAATGGCGCGCCGGGGGCCGCGGATACGAGGAGCCGGTCGCGGTGCGGAGCGGATCGCGGCGGCTGCGCGTCTCGGTCGAGGAGCGGCACGTCGAGTCCGGGGCGAGTGCGGGCTCGCCCCTGCGCCGCGTCTTCTCCGTCCGCGACGAGCTCGGCGGGCGTTGGCGCATCGCGATCGGCGAGGACGGACGGGCGATGGTGGAGCGCGCCCGTCTGATACCATGACGCCGCATGGAGAGCTTCCTGCTGCGCCTGCCGGAGATCGTCATCCAGCTCCTCGCCTTCGCGCTCGCGCTCTCCGTCCACGAGTCCGCGCACGGCTGGATGGCGGACCGCCTCGGCGATCCGACGGCGCGCTGGCTCGGCCGCATCACGTTGAACCCGATCAAGCACATCGACCTGGTCGGGACGATCATCTTCCCGCTCATGCTCGCGATCCTGCACGCGCCCGTGTTCGGCTGGGCGAAGCCGGTGCCGTTCGTCACCCGCAATCTGCGCAACCCGAAACGCGACCCCGGTCTGGTGGCGCTCGCCGGCCCGGTGTCCAACTTCCTGTCGGCGATCGCGGTGACGATCGTCATGCTGGTGATCAAGGCGGCGGAGCCGGACTTCCGCGTCATCCTCGCGGCGGCGGTCGGCGGCGGCCCGACCGCGATCTCGGGGGTGCTGCCGCCGATCCTCGCGCTGCTCTACTGGCTCGCCGCCGTGAACCTCGTCCTGGCGGTATTCAACCTGGTGCCGATTCCGCCGCTCGACGGCAGCCACCTCCTCGCCTGGGTGCTGCCGGGGCGCTGGTCGTGGCGGCTCGCGCAGATCAACCAGTACGGGATGATCATCCTGTTCGCGCTGATGTGGACCGGCTTCTTCGGCTACCTGATCTCGCCGGTGCTGCGGGGGCTGGAATGGATCCTGCTGTCCTAGGGCGCGACGACGCGCCGCGCCCGGCGGTCGTCCTCCCGGTCTTCGAGGGCCCGCTCGACCTCCTCCTGCACCTCGTGCGCGAGGACAAGGTCTCGATCTGGGACATCCCGATCGCCAAGGTGTGCGACCAGTACCACGAGGCGCTGCGGCGGATGGAGGAGCTCGACCTCGAGGTCGCGGGCGAGTACCTCGTCTACGCCGCCTGGCTGCTCCTGATCAAGTCGCGCTCGCTGCTGCCGCGGCGCGACGAGGACGACAAGGACCCGCGCCAGGAGCTGGTCGAGCGCCTGATCGAGTACGAGAAGGTGAAGGCGTCGGCCTCCGAGCTGGCCGGCCTGGCCGAGCTGCGCCGCGGCGTGGAGGCGGTCCGCCTGGCGTCGCCTGAGGCGCCGGACGACTCCGAGCTGATCCTCGAGGAGGTCGACGTGGTCGCGCTCGGGCGCGCGCTGCAGGCGGTGCTCGAGCGGCACCAGCGCGAGCATCCGCCGGCGATGCAGCTCGAGCCGATCCGCTTCTCGGTGCGCGAGAAGATCATCGAGCTGATGGGCCTGATCGAGCGCGAACGCTCGTTCCCGCTGCTCTCGCACGTCCTCACCCGGCCGGACCGGCTGGAGAGCGTGACGCTGCTGATCGCGGCGCTCGAGCTGCTGCGCCTCGGCACCGCCCGCGCCCACCAGCGCGCCGCGTTCGCCGAGATCTACATGACGCCGACCGGCAAGCCGCTGCCGCTGGAGAACCTCGGCGATGCCTGAGCTCCACGAGCTGGCGGCGATGGCGGAGGCGATCCTGGCGGTGGCGGGGGAGCCGGTGACGCTCGAGGCGCTGCTCGCCGGCGCCGGCGAGGGCGTGGAGCGCGAGCGCATGGAGCAAGCGCTCGAGCTCGTCAAGCAGCGGCACGACCAGCCCGGCAGCGGGCTCCTGCTCGAGCGTGTCGGCGGCGGCTTCCGCCTCGCCACCCGTCCCGAGCACGAGCCCGCGGTGCGCACCTTCCTCGGCTACCGGTCCAAGGCGCGACTGTCGCAGGCCGGACTCGAGACGCTCGCGATCGTCGCCTACCGCCAGCCGATCACGCTACCGGAGGTGAACTTCCTCCGCGGCGTGAACTCCGCCGCGGTGGTGCGCACGCTGATCGAGCGCAAGCTGATCGTGGTCGCGGGCCGCAAGCAGGTCGTCGGCACGCCGCTGCTCTACCGGACGAGCCGGGAGTTCCTGGTACACTTCGGCCTGCCCGACCTGTCCGCGCTTCCCACCCCGGAAGAGGTCGCACAGGTCGCCGGAGAGGGCGCGAGTGCCCCCTGAACGACTGCAGAAGCTGATCGCCCGCGCCGGCGTGTGCTCGCGCCGGGACGCCGAGGTGCTGATCCGCGAGCGGCGCGTCACGGTCAACGGGACGGTGGCCGCCCTCGGCGACCAGGCCGACCCCGCTGTCGACGCGATCAAGGTCGACGGCAAGCGGCTCAGGCCGAGCCAGACGGCCCGCTACATCCTCGTCCACAAGCCGACCGGCTACGTCACGACGACCGCCGATCCGGAGGGCAGGCCGACCGTGCTCGACCTGCTGCACGGCCGGGTGGGCGAGCGGGTCTACCCGGTCGGCCGGCTCGACTTCAACTCCGAGGGACTGGTGCTGCTCACCAACGACGGCGAGCTCGCCCTGCGCGTCAGCCACCCGCGCTACGGCGTGCTGCGCGAGTACGAAGCGAAGGTCAAGGGCGTCCCCGACGCTGCCGACCGCGCCCAGCTGAGCCGCGGCGCCGTCGTGGAGGGGCAATTGGTCGTCCCGCACACGATCGCGATGCTCCGTCCCACTCCCTCCGGGATGAACTCCTGGTGGCGGATCGTGGTGGGGGAAGGCAAGACCCACGAGGTGAGGGAGATGTTCTTCCGCATCGGCCACCCGGTGCAGAGGCTGGTGCGGGTGGCGATCGGCGAGCTGCGCGACGAGAGGCTGCGGCCGGGCGATTGGCGGGAGCTCGACGCGGGCGAGATCGAGGCGTTGCGCCGGGGGGGGCGGCGACGCGGGAGGCAGGAGAATGCGCGGACCGAAGGTTCCGGAGTACATCCGCAAGCTGGCCGTGTACGTGCCGGGCAAGCCCATCGAGGAGGTCGAGCGGGAGCTGGGGGTATCCGACATCGTCAAGCTGGCGTCGAACGAGAACCCGCTCGGCACCTCGCCGAAGGCGCTGGTGGCGATCCACCGCGCCATGTCCGCGATCAACCGCTACCCGGACGGGAGCGGGTTCGCGCTGCGCAAGGCGCTCGCCGCGCACCACGGCGTCGACATTGAGCAGACGATCCTCGGGGCGGGCTCGGTCGAGCTGATCGAGATGCTCGCCCGCGCCTTCCTCGCCGACGGCGACGAGGCGGTCTACTCGCAGCAGTCGTTCGTCTCCTACGAGCTCGCCGTCGAGCAGGTGAACGGCAAGGCGGCGACGCCTCCCGCCACGCCCGGGCGGGCCCATGACCTGCCGGCGATGGCGCGGGCGGTGAACGAGCGCACCAAGCTCGTGTACATCGCCAACCCCTGCAACCCGACCGGCACCTACTGCACGCGGGCGGAGCTGAGCCGCTTCCTCGACGCGGTCGGCGACCGGGTGCTGGTGGTCCTCGACCAGGCGTACCGGGAGTACGTCCAGCGGCCCGACTACCCCGACGGCCTCGACGACCTCAAGGCGGGCCGCAACGTGATCGTGCTGCAGACGTTCTCCAAGATCTACGGCCTCGCCGGGATGCGCATCGGCTACGGCGTCTCCTCGGCCGAGGTGATCGCGACCCTGAACCGGGTGCGCTCGCCGTTCAACACCTCATCGCTCGCCCAGGCGGCGGCGCTCGGCGCGCTCCACGACGGCGAGTGGGCGGCGCGCTCGCGCGAGCACAACCTCCGCGAGCTCGCGTTCCTGCAGGGCGAGCTGGAGCGGCGCGGGGTGCGCTTCACGCCGTCGGTGACGAACTTCGTCCTGATCGAGTTGGAGGGCGACGTGCGCGAGCTGTTCCTCGAGTTCCAGAAGCGCGGCGTGATCATCCGCCCGGTCGGCGGGCCCGGCCTCGACGGCTGCGCCCGCGTCTCGGTCGGGACGCGGCCCGAGAACGAGCGCTTCCTCGCCGCGCTCGACCAGCTCGTGCCGGCGAAGAGCGGCGCGTAGGCGCGGCCGCCGCGGCCCGTCCGGCCCCTCCGGGTACAATCGGGACGGAGGTCGACGATGGCGCACTTCACGGTGACCTGTCCGCATTGCCAGGCGCTGCTCGAGCTTGACGGCGACAAGCAGGTCGTCGTCGCCTCCAAGCCGGTCGAGAAGGCGAAGAGCACCACCACGATCGAGGACCGCCTGCGGGCGCTGAGCGAGGAGAAGGAGAACGCGCGGGCCAAGATGGAGGAGGCGTTCCGCGCCGAGAAGGCGGGGTCCTCGATCCGCGAGGAGAAGTTCAAGAAGCTGCTCGAGAGCGCCAAGGACGAGCCGGTGACCAAGCCCGTCCGCGACATCGACCTCGACTAGCCGCCGCCGGTGGGACCGACCCCCTCCGCCGCCAGCGTCACGACCGTCGCGCCCCAACCGCCGCGCTCGGGGGGCGCCTCGGCCGCGCTCAGCACCCACGGGATCGAGGCGAGGAGCGAGTGGACGCGGGCGCGCTGCACTCCGTGCCCCCGCCCGTGGATCAGCCGCACCTCGCGGAAGCCGGCCGCGCGCGCCGCCCGCAGGTACTCCATCACCACGTCCGGCACCTCGGACGGCGCGAACGGGTGGAGGTCGAGCGCGTCCTCGATCGGCACCTCGACGGGCGGGTCGTCCTCGTCCACGGCGTTCTCCGCTTCAAAGCTAGCCGATCGACGCAGCGGCGGCAACGCGCCGCCGGAGGAGGGGAGTGCCGCGTGAAGCTCTCGGTCGTGATTCCCGCGTTCAACGAGGAGCAGACCGTCGGCCAGGTCCTGGATCGGGTCGCGCTCGCGCCGCTGCCGCCGGAGTTCGACGCGCTCGAGATCGTCGCCGTCGACGACTGCTCGCGCGACGCCACCGTCACGCGGCTCGCCGCCTGGAAGCCCCCCGAGGGCGCGCGGCCGCAAACGGCGTTCGTCTGGGTCCGCCACGAGGTGAATCGCGGCAAGGGCGCGGCGTTGCGCACCGGCTTCGCGCGGGCGACGGGCGACGTCACCGTCGTCCAGGACGCCGACCTCGAGTACGACCCAGCGGATTACCGCGCGCTGCTCGCGCCGGTAGTGGCGGGGCGCGCCGACGTGGTGGTCGGCAGCCGCTTCCTCGCCGGCCCGCACCGGGTGCTGTTCTTCTGGCACTTCCTCGGCAACCGGTTCCTCACCACCCTGTCCAACATGCTGACGGACCTCAACCTCTCCGACATGGAGACGTGCTACAAGGTGTTCACCCGCGAGGTCCGCGAGCGGCTCCGCCTGACCTCCGACCGGTTCGGCTTCGAGCCCGAGTTCGTCGCCCGCGTCGCCCGCCTCGGCGTGCGGATCTACGAGGTGCCGGTGTCCTACCACGGCCGCACCTACGCCGAGGGGAAGAAGATCGGCTGGCGCGACGGGTTCGAGGCGATCTGGTGCATCCTGAAGTTCAACCTCTGGCAGCGCTGACGCGGCGGCACGACCATCCCGCCGCCCACACGTCCCGGGCGGGGGGCACCGCGCGTCCGCGGGGCGGCGCAGGTCAGCCGGGGTACTTGCCGGCGATGTAGTCGTGCAGGTGCTGGATCTCGAACTGCTGGCTGCGCGAGAGCCAGCGCACGACGTCGCCGATCGACAGCATCCCGGCGAGCTTGCCCTCGCTCATCACCGGCAGGTGGCGGCAGCGCCTCTCGGTCATCACCGCCATCGCCTCTCCGGCGCGGGTCGAGGGCTCGACGAAGACCAGGTCGCGCGACATGACCTCGCCGACGCGCGTCACGGCCGGGTCGGCCCCGGCGAGGATGACGCGGGTCATCAGGTCGCGCTCGGTGAACATCCCCACCGGCACGCCGCCCTCGCAGACGAGCATGGCGCCCACGCGCAGCGCGCACATCCGCTCGACGGCGTGGAAGACCGTCGTCTGCGGCGAGGTGTGGTGGACCTGGTTCCCCTTTTCCTTGAGGATGTGGGCAACGGTGTCCATGGCTCCCCCCCGGTGAGTCTCCACGCCATCCAGGCTATCACGACTCGTTCTCGCTCGCCGCGAAGAAGCCGTGGACGGCCCCGACGGGGTCCTCGCGCCGCAACGCCTCGGGGTGCCCGCCGGTCCACTCGCGGGGGAGCAACGCGGCGTAGGGATCGCGCAGGAAGCGCCGACAGACCAGTGCGATCACGCCGCGGTCCTCGGCCGAGCGGATCAGGCGACCCGCCGCCTGCACCACCCGGGTCATCCCGGGCACGAGGTAGGCGTACTCGAAGCCACGCTCGTAGCGGTCGTCGAAGTAGCCCTTGAGCAGCTCGCGCTCCGGGCCGACCTGCGGCAAGGCGGGGGAGACGACGACGACCTCCGAGAGCATCTCGCCCGGGTAGTCGACCCCCTCGGCGAAGACGCCGCCGAGCACCGCGAGCAGGAGCACCGGTTCGTGGTTGGTGCGCAAGCGCTCGAGGATCTCGCGACGCAGCCGGTCGGAGTCGTCGCCGCGCTGGATCTCGACGCGGTGCCCCGGCGCGGCGAGCCGGGCGGCGACCTCGGCGAGGAAGGCGTACGACGGGAACAGGACGAGCGCGTTGCGGCCCGGCGGCGCGAGCTCCGCGACGAGCTCGGCGATGCGCCCGAAGTGGCGCTGGCGGAAGCGGTAGGAGGTGTCGACCTCGTCGACCGTCACGATCAGGCGGTTCTCGGCCGGGAACGGCGAGGGCAGCGCGAGCGCGTCGGTGCGGTCGGGGTCGAAGCCGAGCAGGTCGCGGTAGAACTCGAACGGCTCGAGCGTCGCCGACATCGCGACGCAGCCGGCGCTGCGCGCGAGCACGGCGCCGGTGAAGCGCGACGCGTCGAGGCAGAAGATGCGCAGCGACTCGCCGCCGTCCGGCAGCCGCTCGGCGAGCGGCACCAGCTCGCGCCCGCCGTCGGCGAGCAGGTCGGTGGTCCGCGCCAGCGTGAGGAGCACCGCGAGGACGGGGTCCTGCGCCAGCCACAGCTCGGCGTCGCGTTTGAACGTGAAATAGGGCGCGATCAATGCGTCGAGGCCGAGGCGCAGCTCGGCCAGCGGCGCCGGGTCGAGGTCGATCCGCCGCGTGCCCTCGCCGGGCCCGAGCGAGTCGGCGACGCGCTGCGCGATCAGGCCCTCGAGCTCGGCGAGCAGCGCCTCGAGGTCGCGACAGACCTTGGCCCGGTGCGGCGCGACGAGCTCGCGGGCGGCGGCGACCGCCGCGCGGGTCAGGCGCGGCGAGTAGTACTCCCGCGCGCGGTCGACCAGGTTGTGGGCCTCGTCGACGATCAGGAACGTGTCCTCGAGCGCGCCCTCGGCGGCGATCGCGTCGAGCGCGATCGACGGGTCGAAGACGTAGTTGTAGTCGCAGACGATGGCGGAGCAGTCGTCGAGCAGGTCGAGCGACGCTTCGAATGGGCACACCTCCGCCGCGTGGGCGACGGCAAAGATCCGGTCGGGGTCGAGGTGGGGGGCGCCGAGCAGCAGGCTCGGCAGCACGCCGCGCTCGGCCAGCTTCGCGCCGTAGTCCTTGGCGTGCGCGCAGAACTCCTCGTGGCAGATCACCTCGCGGTTGGCGCACATCTTCGCCTTGGCGCGCACCTGGATCGAGTGCCAGCCGCCCTGCTGCATCCGCTGCAGCGTCGCGACGGCGAGGCTCTGCTGCAGTGTCTTGGCGGTGAGGAAGGCGACCCGCCGTCCGGAGGCGAGTGCGTGCTTGACCGCCGGGAAGAGCGCGGCGGCGGTCTTGCCGACCCCGGTCGGCGCGGCGAGCAGGAGGTGCCGGCCGGCGGCCAGCGCGTCGCCGACCGCGGCCATCGCCTGATCCTGCACCGGCCGCACGGCCGGGAACGGGAAGCGGAGTTGCTCGGCGGCCTCCCGCCAGAGCGCGCGGGTGCGCTCGCGCGCCCGCTCCGCCGCGACGAGCGCGTGGAGTCGGCCGCGCAGGTAGGCGCGCACCTGCTCCGGCGACCAGGCGACCTCCTCGCTGCGGCGCTCGTCCCCGCCGAGGTCGACGAGCAGCAGCTGCGCGCGCGCCCCGCCGGCCGGGAACAGGCAGAAGGCGTAGATCCGCGCCTGCCAACGGTAGCGCTCGAGGCGGTCCTGGGCGAAGAGGTTGTGGAGCTCGCTGCGGAAGTGGAGCGTCTTGATCTCCTCGACCAGCGGCTCGCCGGCGGCGGTGCGGCCGAGGCCGTCGGCGCGCCCGAGGATGCGGAGCTCCCAGCCGTCGAGGTCGACGGCCGCCGCGACCGGCACCTCGACGCTGTACTCGCGCTCCTCCTGCTGTCGGGCGGACTGGACGATGCGGTGCAGCTCCGCGCCCACCGACAGCCGGGAGAGCCCCTCGCCCGGCACCCCGAGCCCGGAACGCGTCGTCTCGGGCAGGAGGTCGTGCACCGAGCACGTCACCTTCCGCTTCGCCAGGTCGATGCGTGGCGCCACGGGCGCCATTCTACCCACCGCGTCGGCTAGACTCGTGGCCGTCCGAGGCGACTCAGACGCGCTCGCAGCACCGGGCGGGAGGCGAGATGGACACGGGCAAGGGCCGCAAGGTGGGATGGCTGGCACCGGAGCTGCAAGAGGTCGACCGGCAGCTCCGCGCAACGCTCAAGTCGGCGCAGGACGTGGCCGCCGGCCTCGACGACGTGGGTTTCAACTGGCGCCCGGGCCCGGGCCGGTGGTCGATCGGCGAGTGCATCTCCCACCTCAACATCGCCGGCTCGGAGACGCTGCCCCTGTTCGACCGCGGCATCGACCGGGCGCGCCTCGAGGGTTGGTCGAGCCGCGGCGGCTACCGGTCCGGGCTGATCGCGCGCTGGGTGATCGCGCTGACCGAGCCGCCGCCGCGCCTCAGGTTCAAGGCCGCCGCGCGTCTCCAGCCGCAGCTCGACGCGCCGGTACGGGCGGCGATGGCGGCCTTCGCCGACCTCCACGAGCAGCTCCTCGTGCGGATGCGCGCCGCATCGGGGCTGGACCTGCGCCGCATCTCGGTGCCGGTGCCGCGGGTGCGGGTGTTCCGTCTCGGGATGCACGAGTACCTCGCTTACCTGGCGGCGCACGAGCGCCGGCACCTGTGGCAGGCGCGCCAGGTGCGCGAGGATCGACACTTCCCGCGCGGCGCGGCGGCGCCCGAGACGGCCGCGGCGCGGCCGCAACCGCGGGTGCCGTGAAGCGGGAGCGCGACGCTGCTAAGGTGGGCGCGGGCAGACGAGGGATGACGGCGGGAAGAGGGCGACAGCGGGATCGGCGCTCGCAGCCGGAGCGGCTCCACGGCGAGATTCAGGAGCCGTGCCACGGCGCGTGGGAGGTCGTCTATGCGCTGGTGCGGAAGATCCCGCGCGGGCGCGTGATGACCTACGGGCAGATCTCCGGGCTGATCGGCAACACGCTGTCGCCCAAGGCGGTGGGGTGGGCAATGCACTCCTCGCCGGAGGACGTCCCGTGGCAGCGCGTGGTGAACGCCTCCGGCGGCTGCTCCACGAACCGGCGCGGCGACCTCCCGCCGGGGCTGCAGCGGGCGCTGCTCGAGGCGGAGGGCGTGGAGTTTCGCCTCGACGGCACGCTCGACCTCGCCCGCTACCGGCACGAGCCCCGCCTGCGCCGGGCGAGGGCGCGTGGGTAAGCCGCAGCCCGAGACCGATTTCTTCCGCCGGCTCCTGCCCGACTACCTCGCGGTGCTGGTGGTGGAGCGCGGCCTCTCGGCGCACTCCGTGAGCGCCTACCGCAGCGACCTGACGAGCTTCGGGGAGTGGCTGGCGGCGCGCGGCCAGGAGGCCGGGGGCTGCGAGCGCGCCGACCTGCGGCGCTACATCACCGCGCTGCGCGGGCGCGGGATGTCCGCCCGCTCCACCGCCCGCGCCCTCGCCGCGCTGCGCGGCTTCTACCGCCACCTGCTCGAGCGTGGCGCCGGGGACCAGGACCCCACGCTGGAGATCGACACGCCGAAGCTGATGCGCGGCCTCCCGCACTTCCTCACCGCCGCCGAGGTCGAGGCGCTGCTCGCCGCGCCCGACGTCGAGACCCCGCTCGGCGTGCGCGACCGGGCGATGCTCGAGACCCTCTACGCCACCGGGGTGCGGGTTTCGGAGCTGGTGTCGCTCACGCTCGGCCAGCTCCGCCTCGACCCCGGCTACCTCCGCGTGTGGGGCAAGGGCAGCAAGGAGCGGATCGTGCCGGTCGGCTCGCAGGCGCGCGGCTGGATCGCCCGCTACCTCGAAAACGTCCGTCCCACGCACGACCGGCACCGCGCCGACGAGGTGTTCCTCACGGTGCGAGGGCAGGGGATGACGCGCCAGCACTTCTGGCAGCTGATCACCTCCTATGGCCGCCGCGCCGCGATCGCCACGCACCTCTCGCCGCACGTCGTCCGGCACTCGTTCGCCACCCACCTGCTCGAGCACGGCGCGGACCTGCGCGCGGTGCAGGCGATGCTCGGCCATTCCGACATCTCGACGACCGAGATCTACACCCACGTCACGCGGGAGCGGCTGCGCGCGCTCTACGACGCCAAGCACCCCCGCGCATGAGACCGGGGTCCGGGATCCGGGGTCAGGGGTCAGAGAACGACAAAGCGGCGTCGGTGCGCGCGTATCTTCCCGAGTCGCCGTCCCCGCTTGTCCCATTCGCCGCTCGATGCGGCGGAGCACAGGCGTCACTGGGTCGGAACCCAGGTCGTTCCGGACCCCGGGCCCCGGACCCCGGGCCCCGGGCCGGGTCGGGCTCGAGTCGCTCCGCGCTTCCCACCTGCCGCGCGTGGCTCATCGCCGCCCTCGGCGTTGCGATGGCATTGACGGGCGGGGCTGCGAGGTGTCAGTACCTGGCGGTGTTCGTCGACGGGCGGATCCTGCCGGTGGCGGGCGCGCGCCTGGTGGACGAACGGCAGATCCGCCTCGACCTCGGCGGTGGCGGGGCGATCGTCGTCCCGCTGGCGCGCCTCGACCGCGTCATCGCGGACGAGGTCGAGGTCAAGCCGGAGCCGATCGCCAAGCCCAAGTGCCCGCCCGGGTTCGCCGACGAGGCGCTCCCTCCCCGCACGCCGTTCGCGGCGGAGATCCTCGCGGCGAGCCGAGAGGCGAACCTCAACCCGCGCCTGGTCGCGGCGGTGGCGGAGGCCGAGTCGGGGTTCAACCCGTGGGCCGTCTCGCGGGTCGGCGCAGGCGGGCTGATGCAGCTGATGCCGTCGGTGTGGATCGAGGAGCGGCTGGCGAACCCCTACGAGCCCCGCTCGAACCTCGCCGGCGGATGCAGCCACCTGCGCAAGCTGCTCGACCGCTTCGGCGACCTCGCGCTCGCACTCGCCGCCTACAACGCCGGGGGCGCGGTGGTGGAGCGGGCCCACGGGATGCCGGACTACCGCGAGACGCGGGGGTTCGTCCGCCGGGTGCTCGGCCGCTTCTGTCCCGAGGGCGCGGGCCAGAAGGGCACGGTCCCGCCCTGATTGTGAAAGAACGTATAATGGCCGAGCCCGAGCGCAGCTGGAACAGCGGATGGGGACGTGCGGTTGGCTAGAGAGTGGAGGGCATCATGGGCGATGACGCGGTGAAGCCGTCCCCGCCGCCGACGGCGGGCGCGGGCGAGGGCCCGGGCGCCGCGCGGCGCCGACCGGACGGCAGCCAGATCTTCCTCACCACCCGCTTCGAGCAGATGCTCAACGCCGCGCGCAAGAACAGCCTGTGGCCGTTCCCGATGGGGACGGCGTGCTGCGGCATCGAGTTCATGTCTTTCATGATGTCGCACTACGACATCTCCCGCTTCGGCGCCGAGGTGGTCCGCTTCTCGCCCCGCCAGTCGGACCTGCTGATCGTGGCGGGGACGATCACCGACAAGATGGCGCCGGTGATGGTGCGGATCTACGAGCAGATGGCGGAGCCCCGCTACGTGATCTCGATGGGCGTGTGCGCCTGCACCGGCGGGTTCTATCGCGCCTACCACGTGGTGCAGGGGATCGACGAGTTCATCCCGGTCGACGTCTACGTGCCAGGCTGCCCGCCGACCCCCGAGGCGCTGCTCCAGGGCGTCGTCAAGCTGCAGGAGATGATCGAGCGCGGCGAGACGCAGTACCAGCGCGCGATCGCCGCCCGCAAGGCCGCGCAGGCCGCGGTAGGCGGGTGAGGGGCGGGGCGAGCGATGGCGAATCGTGAGGAGAGGGCGGCCGCGGTGCGGCACGCGTTCCCGCCCGGCAGCGGCGTCGAGGAGGTCGGGGGCGTCGACCTGCAGACGTTCCGCGTCGATCGCAAGGTGCTGCCGGCGTTCGCGCGCCACCTCAAGGACGATCCCGCGCTCGACTGCAGGCTGCTGTCCGACCTGTGCGGCGTCGACTACCCCGATCGCGAGCAGCGCTTCGACGTCGTCTACCACCTCTACTCGATCGACCGCGGGCACCGGATCCGCGTCAAGGTGCCGGTGCGCGAGGACGACGCGGTCGTGCCCTCCCTGGTCAGTGTCTGGAAAGCGGCCGACTGGTTCGAGCGCGAGGCGTTCGACATGTTCGGCATTCGCTTCTCCGGCCATCCCAACCTCAAGCGGATCCTCTGCCACCCGGCGTTTCACGGCCATCCGCTGCGCAAGGACTACGATCCCGGGCAGCGCTGGCTGCTGCGCGAGGGCGAGCAGCTCGCGCCGTCGTGGGCGGACGAGGTCCAGGAGGACGAGGACCACTTCGAGACCCAGGTGCTCAACCTCGGCCCGTCGCACCCCGCCACGCACGGCACGCTGCGCGCCGTGGTCCGCCTCGACGGCGAGGTGATCACCCAGGCGGAGGTGGAGATCGGCTACCTCCACCGCTGCTTCGAGAAGATGGCCGAGCAGCACACCTGGAACCAGGTCATCCCCTACACCGACCGGCTCAACTACTGCTCGGCGATGATGAACGGCGTCGGCTACGCGCTCGCGGTCGAGAGGCTCGTCGGCGTCACGGCGCCGCCGCGGGCGCAGGTGATCCGCCTCATCCTCTCGGAGCTGTCGCGGATCATGGACCACATCGTCGACATCGGCGCCAACCTCAACGACCTCGGCGCGATGACGCCGTTCCTCTACATGTACGAGGCACGCGAGGAGATCTACTCGGTGCTCGAGGCGTGCTGCGGCAGCCGGCTGACGATGTCGTACGTCCGCATCGGCGGGCTGTCGTTCGACGTGCCGGACGACTTCGAGTCCTCGGTGCGCTACCTGCTCAAGCGCATCCCGCGCCTGCTCGACGACATGGAGAGGCTGATCACCGACAACCGCATCTTCCGCGAGCGGACCGAGGGCGTCGGCGCGATGAGCGCGGCGGACGCACTCGACTGGGGTTGGACCGGGCCGTGCCTGCGCGCCTCCGGCGTCGCCTACGACATCCGCAAGGCCGAGCCCTACCTCGGCTACGAGACCTACGACTTCAAGGTACCGGTCTCCCACGCGGGCGACACCTACGCGCGCTACCTCGTGCGCGTGGAGGAGATGCGGCAGTCGCTGGAGATCGTCGCGCAGGCGCTCGGCCGGATGGTGCCGGGGCCGGTGATCGTCGACGACCACCGCGTCGCGCTCCCGCCCAAGGAAGAGGTCTACACCGAAATGGAGTCGCTGATCTGGCACTTCAAGCTCGTCATGGAGGGGATGAAGGTGCCGCGCGGCGAGGTCTACGGCTACACCGAGGCGGCCAACGGCGAGCTCGGCTTCTACATCGTCTCCGACGGCAGTGGCAGCCCCTACCGCATCAAGGTGCGCCCGCCGTGCTTCGCGATCTTCCAGGCGTTCGAGCACATGCTCCCGGGCCACATGGTCTCCGACGCGGTGGCGATCCTCGGGAGCATGAACGTGATCGCCGGGGAGCTGGACCGATGAGGCCGCAGGACGTGATCGTCTGCGACGCCAAGCCGCTCGGCGCGATCCAGCGGCTCTACCTGGTCGAGATCGTCAAGGGGCTGGCGGTGACGCTGCGCCACTTCCTCGGCAACCTGTTCGGCCGCAAGTACACCGTCACGATCGAGTGGCCGGAGGTCAAGCGCGAATACTCGGAGCGGCTGCGCGGGCGCCACATCCTCCTCACCCGCGAGGACGGCTCGCCGCGCTGCGTCGCGTGCTACATGTGCGAGACCGCGTGCCCGGCCGAGTGCATCCACATCGAGGCGGAGGACACGCCTGACTCCGCCACCGTCGAGTTCGAGAAGCGGCCGAAGGTGTTCACCATCGACCTGCTGCGCTGCGTCTACTGCGGCTTCTGCGTCGACGCCTGCCCGAAGGAGGCGATCGTCATGTCGCGCGTGCACGAGATGGCGTTCGCGAGCCGCGAGGAGGCGGTCGTCGGCCTCGACCAACTGCTCCAGAAGGGACCCACCGCCAAGCTCGACCTCGGCTACCGGCCCTACTACGGAGCGCCGCGCAGCCGCATCCAGCTGCCGATCCCGGTGACGGCGCCCGCGGAGCCGGTCGGCGCCCGGTAGCGCTCCAACTGCATCATCGCGACAAAAGGGAAGGGCGGCGAGATCGCCGCCCTTCGTGTTCCGATCGTCCGGGGAAGTTAGACCGGGCGGACGTTGGCCGCCTGCAGTCCCTTGGGCCCGCGCACGATGTCGAACTCGACCCGCGCGCCTTCCTTCAGCGTCCGGAAGCCCTCACCCATGATCGCCGTGTAGTGGACGAAGACGTCCTCGCCGCCCTCTTGCGTGATGAAGCCGAAACCCTTCGTGTCGTTGAACCACTTCACCGTTCCCTGCGCCATACTGCGTTCTCCTTGTTGCCGACGGCCACTCGGGCCCGCCGTTGCTCATGCCGGGTGCGTCCCGACGTACGAAAAAAGCCGCAAGGTCGCTGTCCCTTGCGGCAGGTTTACCTTGAGGTCAACGCAAACACGCAACTGCAAAGACAACTCACAGTGTCACCATGACACGTTCTGTCGAGCTTGTCAACCCCTGTCACGCCGCGGCACTCCGACCGTCTCGATGCGGGGGCTGGACCCCCGCCGCGGGGGTGCGGCGGCCGGGCCCGGGCGACGCCTACTCCTCCTCCTCCTCGCCCGCCACCACGCCGCTCTCCTTGACGATCTTCTCCTGGATCTGGCGCGGCACCTCGTCGTAGTGCGAGTACTCCATGTGGAAGTCGCCGCGCCCGCCGGTGATCGACCGCAGCGTCTGCGAGTAGGTGAGCATCTCGGCGAGCGGCACCTGGGCCTTGACCACGGTCTGTCCGTCGCCCGGCTCCATCCCCTGCACGCGGCCGCGGCGCGAGTTGAGATCGCCCATGATGTCGCCGAGGAACTCGTCGGGCGCCGTGATCTCGACCTGCATCACGGGCTCGAGGATGGTCGGCCCGGCCTGCTTGATCGACTCGCGGAACGCCTTGCGGCCGCAGATCTGGAACGCCATGTCGGAGGAGTCGACCGAGTGCTCCTTGCCGTCGAGCAGCACGACGCGGAAGTCCACCACCGGGTGCCCGGAGAGCGGACCGACGCCGGATGCGCTCTGGATGCCCTTGTCCACCGACGGCCGGTAGTTCTGCGAGATCGACCCGCCGTAGATCTTGTCGACGAACTCGTAGCCGCCGCCGCGCGGCAGCGGCTCGACGCGCACCTTCGCCTCGGCGAACTGCCCGTGGCCGCCCGACTGCTTCTTGTGGCGCACGGTGAGCTCGAGGGTCTTGGTGATCGTCTCGCGGTACGGGACCTTGGGCGGCTGCAGCGTGACGTCGACCTTGTAGCGCTTGCGCAACCGCGCGACCGCGATCTCGACGTGGAGCTGGCCGGCGCCGGCGACCAACTGCTCCTTGGTCTGCGGGTCGCGGCCGATGTGCAGCGTCGGGTCCTCGTCCTGCAGCTTGAGCAGGCCCTGCGCGATCTTGTCCTCGTCGCCCTTGGCCTTGGCGGTGATCGCGAACGAGATTGCCGCCTCCGGAATCGGCACCGGCGGGATGATGACCGCGCCGTCCTTGGAGGTGAGCGTCTCGCCGGTGCGCGTCTCCTTGAGCTTCGCGACCGCGCCGATGTCGCCCGCGACGAGCTTCTCGACCGGCGCGAGCTCCTTGCCCTGCATCCAGTTGACCGCGCCGAAGCGCTCCGCGACGTCGCGCTGGCGGTTGTGGTAGGTGCCATCCGCGGCGAGCGAGCCGGAGAACACGCGCAGCAGCGTGATGCGGCCGGCGTAGGGATCGGCGAGGGTCTTGAACACGTAGGCGACGGGCGTGTCGTCCGGGCGCGGCGTCAGCGTCATCGCCTCGTCGGCGACGTTCTTCGCCGCGACCGGGACCGAGAGCGGGTTGGGGACGAGCTCGACGAGCGCGTCGGCGAGCGGCTGCACGGCCTGGTTGCGGCCGGCGGAGCAGTACAGGAGCGGGAAGATGCGGCGCGCCGCAACCGCCTTCTTGAGGCCGGCGGCGAGCTCCTCGCCGGAGAGCGAGCCCTCGGCGAAGAACTTCTCGAGCAGCGCCTCGTCCTGCTCCGCCACCATCTCGATCAGCGCGCCTCGCGCCGCCTCGGCGTCGTCCTTGAGGTCGGCGGGGACGGCGATCTCCTCGACCGCGCCGGACTCGTCGGCGGGGAAGCGGAACGCCTTCATCTGCAGCAGGTCGACGACGCCGGCGAACTTGCTCTCCTCGCCGATCGGCAGCTGCACGGGGACCACCTCCCGGCCGAACCTCTTCTGCAGCTGCTGCACGGTGCGCGCCGCGGAGGCGCGCTCGCGGTCCATCATGTTGACCGCGATCAGCACCGGCTTGCCGACGGCGGCGCAGACCTTCCACATCTTCTCGGTCTGCACCTCCGAGCCGGCCACGGCCGACACCAGGAGCAGGGCGGCCTCGGCGACCATCACGCCCTGCACCGCCTCGGTGGTGAAGATCGAGTAGCCCGGCGTGTCGATCAGGTTGAGCTTGCAGTCGCGGTGGTGGGCGTGAGCGACGGCGGTCGCGATCGTGATCTTGCGCTCGACCGACTCCTCGTCGAAGTCGGTGACGGCGGTGCCCTTGTCCACCTTGCCGAGCCGGTTCAGCACTTTCGTGTCGAAGAGCAGCGCGGAGATGAGAGTGGTCTTGCCGGTGGAGGAGTGCCCGACCACCGCCACGTTTCGGATCTTTTCGCTGGGGACCGGCTTGGATGCCATTCGGGGCGACCTCCCGTCGCTCGGAGTCCGCGGATTATAGCAGGCGGGGAGCGCTTCAGGACGCCTGCGGCGCCGGCGCCGCTAGCCGGCCGCGGGCAGGCGCAGGTCGCGGCCGGTGAGGCGCCGGTACGCCTCGAGGTAGAGCGCGAGCGTCTTCTCGACGACGTCCGCCGGGAGCGTCGGCGCGGGCGGGCGCTTGTCCCAACCCGACGCCTCGAGCCAGTCGCGGACGAACTGCTTGTCGAACGAAGGGGGATTGCTGCCCGGCGCGTAGCGGTCGGCGGGCCAGAAGCGCGAGGAGTCGGGCGTCAGCGCCTCGTCCGCCCACACCACCTCGCCCGCCTCGTCGAGACCGAACTCGAACTTGGTGTCGGCGACGATGATGCCGCGCGACTCGGCGTGCGCCGCGGCACGGCGGTAGAGCTCGATCGACACGCTGCGTAGCCGCTCCGCGACCGGACCGCCGGCGATCCGCACCACCCGGTCGAAGCCGATGTTCTCGTCGTGTCCGACCTCGGCCTTGGTCGACGGGGTGAAGATCGGCTCGGGCAGCCGGTCCGCCTGGCGCAGCCCGGCCGGCAGCCGGATGCCGCACACGGTGCCGCCGGCGAGGTACTCCTTCCAGCCCGACCCGACGATGTACCCGCGCACGACGCACTCGACCGGGACGATGCGCACCGCGCGCACCAGGCACGCCCGGCCCGCCAGCTCCGGCCGTGCGGTGAAGGGCGCCGGGAATGCCTCCGGGGCGGTGGCGACGAGGTGGCTCGGCACCACGCCCGCGAGCCGCTCGAACCAGAAGTTGGAGAGCTGCGTGAGCACCGCGCCCTTGCCCGGGATCCCGGGGTCGAGGACGACGTCGAACGCGCTGATGCGGTCGCTGGCGACGATCAGCAGCCGGTCGGGCCCGGCCCGGTAGATGTCGCGGACCTTCCCCCGCTTGACCAGCAGCTCCGGGAAGAGGGCGGTCGCGGGGGGGCGAGACGGCGCGGGCAACCCCTATCCCTGCTGCGCGTTGAGGACCGCGTTGGCCTGCGTGGTCAGACGCGACTTGAAGCGCGACGCGGTGTTGCGATGGAACACGCCCTTGCGCACGCCGCCGTCGATCACCGACACGGTGCGGGGAAGGAGCGACTTCACCTGCTCCGCGTCGCCGCCGCCGATCGCCGTACGGAGCGCCTTGATCGCGTTCCGCACCCGGGTGCGCACCGCGCGGTTGCGCAGCCGCCGCACTTCGTCCTGCCGCCGGCGCTTGAGTCCAGACTTGATCCGTTTCGCCATGCCCTCTCCTCGTTGCTCGACGCTGCTCTCGTTCGCGACCGCGCGGGGGAGGCGAGACGCGGGCCGGATCCGTTCCCGACGCCGAGACCTCGCAGCCCCGCAAAGCGGTGCGGGCGGAGAACATACCACAAAGCGGCGGATTCTGCACCCGCCGCTTTGTGGTCGTTGCGGGTCACTTCACCTTGACGCCGAGGGCAGCGAGCCTGGTCCGGGCGAGGTCCGCCTCCTTCGTGCCGGGGTGCTCGTAGAGCACGTACTGGAGGTTGATCACCGCCTGCGCCCGGTCGCCCATCTCGAGGTAGGCGAGGCCCTTCTTGAGCAGCGCCGCGGCCGCCTTGTCCGACGTCTTGTAGGTGTTGAGCAGCGTCGTGAAGGCGTCGATCGCCTCC
>DATIYW010000278.1:0-5358 GCA_035517415.1 Thermoanaerobaculaceae bacterium
GGCGGTCGCGGCCGCCACGCCGGAAGTGGCTGAGTCCGGTACGGATGTCCCGCCCGCGGCGAGTGCCGCGACGGCGAGCAGGGTCGCTTGGACGAGCATGGCTTCTCCCCTCCAGCGGGGAGCTACGCAAGAGGCTTGCCAGTCCGGGTCTGCCGACCCGGGCGCGAATCAGCCGAGCTCGAACGCTCCGGCCTCGAGGCTCGCCTTGATCACCGCCATGAACTGGTCCGCGGTCGCGCCGTCGACGAGACGGTGGTCGAACGAGAGCGCCAGGTAGACCATGTCGCGGATCGCGATCGCCTCGCGGCCGAGCTCGTCGGCGACGACCACCGGGCGGCGATGGATGCCGCCGGTGGAGAGGATCGCGACGTTCGGCTGGTTGATGATCGGCAGCCCGTATAGACCGCCGTACGGCCCCGGATTCGTGATCGAGAACGTCGAGCCGCCGACGTCCTCGGGCTTGAGCTGCTTGTTGCGGGCCCGGGTCGCGAGGTCGGTGACGGTGCGCTGCAGGCCGACCAGCGACAGCTCCTCCGCGTGCCGCACCACCGGCACGATCAGCCCGTGCGGCAGCGCCACCGCCACGCCGAGGTTGACGTGCCGGTGGTAGACGATGTCGTTGCCGTCGAGCGTCGCGTTGACGACCGGGAACGTCCGCAGCGCCTCGATCACGGCGGCGAGGAAAAACGGCGTGTAGGTGAGCTTGAGGCCGTGGCGGGCCTCGAACGTCGCCTTCGCACTCTCGCGCAGCGCCACCACCCGGGACATGTCGACCTCGAACACGGTGTGGACGTGCGGCGAGGTCCTCCGCGAGAGCACCATGTGCTCCGCGATCTTCTGCCGCATGACCGACATCGGCTCTCGCCGCTCGTCGCCGGCGAACGGCCCGGTGGGGCCCAGCGTCGCTCCCGTGGCGTACGGGACGGTCGGCTTCGAGGTCCGCGCCGGCGCGGGGGCGGCGGGTGTCGGGGCGGGCGCCGGGGCGGGGCGCGCGGCACTCGCAGCGGGCGCGGTCGCGACCGCGGCGGCTGCACCACTGCGCTGACCCTCGACGAAGGCGAGGATGTCGTCCTTCGTGACCCGCCCCTGGAGGCCGGTGCCGGGGACCAGCGCGAGGTCGACGCTGTGCTCGGCGGCGATGCGGCGTACCAGCGGCGAGGAGCGGCGCCGCATGGCCTCGGCCTCGGACTCGCCGGCCGAGCTCGGCGCGGTTGGCGTCGCGGGCGCCGCCGGACTCGGCGCGGCGACCGGACGTGGCTGCGGCGCGGCGGCGACGGGCTCTCGGGGGGGAGCCGCGGCAGGCGCCGGTGCGGGTCGAGCCGGCGCGGGCTCGGCCGGCTTGGGCTCGACCGCCGAGGGCTGGGACGCCGCCTCCGGCGTGGGCGCCCCGACCGCCTCGCCCGCCTGGGCGATCACGCCGATCACGGTCTCCACCGCGACGGTCTGGCCGGGGCCCTTGAGGATCTTGGCGAGCGTGCCGGCGGCCGGCGACGGCACCTCGGCGTCGACCTTGTCGGTCGAGATCTCGAGCAGCGGCTCGTCCTTCGCGACCGCCTCGCCCTCGCCCTTGAACCAACGCACGATCGTGCCCTCGGTGATCGACTCGCCCATCTGCGGCATCACGACGTTGACCGGCATACCCACCCCCGCACCGCTATAAGCTCCAACTGCCCGATCTCATTTCCCGCTCCGCCGGTGACGTACCGGCGTACGAGCCGGGGCGCTCGACCTCCACGGCCCGGGACGCCCGGGCGCTAGACGTGGATCGCGGCCCCGCGCACCGCTTCGGCCGCCTCGTGCACCGCCTCGTGCAGCGTCGGATGCGCGTGGATCGTGTGCACCAGCTCCTCGTCGGTCAGCTCCCCGCGCATCGCCGCTTCGGCCTCGGCGATCAGCTCGGTGGCGTGTGGGCCGACGATGTGCACGCCGAGGATCTCGCCGTAGCGCGCGTCGGCGACGATCTTCACGAAGCCGAGGCTCTCGCCGATGATCGCCGGCTTGCTGATCGCGGAGAAGGGGAACTTGCCGATGCGGATGTCGAGCCCCTTCTCCTTCGCCTGCGGCTCGGTGAGGCCGATCGAGCCCACCTCCGGCCAGCAGTAGGTGCACGACGGCACCTGGCCGTAGTTGATCGGCTGGGGGTGGGCGCCGGCGATGTGCTCGACCGCCAGGATCCCCTGCATCGAGGCGACGTGCGCGAGCCACGGCGTGCGCAGCAGGTCGCCGATCGCGTAGACGCCCTCCTCGGCGGTGCGGCAGAACTCGTCGACGACGATGCGCCCGCGCTCGATCTGCACCTTGGTCGACTCCAGTCCGATGCCCTTGAAGTTGGCGACCCGGCCGACCGCGAGCAGCAGGCGGTCGACCTCGAGCTGCAGCGTCTCGCCCTTGGCGGTGACGACGCGCGCCGCCACCGTCGCCCCCGCGACCTTCGCCTCCTCGAGGCGCGCGCCGGTGTGGACCGTGATCCCCAGGCGCCGAAACGCCTTCTCGACCTCGACGGAGACCTCCGGGTCCTCGAGCGGGAGGACGCGGTCGAGCAGCTCCACCACCGTCACCTGCGAGCCGAAGCGGGCGAAGATCGAGGCGAACTCCATCCCGACCGCGCCGGCGCCGAGGATGAGCAGGCGCGCCGGCACCTCGCCGAGCTCGAGGATCTGGTCGGAGTTGAGCACGCGGTCGCCGTCGGCGGCGAGGAACGGCAGGTCGCCGCAGCGCGACCCGGTGGCGAGGATGACGTGCTTGGCGGCGAGTTTCTCCACCGTGCCGTCCGCCTTGGTCACCTCGACGACGCCCTTGCCCGCCAGCCGCGCCGTGCCCTGGACCCAGGCGACCTTGTTCTTGCGGAAGAGGAACTCGACCCCCTTCGAGTTCTTCGTCACCACCTTGCGCTTGTGGTCGTGCGCCGCCTTGAGGTCGAGGCGGACCTCGGAGGCGACGACGCCGAACTTCGCGCCGTCGCGCGCCTGCTGGAGCAGGTCCGCGGTGTGCAGCAGCGCCTTGGTCGGGATGCAGCCGCGGTGGAGGCAGGTCCCGCCGAGGAACGGGTCGCGCTCGACGACGACGGCGTCGAGCCCCAGCTGGCCGGCGCGGATCGCCCCGACGTAGCCGCCGGGTCCCGAGCCGATGATCACCAGGTCGTGCTGTGGATCTGCCATCGCGCGCTGCCTCCCGTCCGCTGCAAGCGGCGACTCATTCTAACTTAGCCCGCGGACGGCGAACGCGCCGGCGGCGCAGAGCTTCGCCGCCGCCGGCGCATCCCGGCGCGCAGTGACGCGGCCGGCGCTGCCGGCTCAGACGGTCACGGGCCGATGATCATCCGCGGCATCGAGCCGTGGGCGAAGCAGTTGTGGGCCTGGCAGTAGACCGCATAGGGGTAGTGTCGCGGCCCCTTCGTGGCGTGCTTCGGGCCGAGGAGCTTGAACGTCTTCCCGGCGCGCGTGCCGGGAACGCGCGACTCGTGCCGGCCCTTCAGCCCGGGGAAGACGGCGGGCGCCCACGGCGGCGTCGGGAAGAACACGGTCAGCGGCCCGCACCCCTTGGCGGTCCTGAACGTGACCTCGCCGCCATACTCGAGGTGGACCACGCTCTGGTCCACGTTGCAGTACGGCTCACTCGAGTCCGGGTCCGGCGTGACGGTGATCGTGACCCGCTTGCGGTACTCGACCTTCTTGGCCATTTCGTCTCTCCTCCTTCGCTGCCTCCGCGGCCGAAACGGTGCGGGTCCCCGCCCGCGCCGTCGCCGCCGCAGATCACTCGTTCCGGTGGCCGTGAGGCTCATGATCGCCCCTGCTGGGCCGGGCCCTCGCGGTGCGCCTGGAGCAGCTTCGCGAGCCGCGGGTCGCCGCGCAGGCGGTCGAAGCCGGGCCGGCTCGCCACGTCGGCAGCCGGCAGGCCGAGCCCGAGCGCGGTGCCGATCCACGCGATCGCGCTGCCGGGATCGTCGAGGTCGGCGTAGGCGTCCGCGATCTGGATCGCCAGCTCTGGCTTCTTGCGCCCGTCCGCCTCGACCTGGCGGATCAGACGTAGCGCCTCCGGGCGGTCGTGGAGCAGGGCGTGGTAGCCCGCCAGATCGGCGAGCACCGCGGTGTCGTGGGGGTTGACCTCGAGCTGGCGGCGGGCGAGCTCGACCGCCCGGGCGACGTCGTCGCGCGCCTCGCGCTCGTGCCCGCCGAGCCAGTGGTAGGCGATGCCGAGGTTGCCCCACAGCAGGTAGTCGCGGTCGTCGATGGCGCGGGCGTGCTCGAACTTGGCGACCGCCTCGGCCCAGTTGCGCTCGGTGAACGCGAGCGTGCCGAGGTTGGAGTAGAGCACGTACGACGGGCGGATCGCGAGCGCCCGCTCGAACATCGCCCGCGCCTCGGCGTTGCGCGCGAGGGTGAAGTAGACGACGCCGAGGCCGTTGTAGCCCCAGAAGTTCTCCGGCGCGAGCGCGATCACGCGCTGGAACTGCGACTCCGCCTGGTCGTAGCGCCCATGGCGGGCGTAGAAGGTGCCGAGCCGGGTGTGCGCCAGCCAGTAGTCCGGCCTGAGGTCGATCGCCTGCCTGTAGGTCGCCTCGGCCGCATCGGTCCGCCCGAGCGCGTCGAGCGTCTGCGCCAGCTCGAGCAGTGCGGCGCCGCTCCGCGGGTCGAGCCGCAGGGCGAGCTGGAGCTCGCGCGCGGCGTCCTCGTACCTGCCGGTCGCGGCGTAGATCTTGCCTAGGGTGATGTGCGCCTCGGGCAGCCGAGCGGAGAGCTCCGCGGCGCGTCGCGCGCTCGCGGCGGCGGCCTCGACCAGGGCCGGCTCCTTCTTCCAGCCGTACAGCTCGAGGCGCGCCTCGGCGAGTCCGGCGTGCGCGAGCGCGAACGAGGGGTCGAGCGCGATCGCGCGCTCGAACAGGTCGGCCGCCTTCTGGGGGTCGCGCTCGCCCTGGTAGGTGCCGAGCGTGCCGCGCGCTTGGACGTAC
This sequence comes from Thermoanaerobaculaceae bacterium, assembly GCA_035517415.1. Taxonomy (GTDB): domain Bacteria; phylum Acidobacteriota; class Thermoanaerobaculia; order Thermoanaerobaculales; family Thermoanaerobaculaceae; genus DATIYW01. The sequence continues at coordinate 4,949 of DATIYW010000278.1, forward strand.
AGCTCGTACGCGGCCGGTACACTCGTGCCGCCCGCCTTGAGCTGCGTCTGGTCGGCGGTCCCGAGCTGGAGGTTGAGCATCTCCGCGATCGCGGCGACGACGCGGTCCTCCAGGCCGGAGACGTCCGCCTCGTCGCCCTCGATGACCTGCGAGCGGAGCTGGCGCAGGTTCGCGGTGTCGACCAGGTTGAGCGCGAGCCGGAGGCGGTCGCCGTCGCGCTGCACGCCGCCGGTGACCGCGAGGTTGACGCCGAAGGCGCGGCGCGCGGCGCCGGCGCTGTCGACCTTCTCGGCCCGCACCTCGCTCGCCGGGACGACCCAGAGCGTCTCGCGGAAGCGTTCGAACTGGGTCAGCGTGCTGGCGAGGATCTCGGTCAGGCCGTCGCAGAACGCGCGGTTGGCGGGGTCGTT